>NZ_JBHSMP010000038.1:0-274692 GCF_042655705.1 Paraburkholderia denitrificans | reverse complement strand
TACACGACAAGCGCGTGCGGATGCTCGGCGACTTCCGGGTCCAGATTATTCTGGATCATGCGATAGGCGGCTTCCGCAAGCCAGGTCTTGCAGACCTTCTCCGCACCGCGCGGCGCGCGGATCGTGCGGGTCGGATCGAGGCGGGGATCGGTATAACTCGGATGGTTCATGGCGTCCGTGCGTGTCGGAAAAGAGAGTGTCCTGAGGGCAGCGCAGTCGCACGCCCTTTTGTGGGCGCCCGCATGGCGCTGAAACTTAGGCCAAGTCTACCGCCGCCAAGTTGTATATACAACTCGTTTCAGTAATTTAAGCGTAGGGAATTACCCTGGAAAACAGCGAAAATCAAGCACCTACGGCCCGATGGGCAGGCAATGCAGCATCCTTCATGGCTAGACAACATGATGGGTACAGCAGCAATTAAAAATGCGCAGCGAATTGGCGCAAGGCCGCACGCCGGGGCGACGGCGTGCGAGCAGGCGGGACGGAAGGAGCGCGATTGCGCCGGTGCCGGGTGGGCCGGGTGCGCCGAATGGAAGCGCGAAGCGCCTCAAACAGTCCCGGCGAGATGAAACCGGGACGACGGATGCCACAGCCGCACGGACGTCGCCACATGGCGCCCGACCCAGGTGCGCCGAATCAGCAGCAGGCACGGTTCGCCGATTTCCATCTTCAGATACTGGCGCACGTGCGCATCAGGCTTTTGCGCATAGATACGGAATTCGGCGCGCTGCACCGGCGCGAGCCGGACCATGTAGTGATTGGGCGTTTCCAGCGTGAAGTCCTGCGCCAGATAATCCGGAAAGACCTGCGGATTCACATAGCGGTCTTCGTACTGGATCGGCTCGCCCTCCTCGTTGTGGACGATGCGCGAATGAAACGCGGGCCCGGATTCGAGTTCGAGCGCCGCGATGGCGGACGGGTCGTCGCTCGTCGCCAGCGACAGCACGCGTGCCGTATGGCGATGGCCGCGCGCGGCGATTTCATCGGCGATATTGCGGATTTGCAGCACCGTCGACTCGTATTGGCGCGGCGCGACGTACGTCCCCGATCCTCGCACACGGTTCAGCACGCCTTCAGCCATCAGTTCGCGCAGTGCCCGCGAAACCGTCATGCGCGCGACGCCGAATTCCTTGACCAGTTCCGTCTCCGAGGGCACGACGTCGCCCGGGCCCAGAACGCCTTTTTCGATCTGTTCGAGGACGTAGCGCTTGATTTGTTCGTAGGCGGGCAAGGTCGCGCCACGTGCCGAATTATTTTGCATGGGTTCGAGCTGGGTATGAACGGGTGAACGGCCGACCATGTGCGGCCGGCCCTCATTTTACCGTCGCCCGGCAGCGTTGCCTTGACGCATGCGTAACACATCACCCCGCGCTCACCCGGTTGCGCCACGCCATCACGCAACGCGCAACCGCCCTTCATGCCCCCCATGCCCTTCATGCAGCAAACCGTGCTGTAAAAACCTGAAACCGCGTCGCTCGATTAAAACGAGCACGGCGCACTTTCGTGCGCCGCTCTTTTCTTTTACTTCGGCTGTTCGACGTAACGCAGATACGGCTTCAACGTCCTGAATCCTTGCGGGTATTTCTGCTTCGCGGCATCGTCCGAAACCGACGTCGGGATAATTACGTCTTCGCCCTGCTTCCAGTTCACGGGCGTCGCGACAGAGTGCTTCGCATTAAGCTGGAGCGCATCGAGCAAACGCAGCACCTCGTCGAAATTGCGTCCCGCGCTCATCGGATAGACGAGCATGGCCTTGACCTTCTTGTCGGGCCCGACGATGAACACCGAACGCACCGTGGCGTTGTCCACCGCCGTGCGCGTACCGCCGCTCGCGTTCGGATGAATCATGTCGTAAAGCTTCGCGACCTTCAGATCGTCGTCGCCAATCATCGGGTAATTAACCGCGGCGCCCTGCGTTTCCTCGATGTCCTTGACCCACTTCCGGTGATCGCTCACGGGGTCGACACTGAGGCCGATAATGCGCGTATTGCGGCGGTCGAACTCCGGCTTTAGCCGCGCCATATAGCCGAGTTCCGTGGTGCAGACGGGCGTGAAATCCTTCGGGTGCGAGAACAGAATGGCCCAGTGATCGCCAATCCAGTCGTGAAAGTGAATCGTGCCTTCGGTGGTCTCCGCTGTGAAATCCGGTGCGTCTTCTCCTAGTCGAATTGTCATCGCCAGCCTCCATAAGAGTTGTAGATACATGGGCGCTCAAGAGCGCACTCCATGTCGTTGAATTGTAGACAGCGGATCACGCGGTTTCAGACTTCTTGTCGCCCGCGCCGTGCAATGCGGGCAATGCACGTGCCTGCTATGTTGTTGGTCGGATGAATGCGTTTCGAGTCATCGTGAACGTTATGAAACATATTCGAATCGCAAATCGACGAGCGTTGGCCCGGCTCGCGGGCATTGCACCGCTGCATCAAGGACCGAGTGCGAGCGGAGAAAACGGCCATGGCGCGCCAGATGGTCATCGCCCGGCCGTGTTCGATTTCTCGAGCGACGGTAAAGATTTTCTCCTGCACGGTCAGCCATTCCAGATCCGCAGCGGCGAACTGCATCCCGCACGCATTCCAAGGCCCTACTGGCAGCACCGTATTCGCATGACGAAAGCAATGGGCATGAACACCATCGCCCTCTACGTGATGTGGAACTATCACGAAGCACGCCCTGGAGAATTCGACTTTCACAGCGAGAATCGCGACATCGAAGCGTTCATCCGCCTCTGTCGCGACGAGCAGATGTGGGTGCTTTTGCGTCCCGGGCCGTACGTCTGCGCGGAATGGGATCTGGGCGGGCTCCCGCCCTGGCTTCTGGCTGAGCCGGATATCCGGTTGCGCACGGATTCGAAGACGGACCCTCGCTACATTGCAGCCGTCGCGCGCTACGTCGCCGCGCTCGCGCCGCGCGTCGCACCGCTGCTCGCGGCCAACGGCGGGCCGGTGCTGATGATCCAGATCGAAAACGAATTCGGTTCGTATGGCCACAATCCGGCCTATCTCGACGAACTCTGCGCTTTATGGCGCCGCCACGGTATCGACGCGCCCTTCTACACGGAAGACGGTCTCGATCAGTTGCAGAAAAATCATTCGAATGTGCCGGGTGGGGCCATTGCACTGAGCAATGGCGACGCGCGTCAGATACACCTCGCGCGCGAGGCGTATCCCGGCGTCCCCGTGATGGCCGGTGAAGTCTATCCGGGCTGGCTCACGCATTGGGGCGACCTGGAGATGCAGGGCACCGCGTACGATCTTTCCTCGACGCTGCAAGCGTTCATGCGCGAAAGGCTCTCGTTCAACCTTTATGTGATTCATGGCGGCACGAGCTTCGGGTTTTACGCGGGGGCGAACGTGGATCCGCTCACACTCGACTATCAGCCCGACATTACGAGCTACGACTATTCGGCGCCCATCACCGAACAGGGCGTGGCGACGCCGAAATTTCACGCGTACCGTCGCATCATCGGCTCGTATCTGCCGCCCGAATCGCCGCTGTGCGAGATTCCCGATCAGCTGCCGACCGTGCGCCGCTCGGGCCGCCATGCACTGCAGCCGGTGCGCTGGGCATCGTTGTGGAGCAACCTGCCCGCGCCGCTGCCGGTCGACCAGACCGTCGAACCGATGCCGTTCGAACACTATGGTCAGTCGTATGGACTCGCCCTTTATCGCAAACGGCTGAATGGCTACGACGGCGGGCGCTTAACGATCGATGCGGTTCACGATTACGCGACCGTTTTCGTCGGAGGACAGTACGCGGGCAGCATCTCGCGTACGCGCGTTCCGCCGTCGTACGCGCAGTCCGTGCGGCTCGCCGGGCACACGGCGCTGGAATTACCGCCCGCCGTGCCGGATCAGAACGGAGCCGTCCTGCTGGAGATTCTCGTCGAAGGCATGGGCCGCGTGAACTATGGGCCGCATCTGGAGGACCGCAAAGGCATCATCGGATCGGTGACGCTACAGGATCTCGCCGCGCAACCGCATACGCTCACGGGATGGGAAGTCACGCTTTTGCCGATGGATACGGACTATATTGGACGGCTAAAGCCTGCAAGCTCGCTCGCTGAAACGGTTGAAACGGTTGAAACAGCGGAAAAGGCAGGATGGTTCTACCGGGCGACACTGGAACTGGATGCCATCGGCGACACTTACCTCGACATGCGGCACTGGATCAAGGGGCTCGTGTGGGTCAACGGACACGCACTGGGGCGCTATTGGCAGATCGGTCCGCAGCAGCGGCTCTTCTGCCCGGCGCCATGGCTGAAGCCAGGCGAAAACACGATCACGATATTCGATCTACACCAGTGCGAGGCGATGCCGGTCGCATTGGAAACCACGCTCACGTGAGCGATTGCCTGAGCGCGATTCAAGCGGATTGCGCAAGCGCGTGCAGTTCCAGCACGCGCACTTCGAATGGGGCGAGCCGTAACGGCTGTGGATGGGCAACGTCGAGCGACACGGGCAAATGTGCAGCATCACCGCGCCAAACATCGCGCACGGCAAATCGACCACGGTCAAGCGTGGGCAATTCGAGGTCGCGCCGCAGATCGAGTACGAACGTCTGCGTCCGGTCACCCGGATTGCGCAGCGCGACGATACCGGACGGCGCCGACCAGGCAGCCCATCCATAGACTTCAAGTGCATCGGGTGCGCCGCCGATCCAGTGACTGTCGCGCAGCACGTCGGCCCGTGTGCGCGCCCAGCGCGCGGCCTCGGCCAGCAAGTCCCAATCGCCGCTCCGTAAAAGTGCTGGCGTCACGTAGAGTTCCTGCAGTTGCGTGCCGCTTGCGAAATACGACTGCACTTCATGCCGGAATGCCGCGCCATGGCGTTCATTCAGCCGCGCATGCATCTGCGCGAAGATGATGCCGTGAAGCATCAGCGAGTTCAGTGGAAAGAGCGGGCTGCGGCAAACGATATTGCGCCAGGTCTGCGCATCGCGATACGTGATCCAGCGTTCGCGCGGGTTGCCGGTACCGGCCTCGCCATCGTCCGAGCCGCCACGCCAGATCGAATCGACATGGCGCAGCCAGAACGGTGACGGCAAGGTGCCCGTGGAGAGATTCACGAAGACCGCGGGACGCGCTGCGCGAATCTCACCGATCAAATGCATTGCCGCATCCCAGTCGCTGTCGAACTGGCTGTCCGGCACGACGCAATCGGCGTTGCCGGTCCCATCGAACTTGAAATGATTCACGCCGTGCCGGTGCAGCAGGTCCATGACCACTTCACGAAAACGACGGTAATAGTGCGGGCCGGAGAGCGCAAAACCGCCGTCGACGATTTCATAGCCGCGCTCGCGTCCGCGTGCGACGCGCGTCTCGCGCGGTGCACAGTAACCGCCCCAAGGCGACAACCATATGCCTGGCGCCGCGCCGTAGCGCGCGGCCGCTTCGTGCAGCGGCGCGAAACCATGTGGAAATGCGGCGCTGAAACGCCAGTCGCCGCCGAGGTCGTCCCAGCCGTCGTCGAATACGAACGAGTCGATCTGCGCTCCGCGTCGCTCATGCAGTTCCCGGCCGATAGCGCCGATGCGATCGAGCGCATCGGCTTGTGTATAAGGCGTGAGATAGCCGATGTCGTACCATGAGTTGTAGTGCAGGAAAGGCGCGTACGGCCGTGCGCGGCTCGCTTCGAGATAACGGGCGAAGTCTCGCCGCAACTCGCCTGCGCGCGCCACGCCCGCCACCGCCGAAACGACGATGCGCTTGCCGCGTTCGAGCGGCAAACTGCGGCGCAGTGCGAAGCGCAGCCCCGTGCTGTCCGTCTCCACGCATGCGAGCGGATTTTCGATGCCTAGATAGATGTCGTCGACAACGCCCGGCACACCGGGATAGTCGCCACAGACATGGGCATGAGCCGCCAGCACACGCAGCATGGAAATCGCCGCAATGGGCTCGCCGCGGTCTAGTGCCGCAATTTCGAGGCTCATACGCAGCCAGGCGTCACCCGCACGCATCCCCACGCGCCACGTCACATGCAAGCGGCGATTCCGATCGGAAAAAACCGCGTTCACGCGCAACCCCGCCTTTCGCCCTTCGCGGCAGCCGGAATGGGGATCGGCCACCAGTGTTTCCGTTTGGAAAACGTCGAGCAGATCGGAATTCGCGACACCGAACACGACGCCATCCGCCATCGTCAACGCGAATGGTTCCGCCAGCGGCAGTGTGCGTCCATGCATCCGGTCGATCAGCACAAAATCGCCCACGCGCGCCTGCGCAACGCGCCACGCAAGCGCCACGACGTTGTTGCCGAAAGTAAATGCGTCACCGCTTCGCTCGACGCACGGCGCACCGGCGTCCGCGCTTGCCGTTTCCTGATTCGTCTGCATGAGGGCATGCCTCCGAGCCACACTGGATTGCGTGCCGTTCAAGCCTGGTACCGGGTCCGCTCCGGTTGGCGACACGCCAATGCACGCATGTTCAATACGCTAGCGCAAAGCACGCTCGCACAACCTCAACGAATCATCACGCCCTCAATACATACAAAAAATACTGCAATTCGCACGTGTCGGTGCTGCGCACGGACATCGCATTGGCGCCGTCGTCAGCACAATGACCTGTCCGCTGCCAGATTGTTCTTTATTCGGCATCCCTGGCAATTCGTTTCGAACGAGCAATCCAATCGCTTGAAGCGACGCTTAATCGCCGCTCGATCGACTGAAACCCCGCATTGCAGCGCCATTCCACCCTGGTGTCAGTACTGATTCGCACACTACCGCCATCCAGGCAACATTGACGCAACCACCTCTGCACGCGGTCCCGATTGCGGTCAGGCGCGTTCGCCTGGTACGTGTTATCTTTTTGCTAACGGAGTCGAACGCCTGAGCGCACCCGTCAACCGAATGCTGTTATTTTCGCGAGCGTCGCCATGAGTGATGTACGCCACCGCCTGAGTCCGCGCGACCGCGTGGAATTGCTCTGCTGGCTCACCTGCGGGAGCCTCGGGGCGTACTACCTGAACGAAAGCTGGCCGAATGCGGCCTTTCACGTGCAGGCCGCGCACAAGTGGCTCGACCGCCACAGCCGCGAAGCCGACTGGCTCGCGGTTGCAAGACTCACGGCCATTGCGCAGGAGATTGCACAACAGCACGCGTGGTTTGTCGATGCTGCCTGGGCGCGCGACGCTGTCGAAGAGATTCTGGACACCGACGACCTCAACTATCAGGCCAAGCTCGTGCTGCAGGTGCTCAAGGACTGTGAACACGCGCTGGCCGACCGCCGCCCTGCCGATTAAGCAGTTACTCCGTTCAATCGCACCCATTCGGGCCATTAAACTGGCCCGAATAAAAGTCTACGAATCCTTCTTCATCAGTTGATGGAGGCGCAGCGTTTCTCCCCCGGACATACTCGCATTTGCAGCGCTGGCAGATCGCTGGCGCGCTGCTTATGCGGGAGCCGTCAGCCTGACGCTGCCAGCATTCCACCCGAACCGCTACATCCGTTCGAGCCGCCGGATTGTGCCGAACTCGGCACGCGACACCGTGCGAATCACGAGCGCCATCGCTTCGCCCACGCGAGCGCGGTCGAGTTCGACATGCAGGCACGCGAGATCGTGACGTCGATCGATATCGATGGTATGCACGCCAAGCGCACTGCCGAGCATGCGGTGCAGCGCCCGGCGCGCGGATTCGGCTTCGGATGTCGCCACGCGTACGATCATCTGCACGGTAATCACGCGTGGCGCAGCACAGCGGGGCGCGTGTGGAAATGCCTTTGCAACAGGCGTGGCGACCTCATACCTCTGGAGCGTTTGCATCTGCGGGGATTGCACACTGCGACTCGGGACAGTGCATGCATTTGGTTGAACATGCAGCCAATTCTACGAAGCCAGGCGCAAAGCTCGCGTAAACACTAACTGCACAGCCGAAAAAAACACGTATTGCGTTGTTATCGGGCAACGACCTGGCCAGTCATGCGCACAGCGCGTCGGGAGAACCGGGCGTGGCCCTCAACGAAAGTCTGATCGAGACGCATCCACGGCTCATCGCCTTCGTCCACGATACAATGCGGCTCTTCTTTGATCTGCCCCTTGCCGCCTCGTGCACGATATCTCGAACTCCAACCGGGCCTTCCTGCTCGGTCCGTTGCTAAAAGCCGTGTCCCGTTCGTTCTATCTCACGATGCGCGTGCTGCCCGCCGGCATGCGCGATCCGGTCGGCGAGGCATATTTGCTCGCGCGCGCCGCGGACACGATCGCCGACACATCGCTGATCCCGCCCGACCAACGCCTCGCGCTGCTGCTTTCGCTGCGCGACCGCATAAACGGCGCAACGGGAGACGATGCCGGGCTCCAGCGCATCGCCGGTGAAGTGGCGGGCCAGCAGACGCAATCGGATGAAAAGCGGCTGCTCGAATCGCTGGATGACGCGCTCGACGTGCTCGCCCAGCTCGGCGAAACCGATCGGGCTGCCGTGCGCGATATCGTCACGACGCTGACGCAAGGCATGGAATTCGATTTGCGCAGGTTCCCCGATGAACGTTCAGGACGCATCGCGGCGCTCGACACCCTGGAAGACCTCGATCGCTACACGTATCTCGTCGCAGGCTGCGTCGGCGAGTTCTGGACGACGATGACGTATCTGCACCTGCCGGGCGCGCTCGATTCCGCGTTGCGCGAAACGATGTCGCAGCGCGGCGTGCGCTTCGGCAAGGCACTGCAGTTAGTGAACGTGCTGCGCGATTGCGGCAAGGATCTGCGCATCGGCCGTTGCTATCTGCCGGCCTCGATGCTCGCACCAGCGGGCCTGACCGCGGAGGATTTGTTGCAGCCTGGCACATCGTTGCGCGCGCAAGCCATCATGTTCGAACTCGTGCGCATCGCATTGGACCATTTCCGTGCAGCCATCGACTATACGTTCGCGCTACCGCGTCTTTCGGTGCGGCTGCGGCTCGCGTGCCTGTGGCCAATTCTGATCGGACTCGAAACGCTCGAACTGCTCGTTGCGAATCAAGACTGGCTCGATCCCGCGAAGGCGTCAAAGCTCAAACGCAACGACGTCTATCGCATTCTCGCGTATTCGACACTCCTTGCGCCGTCCAATGCACTGCTCGGCCTGTGGTTCGGGCGGCTCATCTCGCGCATCGAGGCACGGATCAAAACGTAAGACGAAAAAAAGGGGCGGCGCGCTGCGCCGCCCCGCTCGCGCTTAATTCTGCCCGGCGCGATAGAGCTTGATAATCGCCGAGAAATCGAGCTTGCCGTCTCCACGGCTGCTCATCGCCTGATACAACTGCTGCGCAAGCGCACCCATGTAGGCCGGTTGGCGCACGCCCTTTGCGGCATCGGTCGCGAGACCCAGATCCTTCAGCATCAGATCCGTGCCGAAGCCGCCGGTATAGCCGCGCGACGAAGGCGCCGTTTCGATCACGCCCGGGAACGGGTTGTACGTGTCCGAACTCCAGCAGCGCCCCGTCGACGTGTTCATGATGCCGCCCAGCACCTTCGGGTCGATACCGAGCGATTCGCCCAGCGCCATCGCCTCCGCAACGCCTGCCATCGTGATGCCGAGTACGAGGTTGTTGCAGATTTTCGCAACCTGCCCTGTGCCGATGTCACCACAGTGGACGATGTTCTTGCCCATCCCCAAGAGGACAGGCTTCACGCTCTCGTAGGCCGCCGCGCTGCCGCCGACCATGAAGGTCAGCGTGCCCGCCGCCGCGCCGCCCGTGCCGCCGGAAACCGGTGCGTCCACAAACGTATTGCCCTGCGCCGCCGCGCGCGCCGCGAACTCGCGCGCGCTTGCAGGATCGATCGTACTCGAATCGATAATCGTCACACCCTGCGCAATGCCGGCCAATACACCATCCTCCGCCGTGAGCACACTGCGTACGTGCGCGGCAGCGGGCAGCATCGTCACCACCCACTGCGCACCGCTCGCGGCAGCCTTCGGCGACGCGGCGCGTTGCGCACCGGCGTCGGCGAGCGACTGCATCGCGGGCTCGCTCAAATCGAACACAGACAGCGTGTGTCCGGCCTTGAGCAGATTCAGCGCCATCGGCGCACCCATGTGACCCAACCCGACAAAACCGATTTTCATGAGCGTGTCTCCCTTTTTATCCTTGCGTGGTGGCGGGGGCGAGCGTTTCAGCGCAGGCTGATCGTCGTGTTCACGCCGTCGCTCACGGTCGCGTCATCGAACCAGCGCGCCGTGACGGTCTTCGTCTGCGTGTAGAACTGCACGACCTGCTTGCCGTACGGACCGAGATCGCCGAGTTTCGAACCGCGCGAACCCGTGAAACTGAAATACGGCACCGGCACCGGAATCGGAATGTTGATCCCCACCTGGCCGATGTCGATCTCGCTCTGGAACTTGCGTGCAGCCGCGCCGCTCTGCGTGAAAAGGCCCACGCCATTGCCGAACGGATTGGCGTTGACGATCGCGATGGCCTCGTCGAGCGTCGCCGCGGTCAGCACCACGAGAACCGGCCCGAAGATTTCATGCGTGTAGATATCCATGTCGGTCTTCACATTCGTGAACACCGTCGGCCCGACGAAGTTGCCTTCCTCGTAGCCCTTCACGTTCACGTCGCGGCCGTCGAGCGCAAGCGTTGCACCCTGCTTCACGCCCGATTCGATGAGCCCAAGAATGCGCGCTTTCGCTGCGCGCGACACGACCGGGCCGACATCGGTGCCGGATTCGTGGCCAGCATTGACCTTCAGCTTCTTCGCCTTCTCAACGAGTTCGGGCACCCACTGCTGCGCGGCGCCCACCAGCACGATCACCGACGTCGCCATGCAACGTTGTCCCGCCGCGCCGAACCCGGCGCCGACGAGCGCATTGAGCGCCTGCTCGCGGTTCGCGTCGGGCAGCACGACGGCGTGATTCTTCGCGCCCATCATCGCCTGCACGCGCTTGCCGTGCTCGCTGCCGAGGCGATAGACATGCGTGCCTACGGCCGTCGATCCGACGAACGAAATCGCCTTCACGAGTTCATGCGTGCAGATCGCATCGACCACTTCCTTGCCGCCGTGCACGACGTTGAGCACGCCCTTGGGAATGCCGGCTTCGAGCGCGAGTTCGACGAGCTGCATCGTCGAGAGCGGATCCTGCTCCGAGGGCTTCAGCACGAACGTATTGCCGCACACGATCGCCATCGGGAACATCCACAACGGAATCATGGCGGGAAAGTTGAACGGCGTAATACCCGCGCACACGCCGAGCGGCTGCTGCAGCGTATAAGTATCGACACCTCCCGCCACGTTCTCCGCGAAAAGGCCTTGCTGCAGCGAGCCGATCGAGCAGGCATGCTCGACCACTTCGAGACCGCGGAAGATGTCGCCTTCGGCGTCGGGCAGCGTCTTGCCCTGCTCGGCCGTGAGCGTCTTCGCGATGCGCGACATGTTCTCGCGAATCAGCGCCTGGAATTTCAGCATGATGCGCACGCGCGCACCAATGGGCGTGTTTTTCCACGTCGCGAAGGCAGCCTGCGCGCTGCGAACGGCTGCGTCGACTTCCTCGACGGTCGCAAACGGCACACGCGCGAGCACTTCCTGCGTGGCGGGATTGACGATGTCACGCCATTCGCTCGTCTTCGATTCGACGAACTCGCCGTCGATCAGCAGCTTGACCGTCGAGACGCGGGCATTCGACGTCTGGGTGATTGCGTTCATCTTGAACCCTCTTTAACAAGTTAGTAAGTACCGGACGCAGCCGGATAATCGGAAATACGATTCAACATTCGATCGTGAAGCGCGCGCATCGGCCGCGTGCGAACCAGCACAATTGCGCCGGGAATCGGATCGATGCCGGGAAAGAAAATCTTGTTGAAGACGGGAACGGCAACCGTGCCGCTGAGGAAGCAGTCGTACCCCGCGATGATCGCGCCGGCCACGCGTGTCCGCCTGCGAACGGATCGTCGCGCACCGCGATCGTTCTCACGAACGAGACCGGCCACTGCCGCCCCGCCGAGGGTCGACTGCACGTACATCGTTTGTCTCCATCCTTATAGTTTGTGGACCGGTCGCGGATTAGCTGCCGACCTGTCTACAAACGAGTATATTTATTCGAATATCCACAGTATAGAGACGAAAAAACCCATCCGATATGCAAAAAAACACAACGCACAAACCGGAGACACTGAACTGGGATGATCTGCGCTACTTCCTCGAAGTAGCGCGCACGCAGCGTGCCAGCGCCGCAGCGAAGAGACTGGACGTGGATCACACGACGGTCGCGCGCCGCGTGCGTGAGCTGGAAGCGGCGCTCGGCACCGTGCTGTTCGACAAGTCGCGCGCAGGCGGCTTCGTACTCACCGCCGAAGGGCAGCGGCTTCTGGCCTACGCGGACGCGGTGGAGACCACGGTGCAATCGGCGAGCGAGCAGTTTGCGCTCGGTGCGCAGTCGCTTTCGGGCCATGTACGGGTAGGTTCGACGGAAGGATTCGGTTGTTTTTTTCTCGCGCCGCAACTGGCGCGATTCACGGGCAAGCACCCGGACATGTCGATCGATTTGCTGCCGGTGCCGCATTTCGTCAGCCTCTCCAAGCGTGAAGCCGATCTCGCGATCATGCTGGAGCGCCCCGAACGCGGACAGTACGTCTATACGAAACTTTGCGATTACCGGCTCCGGCTCTATGGCACGCCCGAATACGTGGAACAGAACGCGCCCATCCGCTCGGCTGCAGATCTGCGGCATCACGCATTCATCAACTATGTCGCCGATCTCGCGTTCAGCGGCGAACTGCTTTATCTCGAACGCACTGCGCCGAACGTCACGGCGAATTTGTGCAGCACGAGCGTAATTGCGCAATATCACGCAGCCGTGCAAGGCACTGCGCTTGCGATCCTGCCGTGCTTCATGGCCGAACCCGACGCGCGGCTCGTGCCCATCCTGCCCGACGAGATCATGGTGACGCGACGGTTCTGGCTATGCAGCCGCGAAGAACTGCGCAAACTGCGGCGGGTCACATCGCTGTGGGATTACCTGCGTGCCGCGGCCGATGCGAACGGTCCGCTGCTGATGGGGGAATCGACGCAAATGCGCTACGTCGAACCCTAAGCCGAAAAGCAGCAGATAAACGCCGGACATGAAAAAACCGCACATGTTGTGCGGTGCGGCGCACCGCTTGCATGTGCGGTCTGGAAGATGCATCGAAACGCATCTTTGTATCCGGCACGAACCGGCTGCAAAGCGCAGCCGGCGCATGCGGGCGAATCGCCGATCAGGTTCCGACCGGACGGATTGTCAGCGCGTTCTTCACTGAAGTCACACCTGCGACGCCCTTGGCAACCTCTGTTGCGCGGTCGATCTGCGGTTGCGCCGGCACAGTACCTTGCAGGATAACTGCGCCGTCCTTCGCGCGCACCGTGATGTTGGCGACGGCGATGCCCCTGTCTCGCGCAAGTGCGGCGCGGACCTTGCGGCCAAGTGCACGGTTGGCCGCCCGCGCCGCCTTTAACTGCGCCTTCGACTCCTGGACCTGCTGCCGGGCTTGCGTAGTCGGACCGCTTGCGGCCTCTGCGGCAGCGGCCGGAGCCGATGCATCCTGAGCGTAAACCTGGAGCGAGGCAGCGACCAGCAACGTGCCGGCAGCCAGTTTAAACGCCTGTATTGACTTCATGCCGTTTCTCCTGTTGTCACAATCTTCTCGACTTGATGGCCCAGGAATGGGCCGCTTCACTACACCCACCACTGCCGGAAAATCGTGCGCGACAGCGAGTATGCCCCGCTATCGTGCCAGTCACACTCGAACGCCTTTCTAGTGGAGCGACGGCTTTACCCGCGATTTCGGGTCGCCATCACCGCATTGCGGAACAACGATACTCCAATTGTCCGAACTGTGAAGCGAAACGTGCCACATCCCCCTTTTCGCATCACCGCGTGTACGAGTCCAATCAACAGATGAATCAAAATCAGGCAACCCAGGATCGAATTCGATCTCGTCGAGCGAAAATGACATGCATCGGCCTATACTGCCGCCTCCGCCTCCGGCTTGCCACACGCTCCTCACGACGCTGTTGTCGTGGCGATACACACATGGCCATTCATGCGTAACGAGCGTCTTCAAACTACGTTGACACGGGATGCCTCGGGTTTTACCCGAATGACAGCAGCTCACCTTGGCACAAGCGTTACGTCAGCACTTCAGACAATCGCCGTGATGACCGCGTCGTTGTCGTCGTGAAGTTGCGCGCTGGTTGCCATCTCAAACGGACAATCAGCTCTATCCTGCTTCAGTAATGGTGAACATCGTCGCGTTTGAATCGTTTTCCGCGCAATTTAGATATCCAGATAATTCAAGGCAAAAATTGAACCGATTGAATCCGCGAAGCGGTCACGAAAGCGTAAACTTCCTCTATTGCCATTCGATTGCGTCGATTCATGATTAAGAGAGCAACCTCCCTCCCGGAACAACCCCACTCGCACGACGACCACTCCGACTCGTGCGGCTGCGATCTGCTGCACCTGCTTGACGGCGTAGACACGTTCACACATCGCGTATTTCCGGGCAGCAAGGAACTCTTCCGCGGTCTCGCCAATAACCAGGCGCCGCATACGCTTTTCATCACCTGTGCCGATTCGCGCGTATCGCCCGAAATGATCACGCAGGCACGCCCGGGAGAGTTGTTCGTGTGCCGCAACATCGGCAACCTCGTACCGGCGTATGGGGAAATGCTGGGCGGCGTTTCCGCTGTGGTGGAGTTTGCCGTGATCGCACTCGACGTGCGCCAGATCGTCGTGTGCGGCCACACCGATTGTGGCGCGATGAAAGGCCTTGCTTCCGGCGCGCAAGCCACCGCCGACATGCCGACCGTGCAGGCGTGGCTGCGCAATGCCGAGGCGGCGCGCAGCGTCGTGCAAACGCGCGGGCTGAGCGAGGATCAGATCGTGCCGGCACTGGTCGAGGAAAACGTGCGTCTGCAACTGACACACTTGCGCACGCATCCGGCCGTGGCCGCACGCGTGGCACAGGGGCGCCTCGCGCTGCAAGGCTGGGTGTACGACATCGGGCACGGCAAGGTTTCGGTCTTCGACGAATCACTCGGGCACTTCCAGACGCTCGGCGAGGCACGCGCGCGGTTGCTGCGCAAGCGCGCAGCAGGCTGAGGCCGCTTCCTTACACGATACGCATGGCGCCGCGGCATCCTGCGCGGCGCCACATTCGCTCTCGAAAACCGCCATTTCGATTGCTGCACGCCCCCCATCGGCGTCAGCCATATCCCGTTTTGCAACAATCATTTAGCGAATAGGTGTTTACCCTGACACTAAACGCGTCTATACTGCGCCCCGTACCAAATGCGACCTCCCCGCGTCGCAGCATAAAAATAAACCGGGGGTTAGCCGCCGATGTCGTGCGCGGCCATGCCGTACTCCTTGCCTCACCCGAGCTTCATCTGCAACACCGTCGCAGTAGTGCGTGCACCCGCGAAACACCCGTTCGCGGCACGCAAGGCCCGTCATCGCCGTTACGTCGGCGAATGCACATGTACCAGGCCCACTCCTCGTCCTGGTCGTCTTATTAGCCGCACTTTGCACCGCGGCGGACGACTCGCGCGCCGTTGCGCGCCGGCGATCGGCAATGGGCTCCGCCCCGCGAGGGCAACGACTCGATGACCGAAAGGAACCCTGTATGGAAGGCTCGCCGAACCCGCAAAACAAGATTGAAGTGACGCTGCTGCTGCATCCGCACGACCATCATCGCGCGCTTTCCATCGCCAAGGCGGCCAACCTCGCCGAGCGCGATTTCTTCGCGCTTGCGATCCACCTCGGCGCATCGCAGATCCTGCAATCGGCGAATACGCGCTAGGCGCGGCAGCGTGTGACGCCAGGCTGCCGCGGTACGCCGTGAGGCCCGCGCCGCATCACACCGGCGACGGATTGCGCTCCGCAAAACCTTCCTGATGCCAGTACAGATAATCGGGGCGGCCTCGCCCCGGCCGCCCCGATTATCACTGTGTCACTGAACGACGCGTGTCACGCCACGGCCTCGCGGATCGGCTACGGCCTCCGGCGTGTCGCCATCGATACGGATTGCCTGGATATCGCCGCTGAAATCCTGCCCTTTCAGGACATAACCCTTCGCTTCGATCTGCTTCGCGAGATCGCCTTCGATCGGCTTATAGGGTTCCCAGAAAATCGTGTTCGGCGGCAACAGCTGATGGTGGAACCGCATCGCGGCCACCGCTTCTTTCAGCGGCATCTTGAAGTCGTAAATGTTGGTGATGACCTGGAAGATCGACGTGAAGATGCGCGAACCGCCCGGCGTACCGATCACGAGCGCAACCTTGCCATCCCGCGTGAGAATAGTCGGCGTCATCGACGAAAGCGGGCGCTTCCTCGGCGCAATCGCGTTGGCATCGCTACCCACCACGCCGAACATGTTCGGCACGCCCGGCTTCGCCGCGAAGTCGTCCATCTCGTCGTTCAGCACGATGCCCGCATCCGGAACAACGACACCCGAACCGAAATAGCCGTTGATCGTGTACGTGTTCGACACCGCATTACCCCACTTGTCGACCACCGAGAAGTGAGTCGTCTCCGCCTTTTCCGGCAGCGACGTACCGAGCCCGGGCTGCACGCTCTTCGTGTCGGAAGGCTTCTCGGGATCGACCTCGGCGGCTCGCTTCGCGAGATACGCATCGTCGATCAACTGCGCGACCGGCACCTTGTAAAAATCCGGATCGCCGAGATATTGCGCGCGATCGGCAAAGACACGCTTCGAAATCTCCGCGATCAGATGCACGTACTGCGCGGAATTGTGCGGCACGTCCTTGAACTGCGGTGCGAGAATCGCCTTCATCTTCAGTAGCTGCACGAGGCCGATGCCGCCCGAACTCGGCGGCGGCGCGGTAATCACCTGATAACCGTTCCATTTCGCCTCGATCGGCTGACGCCATACCGCCTTGTATTCGAGCAGATCGCGCTTCGTAATAGGACCGTGGCCCGCTTGCATCGCGGCGACGATCAGATCGGCAGTCTTGCCCTGGTAAAAATCCTTCGCACCGTCGACGGATATACGCGTGAGCACGGCCGCAAGCGCGGGTTGCTTGAACGTAACGCCGTCTTTCATACTGCTGAAATAGTTATCGAAGTTGGTCCTGCCGCCGAATTCTTTCGAGGCATCTTCGCGGCGCCGGGCGAGCTGCTCGTCGACGACGAAACCATCGCGCGCGTATGCGATGGCGGGTGCGAGCACCTGCTTCCATTTGAGCTTGCCGAAGCGGTGCTGTGCCTCCCACATGCCTTCGACAGTTCCCGGCACGCCCACGGCGTCAAGGCCGTAGAGGCTCTTCCCTGCGATCACATTGCCCTTGTCGTCGAGGTACATCGTGCGCGTAGCCGCAAGCGGTGCGCGCTCGCGATAGTCGAGGAAGTAGGGCTTGCCATGAACGTACAGGGTCATGAAACCGCCGCCACCGATATTGCCCGCTTCGGGATAAGTCACGGCGAGCGCGAACGCAATCGCCACCGCCGCATCGACGGCATTGCCCCCTTCCCTGAAGATATGCTCGGCGGCGTCGGCCGCGTACTTGTCCGCGACGGCCACCGCCGAAGCGTTCAGCACGACCGGCTGCGGCGGCGGTTCCTTGGCAAAGGCGGGCGAGATTTCGAGGAAGCTCGCCGAAAGCGCGCTTAGCGAAGCCAGCGCGACAACAGCGGCAGTTATTTTCGTTCTGTCGACCAATTTCATTGAGTCTCCTCCATGATTCGGTTAAACAATCAACGACCTGTCCTGGCCTTATAACACGTCGATAAAACGTTCGCGATCCGGCCGTTCACCACCCTTGCCACCTTTATCACCTTCACCACCTTGCAGCTGCGCGCTTCGCGCTCAGGCTTCCCGGCGCCGTCCACGCGCAATTTCGTCGCCCGCGTTGGCAGGCATGCGCATCGTCACCGGAATCGAGGCCACGGAGAACAGCCCCACGACGAGGAACGCGGGCCAGAAGTCGGACCAGACGATGGTCGGATGGCCCTGCAACGTGTGAGAGATCTGCAGCACGATACCTGCAATAGTCACGCCGAGACCGAGCGACAGCTGCTGAATCACGCTCGCGACGCTGGTGGCGCGACCGATATCCTGCGTCGGAATATCGGCGTACGCGAGCGAATTGAGGCCCGTGAACTGCAGCGACGGAAAGAGACCGCCGAGCAGTACGATCAGCCAGATGAGCCAGTGCGGCATCCCCGGAAAGAAAAATCCGCATACAGCGATGGACGCACCCGCGAGCACTGCGTTGACGATGAGCGTGCGTCGAAAGCCGAACTGTCTCAGCACGCGCGAGACGGCCGTCTTCATGAATATCGAACCGAACGCGGAAACACAGGTAATTGAGCCCGCAACGAACGCGGTCATGCCAAGCCCTTCCTGCAGCGTGAGCGGCAAGAGAAACGGCACGGCGCCGAGGCCGATGCGAAAGAGCGAGCCACCCAGGACGCTCGCATTGAAACTTGGAATGCGCAGAAAGCGCAGATCGAGCACGGGCCGCTCGATGCGTTGCGCGTAAAACCAGTAGAGCGCCAGCAGCACGGCGCCGACGATGCACATTGTCACCGCGGTGGCGAATGAAGCGAGCGCGCTGCCGACTAGCGACAGTCCGAGCATGAACAGCGACGCACCACCCGCGGAAAGGATGAATCCCGGCCAGTCGAGCCGGCCGGGATGCGCTTCACGTATGTTCGCGATGTGGCGCTGCGCGAGCCAGATGCCGAACACGCCAATCGGAATGTTGATGAAGAAAATCAGCCGCCAGTGCAGATATGTCGTGATAAACCCGCCGAGCGGCGGTCCAACCACAGGTCCGAGCAGCGCAGGCACGGTGAGATAGTTGACGGCGCGAATAAAGTCCGACTTCGGAAGCGAACGGAAGATGATGATGCGTCCCACCGGCACCATCATCGCCCCGCCAATGCCCTGCACGAAGCGCGCTGCGACAAACATCTCGAGCGACCTCGATGCGGCGCACAACAACGAGCCGGCCATAAAAATGCCGATGGCGGAGCGAAACACGTTGCGCGAGCCGAAGCGATCGGCCACCCAGCCACAGATTGGAATGAACACGCCGAGGCCGATCACGTAGCTCGTGACCGCGAGCTTGAGCGTGATGGGATCGTGGCCGAGATCGCGGGCCAACGCCGGAAGCGATGTGACGATGACCGTCCCGTCCACGTTCTCCATGAACATCGCACAGGCGACGATGAGCGGGACGATAAAGGTGCCGAGAGCAAGAGGCATGGGCGGAAACGACAATCAACACGGCTGAGTGCGACGGGTTGTCATTATGTCATCGTGTTGTGACGAGCGCTTGTGACCGCAACAATTGGAGCCGCCGATAAAATGCTAAAACCGCGAAGCGCCGCCATGACGGCGGAATATGCATTTCTTTCATAACGCTTTCATTAATTGACCTAATCGAATGTGTCGAGCCGGACGGTCAACGCAGGCATCGTGTGGAAGCGGAACGGCTACTGAGGTGCACGAATGGCAAAGTGCCGCGAGCGAAAATGCATGAACACGCGTAAAGTGCACCCTTCGCCCAGCGACGCGCCCTGCGCCGCCGGGCGCTGCCTGCGCCAGCGCAGGCCACTCGCCAGAATTTCAATGAAACGTTCGTACCTCTTAGCCCTTTTGCTTGCGGTGTTGCCGCTCGCTGGCCACGCAGCCGCCCTTGATGAACTGCTGACCTGCAAGAAATCCGCGCACGATTTCGTCTCCGTCCTGATCGGCCAGAAACTGATCGATTCGGCGCCTTCGAGGGTCGAAACCAATTCGATCAACGTCTTCTGGCCCTCGCATGGCGGGCACATGACGGCCTACGATTTCAGCGTATTCGCGATCGTCGCCTTCCAGCAGGACGATCCGCTCTTCAAGACCGGCAGCGGCAAGCCGATTGCGCGATCGGCGTACGGCGCCGTCGTGTTCGGCAGCCAGAGCAAGGTCCAGGCTGCCCTCACCGAAGTCGGCAATAACGCGATCGTCCATCATGCAGGGCCAATGCTGACCGCGATCTTCTGCCAGCAGGATTGACGCCCGAGCCCTAGCCGATCCGGCCGAAGCCCCCCTCGGCCCATGCTTCGGCGCACGCCTTGGTTAGCTTGAACGTCGGCGCAACGCGCTGCTGGCCCAGTTGTTCGCCATAGGCGTCCAGCGCGGTCAGCATGGCATAGGGTTCGTATTCGTCGGGGACGATGTCGAGGGTCACATCGATATCGCCCGCTTCATGGCGCACACTCACGCGCTTGTGCAGCAATGCATGCAGTTGCTGCTCGTGACGGCGCAGCACCTCCGACGCCGTCTTCACGAGCGTATTGAATGCACCCGTGTCGAGCGGCTTGGGATTCTTCTTGTCGCGCCCCATGGTCCACGGGCCAACCAGCGCGGGCTCCGGCTCGCCATCCTTGATCATTTCGACGGCCCAGCCATCGTCGTCTTCATTCTTGATGACGCGTGCCGTCCAGCCGTCCTTGCGCCACAGGCGCGCATCCTGAATTGCTTCGGGTTCATTGGCCCCGGAGTCGGGGAGCATGGCAGGCAAAGAATCGGTCATGGCGGGTTCGGTCTGGTTCTGCAGGGCCTGCCCGTCGAGGGAGGGCAGGCGCAGGATTTTACCCGCACGCGCGAGCGAGCCGCATACGAACGCCCGCATCCACGCAATCCATGGCTGATCAATGTAGTGCGAATGCCCGGGAGAGAATCAGCCGGATTTCATCGTTTGCAACGCTGCGGTGCCCCGGCGATTTAAATGAAATCCGCAAAAAAAAAAGCGGCCCGAAGGCCGCGCAAAGACAGATGAAAATAGACCACCCTTGGTCGAGGGGCAAGCAAATTGTAGCGCCACAGCGTGAAGCCACCGAGCCCGCAAACTGGAAGAATACCTTTCATCAACCGGGGTAAATCAAAGGCGAAAACCGGTGTATTCACAACGTCCGTTCGCGGGACAAGCACCTGCAAGCACCCGTAAGCGTCGCACCTGCACAACAAAATAACCATTGACAGACGATTTCAGCAATACCTCATAACAGAAAAATTGCTTTGTATGCGGCCACTTACGTGAGGCATGCGGGTTTATCACAGTTTCAAGAAATTATTATTACAGCATGCCTCGCAATCTCTCCGGATAGCCCGAATACACTTGGCCTCGAATCGTCAGACTACGAAATCGCCAGCTGTACTGGCGTTCGTGAGATTCCCAGTACTATCCGGAGTTAGAAAACATGAAAAAAACCCTGATTCTCGCCAGCGTTCTCAGCGCATTCGCCATCAGCGCACAAGCGCAAAGCAGCGTGACCCTGTACGGCTCGCTCGACGCCGGCATCCTCTACGCGAACAACGCTGGCGGCCACAGCCTGTGGCAACAAGGCAGCGGCGCAATGAGCTACAACTACTTCGGCCTGCGCGGCGCTGAAGACCTCGGCGGTGGCCTGAAGGCGCTTTTCACGTTGGAAAGCGGCTTCGATCTGAACAGCGGCCGCTACCATAACGGCGACACCGGCTTCAATCGTCAGTCCTACGTCGGCCTGCAAAGCGACAAGTACGGCACGCTGACCCTCGGCCGTCAATACGACTCCGTCGTCGACTACCTGTCGCCGCTGTCCGCAACGGGCTCGGGCTTCGGCAACAACCTCGCCGGCCACCCGTTCGACAACGACAATCTCTCAGAATCGTTCTCGATCAAGAACTCGGTCAAGTACGCAAGCGCGAATTACGCGGGCCTCAAATTCGGCGGCCTGTACGGCTTCAGCAACGACGCAAACGGCTTCTCGAACGGCCGCGCATGGAGCGTCGGTGCTTCGTACGGCAATGGCCCGCTGAACGTCGCAGCCGCCTACCTGCAGACGAACAACTCGGGCGGCCTCAGCTCGGCAAGCAGCGCGGCATCGGCTGACCAGAACATCTCGGCGCGCCTGCAGCGCACCTACGGCGTTGGCGCGAACTACACCTATGGCCCGGCGAATGTCGGCTTCGTGTGGACGCACTCGCAGATCGACGGTCTTTCGAGCCTCGCGAGCGGCGGCATGTCGCTGCCGGGCCTCAATGGTCTGAACCTGCACCTCGACAACTACGAAATCAACGGCGCGTACCACCTGAGCCCGGCACTCTCGTTCGTCGGTTCGTACACGTTCACCGACGGCACCATGACCGGCAACGGCAGCGGCAACAACTCGCCGAAGTGGCACACCGTCATGGTGGGCACCGACTACCTGCTCAGCAAGCGCACCGACGTGTACCTGACCGGCGTGTACCAGCACGCTTCGGGCTCGCTCGGCGAAAACCCGAACGGCAGCGGTATCGCGAACGTCGCGGCAATCAACACGCTGTCGCCGTCGTCGACCAACAACCAGATCGCCGCAACGGTCGGTCTGCGTCACCGCTTCTAAGCCACTGGACGATCGTCGTGCAGCGGGTGTGATCTACCCGGCTGCCTGACCGTCTCGACACGCACATGCGGCACAACCGCATGTGCGTTTTTTTTCGCGTGTTTCCTTTCCGGTGCGTTTGTTTCCTCCAGGCGCGGCATCGCGAACGTAGCGCCGTTGCATCTTCTTACGCCTGCGGGGCCATAAGAGTGCCTATACTTTGTGGTATTCACCGCTCCAATTTCGATAACGCTCCGCTCATGAACCCGCTCGCTCGACGCATCCTCGCCGCATCGCCTCTCGCCCTCGCCGCCGCCTGCAGCACGACGCCTCCACCCGGCGCCGCTGCAAACGGCGAGCCGATGATCTATGTTTCGTCGGCACATTCGCCCTCATCCATCGCGAGCTGCCTTAAAGGACGGCTGCCGCAAATCCATGAATCGAGGGATGGCAGCGCGACCGAGCTGAGCGTCGGCTCGCGCTCGAACGAGTCGTATCACGTCACACTAACGCCTTCCGGCCATGGATCGACTATCCGCGTAATACATGGAAGTTCGCGCTCCGACGATCCGCCCGAACCGGAACTGCGATTCGACGTGGCGCGTTGCGCAATCTGAAGTTCGCGCACGCAACGCGCGTATCCGGCGGGTTCGATTAGCACGGCGGAGCACTGCGCCAACTGCCGTCGCTGCACGGATCGCCGGTTCGCTCTATCACGACGCCGCCACATCTGCGAAGATTGCGCCCTTTCGACTTCGCGCACACCGCCTCATGGCATCAGGCACCGCACATCACGCGACCGGCTGGGCTGCCGGCGTCATCGCCGCGGCCATCGTCACGCACCTGCATGCGGACGGCCCATGGCATCTCTATGTCGCCCTGACGTTCATCGGGGGCGTGGCGGGCGGATCGGCGCCCGACTGGCTCGAAGTGGCCTGGTGGAGCAAGAAGCGACGGTTGTGGATCACCCATCGCACGTTGACGCATTGGGGAATCGGCTGGATCGCTCTACTCGCCTGGTCGTATCACCGGCTCGGGCATCTGCCGATAGCCGCGCTGACGTTCGGCTTCGCCTGCGGCGGCGTCATGCATCTGTTCGCGGACTGGCCTAATCCGCTCGGCGTGCCGTGGATCATCCAGCGGCATTCGCTGAACTGGTGGAAAAGCGGGCGCTGCGATCTCATTGTCGTGGCCGCTTCCTGGGTGGCTGCGTGGTTCTTCGCCGTACATGGAATGCCGCATGACTGGCCGCTTGCCCCGTTGCGGCGTTTGATCTCGTGACGCGTCGCGCCAGAATTCTGTGGATCGATGCCTGCGCAACGGCAGCATTGCACTGCCCAGGCGTCCGTTGGCATCGGCACGCTCGGGAGCGCGCACCATCGGTCGGTCACGCGGGAAAATAATTCGCACAGGACGAGCACACGCCACAACCAGATCGCGGGTTGGGCGTGGCCTTCGGGCGTCGCCTGAGACAGCGACGCCGTTATTGGAAAACCATGCCGCTCAGTCGAGTCTGAAGTCGATCCCCTGTGCCAACGGCAGCGCCGTCGAATAGTTGACGGTGTTGGTGGCGCGACGCATGTAACCCTTCCAGGCGTCCGATCCCGACTCCCGGCCACCGCCGGTCTCCTTTTCGCCTCCGAAGGCCCCGCCGATTTCCGCACCGCTCGGCCCGATGTTCACGTTCGCAATGCCGCAATCGCTGCCCGATGCCGATACGAAACGTTCGGCTTCGCGCAGATCGGTGGTGAACACGCACGAGGACAAACCGTGCGACGCACGGTTGTGCTCGGCGACGGCCTCATCGAAATCGCGATACTTCATGACATAGAGGATCGGCGCGAACGTTTCCTTCAGGACAATCTCGCTTTGCTCTGGCATTTCGACCAGGGCGGGCTCCACGTAATAGCCGTTCGGCAGGCCATCGACGTTGACTCTACGGCCACCTGTCACCTTGCCGCCCGCCGCCTGTGCCTGCTGCAGCGCGGACTGCATGTGCTCGAAGGCTTGCGCGTCGATGAGCGGACCCATCAGCGTACGCGGCTCGAGCGGGTTTCCGATCGGAACCTTGCCGTAAAGCTGCTTGAGGCGGCTTACCGTATCGTCGTACACGCTCTCGTGCACAAAAAGCCGCCGCAGCGACGTGCAGCGCTGTCCCGCCGTACCAACGGCTGAAAACAGGATTGCGCGCAGAGCGAGTTCGCGATCGGCACTCGGGGTCACGATGCCGCCATTGTTGCCGCCGAGTTCAAGAATCGCGCGGCCGAAGCGCTGCGCCACGGCCACGCCAACCGCGCGGCCCATCTCGGTGCTGCCCGTCGCGCTGACAATCGCTGCACGCGGATCGGCGACCAGCTTCGCGCCGACATCGCGGCCACCCACGACGAGCGACGCAAGGCCCTCGGGTGCGTCGCCGAATGCTTCGAGCGCATCGGCCATGAGGCGATCGACGGCAAGCGCCGTCAACGGCGTCTTCTCGGACGGCTTCCAGACAACGGCGTCGCCACAGACAAGGGCAAGCGCCGCATTCCAGGACCATACGGCCACCGGAAAATTGAACGCGGAGATGACGGCGCAAACACCCATCGCGTGCCAGCTTTCCGACATGCGATGGCCGGGACGCTCGGATGCAATCGTGAGGCCATACAGTTGCCTCGACAAACCGACCGCGAAGTCGCAGATATCGATCATTTCCTGGACTTCGCCCAGCCCTTCCTGGAGGATCTTTCCGGCCTCGAGCGACACAAGACTACCGAGCGCCTGCTTATGCTCCCGCAACTGCTCGCCAAGGAGCCGGACGAGTTCCCCGCGTCGCGGCGCGGGAACGTTGCGCCACTTGAGAAACGCCGCGTGCGAACGTGCCATGACGGCATCGACATCGGCGGGCGACTGGTTCGACACACGGCCGATAACCTCACCCGAAATCGGCGACCGAATCTCAACGTCGCCCGCACTGGCCAGTTCAAGGATGCCGAGGTCGGCAAGAATGCGTGATGTATCCATAGCGAGCCCTTTATTTCCGATAAGAAACTTCCACAGGTTCGCCGACTATACACGCGGCCCCGACAGGCGGCAAGCCGGGAAAGGCCCGACCACGCTACACGGGGCGGCCGGTCTGAAACGTGCGCGCGGTCTCCGAAGGGCGGCCGGTCAGAGGCCGTGTTTTGGCGAGTTTCCTTTCAGAAATTTGCGCATATGTTTGATTACCGGGAACACCAGAGCGGAATAGTCTCACGCCGTGGGCGCCCTGCCCGGCGGGCGTATTGTGGACACACACTGCTGCCCACAGTCGTCCGTGGCACGCGTCACCAGCGCGCCGTCATGCGCCCGCTGGCCAGCACGGCGGCACGGCGGCACGGCGGCACGGCGGCACGGCGGCACGGCGGCAAATATAGCCGTCGCCGCACCCGCCCACGGCAAGTTTTTGGTTTTTCACCGATTTAAGGGAAAAGCTACGCGGATCTTGAGGAAAAGCCAGAAACGGTGGCAGCGTCGACGAGGAACGATTCAATAGCTGCGGCAAGAGCAAGCGGTGTCTCGTTCATTGGATAGTGGCCAGCGTTGTGCAAGACGTCAACCGTGGCTCGGGGATACCGTCGTAGATACGTCCTGGCCATCAACCCAAAGTTGAACGTTGGATCGTGCTCTCCCACCAACACCTTCACCAGGTGCTGTCCAGCAATCTCATCGCTGAAATCGGTATCGGCCCATGCGTGGAAGTATGCTGCGAACGCTTCTTTGGAGGAGTGCGTTGCCGAGTACGTCGCTTTCCAATTGACCCAGGACGGCGGCAACCGTCCACCAGTGCTTCGGTCGATGATGATTTTCCGGTTATCCAGGCGCTCCGCGGCTTCCTCGAGTAGACGCCGCGTCGTGGAATCGCAGGAAATGCCACCGCAAGGAACGGGTGCAATAGCAACGAGTGCTCGTACGCGCTCGGGAACACGTGCTGCAATTCGCTCGATGGCCATGCCACCCATCGAATGACCGATCAAGCTGAACGAATCAAATCCGAGAACATCAGCAAGCGTCAGTGCATCTGAAGCAATCTCGTCGATCGTGTACGCGCCGTGCGTTTCTCGCATTCCGCCGTAACCGCGATAATCCATGAACACGTAACTGAATGCGTGACCAGACAGCCAGGGTTCAACCGGTTCGAACGAGTGCGCATCTCCAAACCAGCCGTGTAGAACGAGAACGGGATGAGATCCATTCCCCACACGATGAAACGTATTGGGCATATCGACTCCAATGTGAGTGAGATGTGGTCTTCATCCGACGTGACGCGTACCTGGCCGCCGACTGCATTGCCGCGCCACACGTCGGATGTGGCACAGCGTAAGTTGATCGATTGAGGCCCGCTTTCTACAATGGGTCATTTGCTGTGGAGATCGGGCCATGCGAGATACCCTGGTAGATCCCTTCGAAGACATCCCGCGTAGCGTGGTCGTGACGGCGAACAATTACACGCCCGGTTTATCGTTTCCAGTGCACGCCCATCGACGGGGACAGTTCGCATTCGCCTCACGCGGGACGATCAGCGTGACCACGCGGGAAGGCCGATGGCTTGTGCCACCGCAGCGAGCCTGTTGGGTTCCCGCTGGCGTGACCCACGAAATGACGATGCGCGGCCCAGTTACGATGCTCAACGCTTTCGTGTCACAGGAAGAAGCTCAGGCCGAGCAACTACCAGCTCATTGCGGTGTTTACGGCGTTTCGGCGCTTCTCAGGCAATTGCTGGAAGATGCCATCGATTTGCCGGCCATGTATGACATCGATGGGCGCGCAGGCAAGCTGATGAACCTGCTTGTCGCGGAGATAGCGTCAATGCCGCGCCTCTCCCTCCATGCACCGCTGCCACGAGATTCCCGTCTCGCACACGCGTGCCAGCGGCTGTTTGATACGCCATCGATTGCTGTCGGGCTTGACGCAATGGCTACCGAAGTTGGAATGAGTCGGCGAACATTTACCCGGCTTTTCCGGGAGCAAACTGGCGTGAGTTTCGCAGAGTGGCGTCAACAGGTTTGCTTACTCGCAGCTATTGAACGTTTGAGCGAGGGCCAACCGGTGACTCGGGTTGCATTGGATCTTGGCTATGCAAGTCCTAGCGCATTTTCATCCGCATTTCGCCGAGTGCTCGGGGAAACGCCGAGCCAGTATTTAGAGGCACGTCGAACGGCTTGAGGGAAAAGTTGCTCGATACCGGTTCCATAAACTTTGCCGATCTGCGAGATGGAACGTGCTCGCACTTATCTCGCAGATCGGCGAAGAGCCAGATTTTTCCTTGTATGACCTATGTAGCGCCAAGGTCTCTTATCGTGCGTTTTCGCGCAGCCCTTGCGAACAGAAAGGCCGCGCTTGCCCCAATGATCAAGGACGCGCGTGCAGACATCAGGCTCCCTCCCTACACTCGGAACGCGCAACCCGGTAACCTACGATCAATCCAGCATCGTAGGCCGATTCCAGCGCGCGCCCGACATCCTCCGCCGTCATCATTCGAACGTCGAGTGCATCCTTGCCCGTCGACTCGAAGCTTTCGATTCCGAGCGTCTTGCGCGAGATGGCCAAAAGCAATTCGAGGCGTTCGTCGTACATTGACGTCCCGCAGTGATCCTTATCATTCGACATAGATCGCGTGTCGGTTATCCCCATTCATCGCGTGACATTCAGACGCATCGAGAATCCACCCCAAAATTAGCCTTACCGCAACGCATCAACGTTCAATTCAGGATCCAGATAGACATCTGGATAGTGTCGTCGTGAATTTGCTAAGGAGTATAAAAAATCACTCGCATTCAAACTCCAGTCCCCCGGTCATCCCCCTGCGGCAAAAAACGTTAGCCGAACGGCCGAGGTTTCCGAAAGTCGGCGGTTTGATATGATCGGAAACACCGTCCCCATCACGCATTTCCGTTGCTCCCGTCATGGACACCCTGCTCAACCAACCCGCCGGTTCGCCGACTATCGACCTTGGGCGCCGCGTTCGCGCCGCGCGAGTCGCGCACGACTTGACGCTCGATAGCGCAAGCCGCCTGTGCGGCGTGTCACGCTCCACGCTGTCGAAAATCGAAAATGGCCTCATGTCGCCCACCTTCGACGTTCTGCAGAAGATCGTTGTCGGCCTGAAGATCGATCTGGGCGAGCTGTTCGGCCCGGTACCGAAGCACAATGCCGGAGGCCGGCGCGCGCTCACGCGGCGCGGCGCCGGCCAGCGGCACGCTTATCGCGGCTATCAGATGGAATTGCTCGCCACGGATCTGGCTCACAAGGCGATGCTGCCGTTCCGGATTCGCATCACTGCGCACTCGCTCGACGCATTCGACGACTGGGGGCGGCACGACGGCGAAGAGTTTCTCTACGTGATCAGCGGCAGCGTGTGCCTCCATTCGGAGCTTTACGCTCCCACACACCTTGATGCTGGCGACAGCCTCTATTTCGACAGCCGCACAGGACACGCGGCCATTTCCACGAGTAAGGAAGACGCGGAAGTCTTGTGGATGGCCACGAGCGCGGCAGCACCCGGCGTTGCACAGGAAGCGCCGCCAGAAACGAAGCGCACGCGCGCTAAATCGACGAATTCAACGAATTCGACGAAATCGAAAGCGAAAAAAACTGCCGCGTAGGCGCGATCTGCACGAGCTGCCGGACGCGCCGTCGCCCCCTACCGCATGCGTTCCTGGTTATCAGGACTCAGCCGAGCGGGCGCACGCCGATCAGCAGTCCATGCAGCCAGAAGGCAAATACGGCCCACCCCACGAGGCCTATCACGACGACCAGCACGTCACGCGACACAACGCCCTGCGGATACACCACACCGGCATCGCGATCATGGCGCCGTTCGCTGCGTAAATCGAGCAGCGCCCACACGAGAAACACACCGAACAGCACGATGTCGTTGAGCGTCCCGTTCGCCAGTAAATGCGCGAATGCCCAAAGCGCGACGCCGCATAGGAATGGGTGGCCGAGCACAGACTTGAAATGATTGCCGCGCACAAAGGGGGCAACGAGCAGGATGAACGCAATCGCCATGAGGAGCGCGGTGACGTGAGCCATCCGGAAAGGCGGTGCCCACACCAGCACGGGGTTGTGGCGCGCAAGTCCGTAGCCATAGACGGTCACCGCGATACCCGCGATCGAGAGCACAGCAAACGCGCTGCGCCAGCCGTGCGTGCCGAATCGTTCGATTTGCGCGGCACGCCACGGTCTCGCAACCATGCGAACGGAATGCACACCGATGAAGAGAATCAGCCCCAATACCAGCACCGCCATTACAGCCTCCTTGCTTTGTGCAGAATCGGAATGTCAGGCATTAGCGCGCCGCTCAGTGGCACGGCCAGTCGTTGCGTTCAGGAAGGCGGCGCCCATGCAACGCTTTATCGGCACGGCGCGCAAGGCACAATTGCGCAGCACGCAAATAATCTGCCTCTATCGTGCGCGAAGGTATTTTAAGATTTTGCCGACGAAAATATCAAACGGAAGACAGGCGATATTCGCCTCTGAGGCAGCATAACGACGCATAACGCAGTGTAACCACGTGCACATGACGGGCCCCCGCTGGCGCACCGTGCGACGGCGCTGTCAGCAGCGGAAATGCTCGATATTTTGCCCGGCGTGAATGGCACGCAGGAGCCATGCCGGCATTTCCCCCTGGCCATTCCAGGTATTGCCATAGGCATCGCAATACTTCGGTTGTCTTGCGCTTTCCGCAAGCGCCGTTTCAAGCTCTTCGAGCGTAATGCCGTACTCGTCCATGCGGTGTCTAATCCACACGATGAGCCGTTCGCGCGCCTCTCCATCGAGGTCGAACATTGAGTAATTCCTCTCGCTTCGTCAGGGACGAGCCGCCGATTTAATTCGAATCGTCTGCCCTGAAAAGACAAAGGCTTCGCGAAACTGCGAAGCCTTGCTGCACTGATGAGGTGGTCCGGAAATCGAATCCACGACCGGATCGGAGGGGAAATGTTTTCCACTGCTCCGCTCGCCAGAATCGGCCACCGCGAACGAGCGGCCATTTGCTGCAAGCGGAGGCAATCATACAGTGCGCTTACCGCACAGATCAAGCAGTTTCAGGGTGGCGCGGGCCACGGTGGCGTGGCCCGTGCCACCTATCAGCGTGAAGCCGCCGCGCGCCGCTCCTGCGACTGCCCCTCATCGTCAGGGTCGCCTCCTTCGCGGCGTTCCCGTGCAAGCACTGGCGCAAGCGCTGCGCCAGTATGGCTCGCCGTCACTTTCACAAGTGCTTCGGGGTCTGCCGCAGCCACGATCGTCCCGCCGCCCACTCCGCCCTCCGGACCGAGGTCGATAATCCAGTCGGCTTCGGCAATCACGTCGAGGTCATGCTCGATGACGACGACGCTATGGCCGCCATCGGCGAGCCTGTGCAGCACGCGAATCAGCCGTGCAACGTCGGCCATGTGCAGCCCGACCGTCGGTTCGTCGAGCACGTACAGCGTATGCGGTGCTTTCTGGCCACGCCGCGTGATGTCGTCGCGCACCTTGCTCAGTTCCGTCACGAGCTTGATACGCTGCGCCTCGCCGCCCGAAAGCGTGGGCGATGGCTGGCCGAGCGTCAGGTAACCCAGCCCCACGTCCTTCATCAACTGCAACGGGTGCGCAATGTTCGTGATCGGCGCGAAGAATTCGACAGCCTCGTCGATCTCCATCGTCAGCACTTCGCCGATATTGCGGCCACGCCACGTGACCGCCAGTGTTTCCGAATTGAAACGCTGCCCGTGGCACACATCGCACGGCACTTTCACGTCCGGCAAAAAGCTCATGCCGATCGTGCGCACGCCCTGCCCCTCGCATGCCGGACAACGGCCGTCGCCCGTATTAAACGAGAAGCGCGATGCGCTATAGCCGCGTGCGCGCGCTTCGAGCGTATCGGCAAACAGGCGTCGAATCGCATCCCACACGCCGATATAGGTCGCTGGACACGAACGCGGTGTCTTGCCAATCGGCGTCTGATCGACTTCCAGCACGCGATCGATGCTCTCCCAGCCCGTGATCGAATCGCATCCTTGCCACGCGTGCGCAACGTCGATCTTCGGCTTCACCGCACTGCGCGCGAGCACGCTGGCGCGCTTCGCGGCCGCCGTGGGCGCACCCGTTTGCGCGGCCTTGCGTGCACGCCGCTCGGCGGGCGACGAGAGCGTCGAGCGCCCCACGGCATCGAGCAGATTCGCGAGCAGCACATCGCGCGCGAGCGTCGACTTGCCCGAGCCGCTCACACCCGTGATCGCCACCAGACGGCCCAGCGGAATCTGCGCCGTGACGTCGCGCAGGTTATGCAGTTTTCCGCCGTGCACGGTGAGCCATTGCGCGGGAACCGAGTCGCGTCCCGCGCGCGCTGCAATGACTTCGCGGCGCGCCTGGATCGGATGTACGATCGGCTGTGCGAGATAGCGCCCGGTCAGCGAATCAGGCTGTGCCGCGAGATCGGCGACATTGCCCTGCGCCACTACGCGTCCGCCGCGTTTGCCCGCACCGGGGCCGATATCGATGATATGGTCCGCGCGGCGAATCGTGTCCTCGTCGTGCTCCACCACCACCAGCGTATTGCCCTTTTCGCCGAGACTGCGCAGCGCGTCGAGAAGAATCTGGTTATCGCGCGGATGCAGGCCGATAGTCGGTTCATCGAGCACATAACACACGCCCTGCAGATTGCTGCCGAGTTGCGCCGCGAGGCGGATACGTTGCGCTTCGCCGCCCGAAAGACTCGGTGCGGCGCGGTCGAGGCTCAAATAACCGAGGCCCACTTCTTCGAGGAACTGCAGGCGGCTGCGAATCTCGCTCACGACGTCGCGCGCAATTTGCGCATCGCGCCCATTGAGCTGCAGCGTATCGATCCAGCGGCGCGTATCGGCCACTGTCCACTGCGCGACGTCGACAATCGGATGCGCGTCGAACGTCACGGCACGCGCAACCGGATTCAGGCGCGTGCCGCTGCAATCGGGGCACGGCGTATCGCCGACGCCTTCGGGCTCCTGCTCGTCAGACGGCAGCGTCTGCTCGCGGCCGCGCCCGTCCTCGCCAACAATCGTGTCGTCGTACGCCGCGCGCTGCTCGCGCGTCAGCGCAAGACCCGTTCCCACGCAGGTCGTACACCAGCCATGTTTGCTGTTGTACGAGAACATGCGCGGATCGAGTTCGGGATAGCTCGTGCCGCACTCCGGGCACGCGCGCCGCGTCGACAAAACCTTGATCGTGCCCACACGCGACGTCGAGCCACCGTTGCCGAGCACCTGGTCGAGCCCGTCGAGCGGTGCAAGCAGATGGACGATGCCCTTGCCTGCCTCGATCGTCGCATCGAGCAAGCGGCGCAATTGCACCTCGTTTTCCGGCTCGATCACAAGATCGCCCACCGGCAGTTCGATGGTGTGCTCGCGAAAGCGATCCAGTTTCGGCCACGGCGCGACCGGAACGAACTCGCCGTCCACGCGCAGATGCGTGTTGCCGCGCGCCTTCGCCCATTTCGCGAGATCGGTATATACGCCCTTGCGGTTCACGACGAGCGGCGCGAGCAAGCCGACGTGCTGACCTCGATGCTCGCGCAACAATTGCGCGACGATCGCATCCACGCTCTGCGACGTGACCGGCGTGCCGTCATGAATGCAGTGCTGCACGCCAAGCTTCACGTAGAGCAGGCGCAGGAAGTGCCACACTTCGGAGGTCGTCGCGACCGTGCTCTTGCGTCCGCCGCGCGAGAGGCGCTGCTCGATTGCGACAGTCGGCGGAATGCCGTACACGGCGTCCACTTCGGGGCGCCCTGCAGGCTGCACGATCGAACGCGCGTAGGCGTTGAGCGATTCGAGGTAGCGGCGCTGCCCCTCGTGGAAAAGGATGTCGAATGCGAGCGTGGACTTGCCGGAACCGGACACACCCGTAATGACATTGAAGCGTCCGTGCGGAATGTCGACGTCGAGCGCCTTGAGGTTGTGTTCGCGTGCATTGACGATGCGCACCACGTCCTCGCCCTGCACTTCGCGGCGTGCCGCCGCTGCGCGCAGCGCCGACTGCAGTGCAACGCCTTCCTCTTCCGCAATGAGTGCACTCGCCGCCGTGCCGAGCGCCGCCTCGTAGCGTTCCAGCGCGGCGCCGGTGTGCGACTGCGGACATGCGATGACGTCATCGGGCGTGCCGACGCACACCACTTCGCCGCCAGCGTCGCCGCCTTCCGGCCCGAGGTCGATCAGCCAGTCGGCGGCGCGGATCACGTCGAGGTTGTGCTCGATGACGAGCAACGAATGACCGCCCGCCAGCAGCTTGCCGAACGCGCGCATCAGCTTCGCGATGTCGTCGAAGTGCAGGCCGGTAGTCGGCTCGTCGAACATGAAGAGACGCCCGCCCACTGCCGCATCCTTGCCGCGCGACTGCGCGGTCTCGGCCAGATAGCCCGCCAGTTTCAGACGCTGCGCCTCGCCGCCCGAAAGCGTCGGCACCGGCTGCCCGAGTTTCACGTATTCAAGGCCGACGTCGACGATCGGCTGCATCACACGCAATACTTCGGCATCCTCGCTGAAACACTGCACCGCTTCGCTCACGGTGAGATCCAGCACGTCCGCAATCGAAAGCGTGCGGCCCGCACGCTCGATTTTCACTTCGAGCACTTCCGCGCGATAGCGGCTGCCGTCGCAGTCGGGGCAACGCAGATACACGTCACTCAAGAACTGCATTTCGATGTGTTCGAAACCCGAGCCGCCGCATGTCGGGCAGCGGCCCTCGCCCGAGTTGAAACTGAACATGCCCGCCGTATAGGCGCGCTGTTTCGCGAGCGGCGCCTTGGCGAACAGCTTGCGGATTTCGTCGAACGCGCCCACGTAGCTCGCCGGATTCGAGCGCGCCGTCTTGCCGATCGGCGACTGGTCGACGAAGACGGCATCGCTGATCTGTTCCGCGCCGCTCAGCGCGCGATAGACACCGGGCGATTCGGTGGCCTTGCCGAGATGCCGCGCGAGCGCCGGGTAGAGCACGTCCTGCACGAGCGTGGATTTGCCGGAACCCGAAACGCCGGTCACCACAACGAGGCGTTGCAGCGGAATCTGCACCGTCACGTCACGCAGATTGTGCTCGCTGGCGCCTTCGAGCAGCAAACTCCGCGTCGCGGCATCGACGGCGCGACGCGCCCAGTGCGAGGCGTCGGCGACCGTGCGATGGCCGCCCAGGTACATGCCGGTCAGCGTGTCGGACGAACGGATATCGTCGGGCGTGCCGTCGTAGACGATCGAGCCGCCGCGTTCGCCCGGCCCCGGGCCCATGTCGATCAGACGGTCGGCAGCCAGCATCACCGAAGGATCGTGTTCGACCACAACCAGCGTGTTGCCTGCGTCGCGCAGCCGATGCATGGCCTCGACGATACGGTTCAGGTCGCGCGGATGCAGACCGATGCTCGGTTCGTCGAGCACGAACAGCGTCTTCGTGAGCGACGTGCCGAGCGCCGTGGTCAGGTTGATGCGCTGCACTTCGCCGCCGGAAAGCGTGCGGCTTTGGCGGTCGAGCGTCAGATAGCCGAGCCCCACGTCGCAGAGATACTTCAGCCGCGTGCGGACTTCGGCCAGCAGCAGCTTCAGCGCATCGTCGAGCAATGCGGAAGAAAGCGAGAGATTGTCGAAGAAACGCCGTATCCGCTCGATCGGCATCAGCATCACATCGTGCAGTGTGAGACCCGGCAACGCTTCAAGTTGCGCGCGCATCCATTCGACGCCATGCGGCATGAAGCGTGCGGCGGGTGCAAGCACTGCGTCCGCGTTGGCTTGCGTACCGAGGCGCCACTGCAGCGCCTCCGTTTTCAGGCGCGCGCCGCCGCAGGTTTCGCATGGCGTATAGCTGCGGTACTTCGAAAGCAGCACACGAATGTGCATCTTGTACGCCTTCGATTCCAGATACTGGAAGAAGCGCTTGACGCCGTACCACTGGGTCTGCCAGTTGCCACGCCAGTCCGGCGCGCCGTTGAGCACCCAGTCGCGCTGCGGCTGCGTCAGCTCGGACCACGGCGTATCGCGCGGAATATCGGCCTTCGCGGCATAGCGCATCAGATCGTCCTGGCACTCCTTCCACGCAGGCGTTTGCAGCGGCTTGATCGCGCCGCCGCGCAGCGTCTTGCGCGCATCGGGAATCACGAGCCCCCAGTCCACGCCGATCACGCGGCCAAAGCCGCGGCACGCGTCGCAAGCACCATAGGCCGAGTTGAACGAGAACAGCGCCGGCTGCGGATCGGCGTAGCGTATGTCGCTGTCCGGGCAATGCAGGCCGGTTGAAAAACGCCAGATTTGCGCTTCGGCCTGAGCCTGAGCATCGTCGCCCGGGAGCACGTAGACATTCACGCGTCCGCCACCACGCTTGAGTGACGCCTCGATTGCCTCGACGACGCGGCTCTTTTCCGCGTTCTGCAAACGGAAGCGGTCGGCGACCACATCGAGCACCTTGCGCGTGCCCTCGCCCGACTTCACTTCGCGCTGCGCCTGCACCCGCGTGTAGCCGCTCGCCGAGAGCCACTGCGTGACTTCTTCGTCGGTGGTCGTGTCGGGCAGTTCGACCGGGAATGTCACCACCAGACGCGGATCGCCCACCGCAGTGCGCGCCCGCAGTTCCGAGTAGATCGTTTCAGGCGTGTCGTGACGCACAGGCTGAGCCGTGACGCGATCGAACAGGTCGGCAGCGCGCGCGTAGAGCAGCTTCAGATGGTCGTTCAGCTCGGTCATCGTTCCAACCGTCGAACGCGAACTGCGCACCGGGTTGGTCTGGTCGATGGCGATGGCGGGCGGCACGCCGTCGACGCGGTCGACCTGCGGGCGATCCATGCGATCGAGAAACTGGCGCGCGTAGGCACTGAACGTTTCGACGTAGCGTCGCTGGCCTTCGGCGTAAAGCGTATCGAAGACGAGGCTCGATTTGCCCGATCCGGACGGACCGGTCACGACCGTCATTTCGCCGGTGTGCAAATCGAGATCGAGGTTCTTGAGATTGTGCTGACGAGCACCACGGATTCTGATGGTTCGGTTTTCGCTCACTTGCGCTGGCATTCCGGCTAATCACACGGCAGGAACCGGTCGGCGCGCGGCGGCGCGGCCCGGCAACTCGGAGCGTGGCGCAGCCGGACGTCGCCGGGCGTGCTCCACACTGACAGATTCAGATTCTACTGTACATTTATACAGCCCGCCGGGGGCGCGGCCCGGGAGCGCCCACCCGAAGCGGGGCGTGGCGTCCGCAAGCCGGCCGAACGGGTTAGCCGTCCGGCTAGGGCCGCTGGCGGGACCGTTAGTTTACGGCGCGGCGCGATCTGCTGCCGCCTGCCACAGGTCTTCGTAGGCCGACTCGACGCCACGCGCGAACAACGCGCCGTCAATCAGCGGCGAGCGCCCCATGCGTGCGCGCAGTCCGGCGCGCAGGCTCGCGCACGATGCGGCAAAAAATCAATTCCCGCACGTTTTTATGCCTGGACGATGCCTGCTCGTAGTGACGTGGAGAGACGCGGAGTTTATAGCACGGCCCCGAATCATAATTGCCAAAGACCTTTTCCGGAACCGGAAAACGTCTTCATGTCGCCATTGATAATTGTTTGGTTTTTGGCGACCAGTTTGGCGTTGCGGGGGCAGCGTCCCCGTTAGCAATTCGGGTTCGTGCGTAGATTCACCGTGTTGCGTACGCGTGATTGAAATCGCACTTCCGGATGTTGATCCGCATCGCTGCGCCGATCTGTTCGGGAATCGCGGCAAAGCGCGTGTTCGTAGCTGGGGTGCCATTGCCGTATGCGGTGATCGCCGCATCGAGGCGCTGCCGGTTGAGTTCGAGTACGTCTTCAAGGCAGGCGCTTGATCGTCGCGGCAGCCATCGCAACGACCAAACGCCTGCTACAGCTTCGTTTGGTGAAAGGCGGCTTTACTTACCCATCGCCGGGTCCGAAATACCGTCCTTGCCGTTTTCCATTCGGCCCGCAAAGCGGCGCATGAAATCGCCTTGCGTCACAGATACCGTGAAGTCGTACCAGTTGCCTTGCCGCCCGATTGGCCAGTGCTGGTCGAGCGCTTTTTCGGGCGGAATCTCGAACGTCCATGGGCCGTCCGAGCGATACGCATTCGGCTGCACGGAGAACGTACAAGCCGACGCCCCCGTGTTCATCAGCGTCACATACACCTGGTCATTCGCGACGTCGTAGCACACGCGAATCTCCGGCGCACTCGCACCCACGGCGGCGCTCGCTGTCAAGTCGCCGCGGAACGCGCGGTGAAAGCCATTCGGGCCAAGCACCCACAGGTCGTATTGACCGTCGTCGGTAGCGAACACGTCCCAACTGTCATGCAGATCCTTGCCCGGCTCGATCGCATAGCGGCGTGGCACGCGATCGAGATTCCGACGGTCGTAGACGTGAAACACGGCTGCTGCCGAGCCGCTGTTGCGGAACAGCAAACGCATGACGCGATTGGGCAAATCTTCGCGGCCGCTCACGTGCAATTCGTAGGGCAGCGCGCGCGATGGGCGCGTGCCGGAGCGCTGAGCCGGTGCCCGCTGCGCGTCTACCGACGGTAGCGGCACCTGCGGGAGCTGTTCCTGATCCGTGCGGATTGTGTCCGCGGTCGCACGATCGCTGTTCGGCAACGACGCCGTCCGGTCGTTTGGCGTGACGAAATCGAACGCGGACGTGAGGTCGCCGCACACCGCGCGCCGGAATGCACTGATGTTCGGTTCCTCGACCCCGAAGCGCTGCTCGATGAAACGCAACACGGACGTGTGATCGAATACCTCCGAGTTCACCCAACCGCCGCGGCTCCACGGCGAGACAACGTACATGGGAACGCGAGGGCCCGGGCCATACGGCTTACTGTCCGTGTGGTATTCGCCCGCCGTATTGATGGTCGACTTGCCGCGAAGCACGGGGTTGCCGTTGACCGTCTCGTAGGACGGCGCGCACGGCGGCGGTACGTGGTCGAAAAAGCCGTCGTTTTCGTCGAAATTGACGATAAACACCGTCTTGCTCCAGATAGCGGGATTCGCGGTGAGCGCATTCAACACTTCCTGCGTGTACCACGCCCCCTGCACCGGACTCGACGGCGATGGGTGTTCCGAATACGTGGCAGGCGCAACGATCCACGATACCTGCGGCAGTGTGCCGGCCGCGACATCATCTCTTAGCGACTGCAGGAAACCGCCATCGGGCATGGTGTTGCTGAATCCCTTCAGCAGTGGGCTTACCGCTTCGTCCGCCACCGTCCATGCAGGATAGGGCTTACCGCTGGGCTCGTTGCCGCGCGCTTTGTTTGCGTCGCGATATGCCTCGAAACCGGCGAGCGGATTGTCAGTGTAGTTGTTCGGCAGATTTTGATAGACCTTCCACGACACGCCCTTTTTCTCCAGGCGCTCGGGATACGTGGTCCACGTATAGTTCTGCAGTTTATTGCCATTCGGCGGCACCAGACTGTCGCCGTCGTTGTTGGTAGCCGGACCGCCGTTTGCGCCCGTTGGATCGTTGTTACCCGTCCAGAGAAACAGGCGATTCGAGTTGGTGCCACCGTGAAACGAGCAGTGGTAGGCATCACACAGCGTGAACGCATTCGCGAGAGCGAACTGGAACTCCAGTTCCTGTTCTGTGTAATAACCCATCGATTGCGTGTATTTGTGGGTTGGCCACTTGTTCATCCGGCCGGAATCCCAAGCCTTTTGTGCGTCCGGATACGAATGCGGCGTGCCACTCACGCGCTGTGCGTTGCCAGCGGTACTGTCGAGGTGATACGGCAGCACCACGCGGCCAGAGCCTTTGAGTGCATAGGTCTGCTGCCAAACGTCCAGGCCACCGGCAAGCGGGATCGGGAAGCGATCGCCGAAGCCGCGTACGCCCGGGAGCGTGCCGAAGTAGTGATCGAATGAACGATTTTCCTGCATCAGGATCACGACGTGCTCGACATCTCGAATCGTGCCCGTCGCATTGTTCGCCGGGATGGCAAGCGCGCGCCGGATCGACGGCGGAAAGCTGGCGAGTACGGCTGTCGCGGTAGCACTAGTGCCCGCGAGTTTCAGAAAATTGCGTCTGCTGTTCATGTTGGAATGCATGTTCGAATGAGGACAGAAAGGCGCTTACGGTGCGCAGTGCAGATCCGGTTTGGTTTCCTGCGGCTTATCAGGCCCGCCCGGTTGTGTCGGCTGGCCTGTCGGCGGACGCGTTTCCTCGCCGCCACACGCGGCGAGGACCGTGCAGAAGAGGACGATCCCAAACCAGCGCAGGGATCGCATGTGTTGCAAGAAGGGAATGTCGGACATGGAAGATGAGCTCCTGTACATGCTCGATGCGAGTAATCGAGTTGTAAGTTTAGAATGTCTTATTGTAATTATGGTGACAGGACCCAATAACATCTCGGTCGCTCAGTTCCTGACGCGCTAGCGCACCTTGCTTGCGTCCCTGCGCATCTTCGCGGAAAAAAAAGCATCTACGCACACACCCGCATTGTTAACAGCGGTGCGGCCCCGGCCGTTGCGCGCAAACGCCACCGCACCGCGCCGGATTCACCCAGCAACGCCCATTTCAGCGAGTGAGCATATTCATCGCGCACGGAACGGCTTTCCTTCAAACTTGAAGCGGGTACGCGGCATAACCGGGATGCGCGCCGCATCCGGACGCCCCGCCGCACTGGAGCCTGACCATGAGCAAAACGATGCAAGCCGCCGTTGTCCGAGCCTTTGGCCAACCGCTCGTTCTCGAGGAGGTCGCCGTTCCGGAACCGGGTCCGGGCGAGCTGCTCGTGAAAATCGAGGCCTGCGGTGTCTGTCACACCGATCTGCACGCCGCGCATGGAGACTGGCCGATCAAGCCCCAGCCGCCGTTCATTCCTGGGCATGAGGGCGTGGGCTATGTCGTGGGGGTCGGCAGCGGCGTCACCCGCGTGAAGGAAGGCGACCGCGTCGGCGTCCCCTGGCTCTATTCGGCATGCGGCCATTGCGAGCACTGTCTCGGCGGCTGGGAAACGCTGTGCGAGCAGCAGCAGAACACCGGCTACTCGGTCAACGGCGGCTTCGCACAATATACGAAGGCCAACGCGAGTTATGTAGGCCTGCTGCCGTCGAACATTGATTTCATCGAGGTGGCGCCGGTACTCTGCGCGGGCGTCACGGTATACAAAGGACTGAAGGTGACCGATACGCGGCCCGGCAACTGGGTCGTGATCTCGGGTGTGGGCGGACTCGGACACATGGCCGTTCAGTACGCGCGTGCGATGGGCCTGAACGTCGCGGCCGTCGACGTTGACGATGCGAAACTCGAACTCGCCAAGCGCCTCGGCGCCACCGTAACGGTTAACGCAAAAACGACCGATCCCGCCGCTTATCTCAAGAAGGAAATCGGCGGCGCGCACGGGGTGCTCGTCACCGCTGTCTCGCCGATCGCGTTTTCGCAGGCGCTCGGCATGGTGCGCCGGGGCGGAACCGTATCGCTGAACGGCCTGCCGCCAGGCGACTTTCCGCTACCGATCTTCGACATGGTGCTGAGCGGCGTGACGGTGCGCGGCTCGATCGTCGGCACGCGGCTGGACCTGGAGGAGTCGCTGATGTTCGCGCAGGAAGGCAAGGTCAAGGCGACGGTCAGCACGGACAAGATCGAAAACATCAACGACGTGTTCGCACGCATGGAGCGCGGCGAGATCGAAGGCCGCGTCGTGCTCGACATGGCAGGCGGCTGAGCGGCCTGCGACGTTTTTTGCCGATATGAAAACGGGCGGGCTCCGCATGGGATACCCGCCCGGCTCCACAGCCCGCAAAGGCTGCGCAATACTACATGCGCTTACGCGGCCACGTCGACGCCCGTAAGCGACTTCACGTCAGGCGGCTCCGCAAGCCATGCGCCCACTTTGGCACGATAGGCCAGATAGTGCGCACTCTCGCGATGGGCCTGCACCGCCGCCTCGTCCACGTAAGTCTCGTAGAGGTGAAAGCCCGGCACGCCGTCAGCACGCCGCAGCAAATCGTAACGCCGGTTGCCCGCTTCAGCGCGAGACGGCGCAACCATGCCGCGCAGTTCCGCTTCGAGTTCGGCCACGTGCTCCGGCTTCGGCGTCAGACTCGCAAAAAGGTACACGCTCATCGTTCGTTCCTCATCGTCAAAAGATTTGCGGATCGGCAACCATCAGCCAACCTTGTAGCGATCGAGCCAATGCGCGTATGGCGCGGGCAAAGTCCACGCCGCACGCGGAACACCGAGTTCGCGCGCCGCGTGATACGGCCAATGCGGGTTCGCCAGATGGGCGCGGCCCACCATCACGAGGTCGAGCTGTTCGGACGCCACCGAGCGTTCGGCCAGCGCCGGCGTATCGATACCCCAGGCGGAAGCGACGGGCAGGCCGACGGCGCGGCGCACCTTCTGCGCGATCGGCGCAAGGAACGCAGGGGCCCACGGGATCTGCGCGGTCGGCGTCGAAAAGCCGACACTCACGCTCAACATGTCGAGCCCTTCACGCTTGAAACCCTTCGCAAGTTCGATCGATTCGGCAAGCGTCTCCTCATCGCGGCCATCGTATTCGATCACGCCGAATCGCGCCGTCAGGGGCAGGCGCTCAGGCCAGACCTTGCGCACGGCAGCCAGTGTTTCCAGCAGGAAACGGCTGCGGTTTTCGAGGCTGCCGCCGTATGCATCGGCGCGTTGATTCGAATGTGGCGAGAAAAAGCTCTGCCCGAGATAGCCATGGGCGAAGTGCAGTTCGAGCCACTCGAAGCCCGCGTCCAGCGCCCGCTTTGCCGCCGCAACGAAATCCTCGCGCACGCGGGCGATATCGTCGAGCGTCATCGCCTTCGGCACCTTCGGCAGATTGGCGCCGAACGGAATCGCAGACGGCGCGATCGTCTGCCATCCACGCGCATCTCCGTCGGCAATGTGGTCGTCGCCTTCCCAGGGACGGTTCGCGCTCGCCTTGCGGCCCGCGTGCGCGATCTGGATGCCCGGCACGGCGCCAGCCGCCTTGATCGCGGCCACGGTCGGCGCGAACGCCTGCGCCTGCGCGTCATTCCACAAACCGGCGCAGCCCGGCGTGATACGTCCCTCGGGCGACACCGCAGTCGCCTCGGCAATCAAAAGGCCCGCGCCGCCGCGCGCAATCTGCGCGAGATGGACGTGATGCCAGTCGTTGATGACACCGTCGACGGACGAGTACTGACACATCGGCGGCACCGCGATACGGTTGCGCAAAGACACATCTTTGAGCTTGAACGATTCGAACAATGCGGACATCCACTACTCTCCTGGAAGACGCAGGCCGCGGTAACCGCGACACCCACGCCAGGTTGAAAATTCAGATATTTCCAATCGGCAACGCGTAGCCGCACTGCCGCCACGCGGGCAGCACGTCAGGTTGCCCATCGGAATCGGAAATGACGGACGAGGCCGTGCAAACACGGCGCGCGCAGCCTCGCCCAACGAATCATTCGGCTGCCGTGTGCGACAAGCGCAGTGAGGTGCGGCACGTTACAGACCAATTGGACCAGTCGTCGAATAATCTCATATAGTCTGCGGAGGCATTCCCTCACCCGGCAGTACCCACCACGTGCTATCGGGATTTCGGATCGGCAACTCACTTGCAAGCGAGGAACTCATGGCGTCCCGCACCCTGCTCTGCTACGGCGATTCCAATACGCACGGCACCAAACCCCTGACGCTACCTGGCGTGTTCGAGCGCTTTGGCCCCGCCGACCGCTGGCCAGGCGTACTCCAGGCGGCGCTTGGCAACACCTGGAGCGTCATCGAGGAAGGACTGCCCGCGCGTACCACCGTCCACGACGATCCGATTCAGGGCCAGCACAAGAACGGACTCTCTTACCTGCGTCCATGCCTCGAAAGTCAGTTACCAGTGGACGTAGTCGTGCTCATGCTCGGCACCAACGATCTCAAAACGCGGTTTTCCGTCACACCAGCCGATATCGCAAATTCAGTCTCGTTGTTGCTCGAAACACTCATCGCCTGCCGTGCTGGACCGGGCGGCGCCACGCCGCACGTCCTGTTGATCGCACCAGCACCGATTGACGAAGTGGGTTTCCTCGGCGAAATCTTCACAGGCGGTGCAGCCAAATCGCGACTGCTCGCGCCGCTCTACGAGCGTGTCGCCGTGAAATTCGGTTCGGCGTTTCTCGACGCGGGCGACATCGTCAAAGTGAGCGATACCGACGGCATTCACTACGAGGCCGAACAGCACCACCGCCTCGGCAAAGCGGTTGCCGAACTGGTGAGTCATCGCTTCGGCACCTGAAATTTTTCCCTATCTCCGAAACGACACTCCGCACCCAAATGCAAGACGCCGCCGGGACAAAACCCAGGCGGCGCTGCTGTTCGTTAACTCCGCTTATGCGTAGCGCACGCCAGGAAACGAACTGCTACGCGAAAGATGTCCGGTCCGATAAATGGTGGATCCACGGGATGAAAAGGACAGTACGCTGTGACGGGAAGACGCGCGACCAGAACGCGCACAAGGTCAACTGACCCGAAACAGAGCGCATCATGCAAATCCGATCGCGGCGGCCTGAGAAAGAGGAATAGCTAACGCTTCTAATCGCGACGCCCCGTCGCATTCCTTCCGGATACGCAAGGTTTATACTTCACCTCGTCTCCTCCATGTTTTACCTCAATATGGATTCAAGCCCGCCATCTCGCGGGCTTTTTTTCATCGCGGATTACCGATCGAATCCGTCATCCCTGAGCGACGGTCAGTCTCGCCCGGAGCACTCGCTCAATGCGGACATGCAGCGACTTCGATATACGCCGCTTCACGCCGCGCGATATACGTGCGACTGTGAAGGGACACCTCCTGAACCTTGGTTTCCAGCGCGAGATCGGCAAAATCCCCCGCAATCACAAACTGTCAGATATCGAGGGTATCTACGCCCGTCGCGCGGCGTAATCCTACCCAACCTGCAACGGCCGAAACCGTCGTCACGATACCCTGCGATACTGCGAATTGCTTGACCGCGCGCGTCTGTGCAGCCGCCTGGCTCGTCGCACCGAACAGGAAACCCCACCAAACGCCACGGATGAGCGATGCCGAATAACCGATCCGAATTTTTTACCAGGGTCTACAAGGAAAATCTCTGGAAGAGCGCAGAAAGCCGATCAGGTTATGGGTCGGCTCAGCGTTTCACAAAGAAGCTGGCCGAAGGACTCCCCGTCGCTTTGCGTAAGCTCGGCGTATCTCGTCTGCTCGACCTTCCATGTGGTGACTTCAACTGGATGAAAGCCGTCGATCTAGCCGGCATCGATTACATCGGCGGTGACATCGTTCCCGACATGATTGACGCCAACACCACAGCCTACGGCTCGCTCTCCCGGCAGTTTGTTGTACTTGACATCGCAGCAGATATTCTGCCGTCTTCAGACATGATCTTCATACGTGACTGTTTCATCCATTTCTCGAACGAGCTTATCTTTCAGTCGTTGAAGAATATCGTTCGAAGCGATATCCGGTATCTGTGTTTGGGTACGCTTCCTCGCAGGCTTTATCCTCAAATTGCCAATATCGATCTGGCTGGAAATCAAAATGGCGTCAACTTCGAATACCGGCCTGTCCAATTCGAGTCGGCACCCTATTCTTTTCCCGAACCTATCCTTGAGATAGAAGACCACACGGTGGATTCCGGCGCTCACTGGGTCACGACAATGGCGGTATGGGAAATGTCTACTATTCGGAATTTGCTGCTCGACGCGACGACGCTACAAAAATAGTGGCAACAGTCGCTTGAACAGAGATGAGATAAACAACCAGAGACAAGTGCGATAACCGTAGGCCTGACCAGGACGAGATGCTACCAATTGGCAAGGACGTTGAAAATCCGTTCCAGCATTTGAAAACGACGGCGACCCCGCAAACCGACGACCGCCGTCACTCAAACATCATCGCCCGCATCGAAAAGTTTGCTCTGGCGTCGCTCGATTTCCTCTTGACGAACCGCCTTCACAATCGCATAGACCCATTGCAGCGACAGGCCGAACTTCCGCGCCAGTTCGCTGTGATTCTCCCCATTGAACTCGGCGTATATCTGGCGATCTCGCCGGGACAGCTTCAGAGCCTTGCCCATCGGGAAATAGAGATTCTGGCCGCCCCAATGCAACGCCATGCGTTCGGCGACCTCTTCTCCAATCATGGCGGCCACGTCTTGCCGGACAGTTGCCAGCTCGACGAGCATGTGCGCTACCTGTTGTGCAAGATCGGTCAGCAACTCCAGGTTTCTTTTCTGCTGTTTCGATTTGGTCTTCATACTGCCTCCTTTATGCGATCCCGCCATCGCTTCAAATGTTCGATAACCCGCGATGCCTGCGCGGAACTGAGCCAGTCGAGTGCGTCGGCACCAGTCATGCGCTTGACGAAAGCGGCCAATGCTTCCTCAGCCCGATTCTGCACAGCGCCGCACGCCGCCAGCTCGAGCCACAAACCACGGATCATCTTCGATTGAGCGTCATCGGCCTGACGACACGCCCCTTTACTGGAACGAACCTTAAATCCGCAGCGTTTCAGATGCTCCAGAACCTTCTCCAGTTCCGTAACCGTAAGATCGGCGGAAGATGCTTTGCCTCCAATCTGCCTCAGCACGCTACGGTAGCTGTCGTCGTGCATGTTTAAATCCCGTTTTGCAACGTGAATCAAACGAATGAGCCTCGGCCGAAACTGAGGCCCCCGGTCAGTTTTCGAATGCATTGATGTCCTCCGCGTTCATCGACACTCAGTAGGGTGAACACCGCGAAACGCTCACGGCAAGCGAAATTGCCCAACGTCGCGCGTACGCATTCGCCGTCGCGGTATCGAGTACAATTTGGATCGATGTCGATCATGTCGCCACTTCCCACGTCACCAGTACGCCCATCCAGATGACGCAGGCAAACTGACGATGGCCTCGCCGCAGGATAGACACACCGCCCGCGAGCTGTCGCAACAGGTCGGACGATTTCTCCGTGTACGGACGAATGCGGATCATCGGCCGGCCGCCATCACGAGGCGCGATTTCTTCGGACAGCACCCGGTAGCCCAGCCCACGCAGCGCCCGCGCACAAGCGTTCAGCAACGTGAGGCGCGACACGCATTCCGCATCGAATACCCGTGCGCCATCAGACAGGCGCTTTCGCGGGGCCGACAGGTTCATCTGCACGATGGCGCTCATCTCAGACTCCCCTGATGACATCCGCTGTCACGACCGGCACGCCGAGGCCAGCAGCCAGATTCATCGCGGCGGTCATGAGATTGCCGACCGCCAGCGGGTACAGGAGCGACACGGTTTCGGCACGATCGCGCCGCGTGCCGGTCATCGTGAGCCGCGCGCGCAGCGCGTCGATGCCACTGGCGTCGATCACGTCGCCGACCGGTTTGTCGAGGCGGCCGAACCTGAATCGCAGGTATTCGTCCAGGCGGGCGCCATCGAACGGAACGAGCTCGACCATTTCGCATCGCTGCACGACTTCACGGACATCCTGATTGCGCTCGGAGAGTTTGACCTTCAATTCCGGCTGGCCGATCAGGATGATCGACAGCAGCTTCTTAAAGCCCATTTCCAGTTCGAAAAACCGCTTCAGATGCTTGAGCGTAGCAATCGACAATGCGTGAGCCTCATCGATTACGAGGCAATGGCGATAACCCGCTGCATGGCTTTCTTTCAGCGCCTTGTGCAATTGCGCGAAGCGCGCTTCGGGGCTGCTCCTGATTTTCTCCAGCGGAGCGACAGCGGCCATGATCGCCTCGGCGATATGCGTCGCCTTCAGCGTTTTGCCCTTCTTGTCGTTGTCTTCCATCGCCAGCACATACGGCTTGATCACGATGATCGAGTGATTCTCGCGCGTCACCCGGTCTTCGAGGTCGCGCATCAGCGTCGTTTTTCCACCGCCCGATTCCGACACGACCGCCAGCAGCCCACCATGTTTCGCGGTCTGAAACATCGCCTCACGCACATATCGGATGTCCGGGCTGACGAACATGTCTTCATGCGAGTGGATATCGTCCGCGAACGGATCGCGGAACAGACCAAAGTGTTTCCGTGTGGCAGGTGCGAGAACCTGTTTGCGCAGCAACATGGATTCCTCCTGGTTGAGATCGGTATGGCCGTGCGGCCGGGGGACCGGGCAGTCCGCCGAATCCGCCAGGATTCTTTGCGGACTACCCAGCTTCACGACTTCATCGAAAACGCCGGAATCGGCATCCGGTACGCCCTTGTGCCGCAAGTAATCGAGAATGCGCATCCGCAGTGCGACGTTGTCGAGGCTGCGCGGCCACGCACCGTGATTGACGATCTGAGCGACCGCCGCATGCGAGAGATTGAGATGTTTTGCAAGTTCGCCTTGTTTAAGGCCGGCGCGTTGCAGGACGTTTTTCAGAATCAGCATCATCGACCTCCCGCCGCTGCGCGCACGACCTGCAGCGGCTGCTGAAGATCCGCGCGCGGGCCGGTCAGTTCGGCGACGATCGCGTCGAGTTTCTCTTGCGAAACGCCATCGGGATAGCGCTGCTGCAGCCAGCGAAAGCGCTCGGATGACCATTCGCCGCCCGCCGCCTCGACAGCCGCCTTGATCCGTATCGCGGCCTCGATCAGCGAAAGCGCCGCCACTTCGATCTTGGGTGCGGAAAGCTCATGCGCAGTCCCACGACGCGGCAGGTAGGCCGGCAACTCGACATCCGCCAGATACGAATGCGCGTCAAGGCGGCCTTCGAATGGCGTAACGCGCCTGGCGCGCGCGGCCTCGGCCTCTTTCGACGACATGCCTGGATAGGCCTGAGCGTCCATGTCAGCCGCCGCGCGCTCAATAGCGGTATGCGGCATGGCCCTGTATTCCTCGCCGACAATGGCGGCGTTCAATGACTGGCCGAACGCGTCGTAGCTCTGCACCGGTTCGACCTGATAGACACGGTCCTCACCGTTGTAGACGCGCACCGTCACCTGAATGGCGCGGTCACCGAAGATCAGCGCGGATACCGAGACCTCATCGCCGCAACACACGCCATCGAGACCGCGCAGACTATAGTCAGCGGAACGTTTTGCCTGAGGATGCCGATAGGAAATCATCAGATCCGCACGCACCTTGCGCGTTTCTTCCCGGGCCGTCATGAAGGCACGGCAGACGTCGACCGGCGGCAACAGCACCAGCTGCTCGGGACGAATCAGCTGCCACAGGTCGAAGCGCGCAACAGGCTCGTCCAGCCCAGGCCGGTGCAATCGCGTGTCCTGCCCGGGGATCAGCCCGGCGTTCCACGGAGTGCTCCAGGCCACCGCCGCCGCGTTCAGTTGTTCGATGCTGTCCACGGGTTCGAAGCGCAAACGCGATTCGAACTGCGTTTCGACGATGTTGTTGCCGACCTCGACGCCGCCCTTGACGCGCGCCTGACCGGCCTTGTGCTCGAGCGTGCGAACGCCGAGCGCACGGCACAGGTTTCCGATCGCGGCACTGGTGTTCGCGCTCCCCTTGTCCCACAGCAGGAACTGGCACAGGCCATGGAAAACGCGGCCCGGCTGCTGCCCCCAGGCGAACATCAGAAAATTGAACAGGTTGTGCTGATTCTCGCCCGCCGCTTCGCAATACCACACGATGATCACGCCGCTCGCGCGGTCGTACAGAACGTAGCGCCATACCTTGAACTTGACCTTGGCGTAGTTCTCCAGCTTGTTCTTGTAGAACTCGCGATCGCGCATGATGTACTGACTTCCCTTGAGGTAGTACACCAGGCACAGCGACGGATCGACCTCATGCAGATAATTCGGATGCGGAGCGCGCAGCGACTGCACCGGATTCGCGTGCCGCTGCGAACCGGCATTCAGCTTGCGATCGCGCATCAGGCGATTGAGCTGGCCGTTACTCACCTTCAGCCCAACGCCGTTTTGCTCCAGCATGCCGCGCGCAGTCGTGGTGAACAGCGTTTGCTTGCCGTTGTCGCGCACGGCTTCGCGCTGGACCGAACCGAGCATCGTCAAGGCCTGTTCGCTGACCGATGTCGAGCCCTTGTCGGCGCGCGCCTTCCGGGTCGTTTTACGCCCGGCAACCCGCTTTAACTGGCGATAGACCGTCTGAACCGACCACCCGAGAAACTCTGCCGCCTCCCGCACCAACGGCGTTTGTTCGCCGTGACGGGCGGCATCGAGACGGCGGGCCAGGTCACGCAGCATCTCGCGTACGTCCGGAGGCACCGAAGTTGCCATGGTCAGCCTCATGCATCGGCATCGAGAACGTGTCGGCGCGCATCGGCAATATCGCCACCGAATCGCAACCGCAGTTCGTGTTGCAGCCCGGCCGCGAGTGACGCTGTGCGATTCACCGCGTCGTCCAGATGCAGCAGCACGGCACGCACCGGCGGCGGCAACGCGACGGGCGCTTCCGGATCGTAATCCGGCTGGCTGGTGATCTCGGTCGTCAGCCACGCATCCAGCGCCTCGACGGCCTTCTTGTGCTGCCCAATCGCCGCGTCGAGCAGCGATTGCCGTTCGGTAATCTCCTTCTGGAACGGCGCGACGCGCTCATCCCACGGCACGACTGCGAGCGGTTTCGATAACCGGATCACTTCGCGCTGAAGCTTGTTGATGGTCTCTTCCTTGCCCTGCGCGACGCGCTCGCTCGCCTCCTTGTCGGCGGCGATGGCTTCCACTTCTTTGGTCAGCGCGTCCTTTTCCTTCGCGTGCTTTGCAATCAGGTCTTCGGCCAGTTCAATGAATGAATCCTTGTCTCCGGACCTGGCGACTTCGATCAGCGCACTCTTCTGGTCGTCGGGCAAGCGGCGGAACTGGCGCAGCTCGCGGTAGCCGATGCCCATGCGGGACATGCTTTCGAGGGCCTCTTCGCCAAACGACCGGAGATTGGCGATATCGCGCTCGACGTGTTCCCGTGAGCGTCCGATCAAACGGCAAAATTCATCCCAGGTTCCATCCAGAAGTTGGTCACCGTGCCCGGATTTGATTCCCTTCAAGGCCCGGTAGAGCTTGTTTTCCTTTACGAAAGCCAGTTTGGAAGTGGTCACCGTGACCGAAAATCTGGCGAACGCATCCGCCATTTGAGCCTGCCCGAGAAGCTGGTTGAGCAGGTCTCGCTCATCGTTGTAGCCCGCCTGAACAGCGGCCAAAACGTTCGCCGCTTCCGCACTTTCTTGCAGCGCGGGTGCGAGCGGCTCAGGCGTCATATTGACGGTCGTGGGCGTGGCCTTTTTACGTGCCATGGTTACTCCAGGCGGTTATTGGGGTGTACAGACGCGGTGGACGATTTCGTCGACACGCTGCCGGGCGGAATCGAGGCTGCGCAGGATGACGACGGCCTGCTGGGCGAGCCGGACTGAAGGGCGAATCCGCCCGGTTTCGGCGACGCGCTCCGCGAAGCCCTTCTCTTCGAGGGTCGCGATATAGCGCGTGATGTTCGACGGCGACAGACTGGTCGCCTTCGCGAGTTCGCCGGGCGTCAGCCCGTGCGCGAAGTTTCCGAGAAGAACATTGAGGACTTCCAGCACCTTTCCGGCGGATTGGGCCGTGCTTCTCTGCTCACTCATCTTGATCACGGTAAAACCTCCTCATCATCGAATCCGCGCCCGCCTTGGCGTGCAATGACCTGGCGCAGACGATTCAAATCTGGCCGCATATATGGATTCCTAAATAAAACGAAGGCGATTAATCCTTTTCTCACGACGCTCACTTGAAGCTCACGCGTCCGGATTCCCGGCTTCGGAAGCAGTCAAGGGATATTCAGGCAGGGGTAATGCGACGCAGCAGGTACGACATGTGATCGCCGCAGAAATACGAAACAGCCATGTGCGCGGCCGACGCGGCCCGCAGCCACTGCGGCAGGTTTCGCATCGTCAACTTCCAGCCGCACCTTGCGCCGGCTGCATGCCGGTCATGCATAGATAACGGACCGGCTCAAGCGTGCCCGCCTTCAAGCCGAGCGCGACCGCCACCTTGTGGGCATCCCCACGTGTTGCAGGGCGACCCGCCAGTACGCCGTGGACCGTGTTCACGTGAACGCCGAGATCGCGAGCGACTTCGGCGACCGCTTTACCGCTCTCGGAGAGCATTTTCCGAACCTCCGTCCTCGTTCGAAGTTGCGTCATCGTGTGATACCGTGCTCAATCGTGTTGGTGCGTGTCACTATAAGTTCCATAAATGGAACTGTCAAGCCTACTAGGTTCATTTATGGGAATTGGGGATCGACTAAAAGAGGAGCGTGTCCGCCTGGGATATACCCAGCCCGACTTTGCCGCATTGGTCGGGGCGTCGAAAAGCTCGCTCATTCGCTGGGAGGCCGGCACAAAGTCACCCGACATTGCCCATCTCGCCGAATGGTCCACGGTGGGCCTCGACGTGCTTTACGTTGCGACAGGCACCCGATCCCAGCCGCTTGAGAGCACGCTGACGAAAGAGGAAGAGGTGTTGCTGGACAACTACCGCCACAGCGCGCCCGAAGACCAGGCCGTCGTTCGGAGGACGGCCTCTGCAGTCGCGAAACCAGGGAAGCGTAGCTCGGCCGCCTGATGGCCTGCCGCCGGATCGAATCGAGATTGTCTGCGACGAGCATGGTCGCAGACATCGTTTTGTCGTTCGGGCCGAACGCATCGATGACGATCGCATCGGAATGATCGCCGCCGAATCCGGCGGCGACGGTATGGAGGTACGCGCAACGTCCCGAACGGCGACGTATCCGGTATTGCTGTCGCGGCTGCGAGAGAAAATCAGGCGCCGGATGACGATCGTGATATTGTTTTTCGCGGTCGGCTGCAGCGATGACGTGGCGTTTCAATACGCTGAAGAAGAGAGAGCGGGAGACCGGCGACAGCGAACCGCCAGCCTCCGCTCTCGCATAGCGTCAAACAAGATCAGGCAGTCGTCGTTTATTTCCTGCAATAGCCCGAGTTCCGCTCAACCTTGCAGCGCGTGGCTCAGCCCCGATTCTTCGGTCTTTTTGACCGTGCCGAATCGAGTGCTCCTCTCCCGGAATGCATGCGTGGCGGAAAGCGCTATCCGATCCGCGGCGTAATCCGGCGTCGCCGCTAAACCCGATTAAAAGACCCCCTCCTGACTTGCGCCGATCATGGCGCCATGTTGACTCAGGAGGCGCACATGTCTTTCAGCACCCGCTTTCCACGCATGGTCGGCTGGCTTGTTGCCGCCGTGCTGCTCGTGGTTGAGATCGCAATCATCTCCCCGCAACAACTCCCCGTCGAGCTCTATAAACTCAGTCTCATCAGCCTCGCTGCGGTTGTCGCGTACTGGCTCGACCGCGCGCTGTTTCCGTATGCACGCCCGGACAGCTACCTCGAATTCGACTGGCGATCCGGTTCGGCCGAGCCTGCGCTCGACGCGGACTACCGCGTGGTTGCCGGATACGAACTCGTGTTTGCCGCCGCCATGCTCAGGCGCGCGCTGATCGTTTTCGGTGTCGTGGTCGGCGTCGCGCTGGGCCTTTGATCATGCGTGTGCTGATCGCCGTCGTCCTCGCGCTCATCGGCGCGACGGCATTCGCGCAAGTGCCCGCGCAAGTGCCCGCGCAGGTGCCCGCGCAAGTGCCCGCGCTGGCGCCCACGCAAGTGCCCACAGCGGCGCTGGCATATCGCGCCGAACTGACGCGCAACGCACGCGCCGTCTGGGGAATCGATGCGCCCGTCGCGTCGTTCGCTGCGCAAATCCACCAGGAGAGCCGCTGGCGTGCTGACGCCGTCAGCGTCGTCGGCGCGCGCGGGATGTCGCAATTCATGCCCGCGACGGCGGACTGGATCGCAGGGGCCTATCCCGCCGAACTCGGCGACGCGCGCCCATTCAATCCGTCCTGGTCGATTCGCGCGCTCGTGCGCTACGACCGGCACCTGTGGCAGCGCATCACGGCAGCAAGTGCGTGCGAACGCATGGCGATGACGCTCTCCGCCTATAACGGCGGCCTCGGCTGGGTCTATCGCGACCAGCGACTCGCGCTGGCAAATGGTGCCGATCGGCAACGCTGGTTCGGCCACGTCGAACGATTCAACGCCGGTCGGCATACCGCCGCATTTCGAGAAAACCGCGGCTACCCGCGCGTCATTCTGCGCACGTTCGAACCGCGTTACATGAAGGCCGGATTCGGGCCGGGAGTGTGCTCATGAGTTTTCCCGCCCTGCTCTCGCGCGGTCGGTGCGCGACGGCGGTCGTCACCGTCGCCGCAATTACCGCGATGGCGGCGGGCGCAATCGCCTACTTCAGCGGATATCACGCAGGCGCGCTTGCTGGCGACGCGAAGGTCACAGCGCTCGAACGCCAGTACGCGGATCGCGCTCGCGCCGCGATCGAACAGGCCCGCGCGAAGGAGCGCGAGCAAACGCAACGCGCAGCCGCTCTGGCGGGCGACCTGTTCGCCGAGAAAGCCCGGCACGCACTCGAAGCCGATGAACTGAAACGGAGCATAGCCAATGTCACGAATCAATATCGCCCAACGCCGGAAGCGCCTCTCGAGAATCTGCCTCGCTGTGTGTTTACTGTCGGTATTGTCCGCTTGTGGAACGCCGCTGCCGCCACCGATGGCGTGCCCGCAGCCGGTGCTTCCGCCGGAACTGCTGCGCAGGCCGACGCCGATGAAGCCCTTGATTCCGGGGTATGCCTGGGCGACGTCCTCGCGCATCACGTCGACGCCGCCCAGCGCGCCCGCGACATCGAATCGCAACTGAACAGGCTGATCGACTTTATCGAGGGAGTCGAGGGAGAAGCGCGGTAACGAACGTTTCGATGCTCGATCCGATCAGCCGCTCGATGGATTACGTCTCCAGCATCGAGCGCGACTTCCTTAAATAGCAGTTGCAGCCCGAGGCCGCGCCCGAAGCGCAGGCCGCCGCCTTGCGTCATTTTCGCGACGCCATCTGAAAATCGTCCCGTGGCGGCCTGGTGTTTCCAATCCGCCCGAAGCCACCCGCCCGAGCACGGCGGACCACCGAATCGTTTTATAAACCCGTTGCTGCGCGTCTATGATGCGAGAGGCGCAATGCACTTCCCTCTCGTTTCCCTCTTGCGTCCTTTCGCGCACACCGCCCTACTCTTCACGTCGATTAAAAGACCGTGCCGGTCAGCCGCCCCATGATGGGCGGCATGGACACAACGCCCCTCCACATTTTTCAATCCAGCCAGCGGACCGCCATGAGCGGCCGCGTGCTGAATATTTCCGAAGCGAAACCTGCTGCGACGGCGAGCATCTGTGATCCAAAGCAGTACGAAGCGCTGAACACGAACTTCAAACTGCAGCTTGCCGACGGCCGCCACACGCAGGAGCGCTGCTGATGGCGACGACCCTCCAAATGATCGACGCAATCGTCGCGCGACTGAAGGCGAAACTGCCGACGCTCGCCGTGGAGCACTTCCCCGAGCAACCATCGGATTACTGGCTGAACGATGCGGTTGGTGCGCTGCTGGTCAGCTATCCGGGCAGCCGGTTCGATGCAACCGTCGACACCGCGGCCGTCGTGCAGCCGCGACGCATTCAATTTTCCGTGACGATCGTCGCGCGTCAATTGAATGGACGTGACGGTGCGATTGACGTCCTCGACCAGGTCCGCGCCTCCCTGGTCGGTTTTCGACCTCCAGACTGCTTGAAGCTTGCAGCGGTCTCCGAAACATTTCTCGGCGAGGAAGCCGGGTTATGGCAGTACGCGCTGGACTTGTCGTCCGCCTCCGTCATCGTGGAGGAAAGCGCCCCCAATGATGCGCGGCCGCTTACGCGTGTCCAATACGAACCCGATGAGGAACACTCATGAAATACATTTACAGCGGGCCGCCCAGCGGTGTCACTTTGAAGGATGGCAACAATGTGCGCGAGATCATCCTCCTCCCCACGCGCGAGGTCGATCTGCCGGAAGCGCACGAATATACCCAGACGCTGCTCGCGCTCGGGTACGTGACGCCCGCTTTGGCCGACGAATCTGCGTCCGGCCAGCAAGAAACTGCATCGGCCGGCGAGGCCGGTGCAACCAGCCAGGGGGAATAAGCGATGTCCGCCAACTATCTGCATGGTGTCGAAACCATCGAGAGGGAAACCGGCGCCCGTCCGGTCAAGGTCGTCAAGTCTGCCGTCATCGCGCTGATCGGCACGGCCCCGACCGGGCCCATCAACGTGCCGACGCTGTGCCTGTCTGAAAAGGATGCCGCACAATTCGGCCCGCACATTCCCGGCTTCACGATTCCGCAGGCACTGAAGAGCATCTACGATTTCGGCGCAGGTACCGTCATCGTCGTGAACGTGCTCGATCCGAAAGTGCACAGCGTCACCGGTCGCGGTGAGGACGTGCGTTTTGACCCGGCGACGAAGCGCGCCCGCCTTTGGGCTCCGGTAGTCTCGAACCTGGCGCTGTTTAGCGAAGATGACAAGACCCAGTTCGTGGCTGGCAAAGACTACACGCTCGACCCGATCTTGGGCGAACTCGTGCTTACCAGGGACAGCACCATTGACCAAAGCGCCAAGCTCCACGCGCGTTACGATTGGGCCTTTCCGGAGATGATAAGGGCGCGCGAAATCATCGGCGGCGTCGACGCGGCAGGGCGCCGAACGGGACTGATGGCGCTGAAGGACACCTTCAACCTGTACGGCTTCTCCCCGAAAATCCTGATCTCGCCCGGGTACGGCAGCCTGTACTCGGTGTCCGGCGAGCTTGAGTCGATGGCGAACCAACTGGGCGCGATCGCGTACATCGACGCGTGGGTCGGCACCACGTTCGCCGATGTGATGGCCGGTCGAGGCCCGGACAATTTCTTCACTACCTCGAGCGACCGCGTGCGCCTCTGCTACCCGCACGTCAAGGTCTACGACCCGGCAACGAATACGGAACAACTCGAACCCCTGTCGACCCGCGCAGCCGGCCTGCGCGCAAAGGTCGATCTGGACAAGGGCTACTGGTGGTCGAGCTCGAACCAGCCGCTCGTCGGCGTCACGGGCGTCGAGCGTCCGCTGACGGCGATGATCGACGATCCGCAATCGGAAGTGAACCTGCTCAACGAGGCAGGCATCACGACGGTATTCAGCAGTTACGGCTCGGGCTACCGTCTGTGGGGCAACCGCACCGCTGCCTTCCCGACCGTCTCGCACATGCGCAACTTCGAAAACGTGCGGCGCACGGGCGACGTCATCAACGAATCGCTGCGGTATTTCAGCATGCAGTACATCGACATGCCCATCGACAACGCATTGATCGATTCGCTGCTCGAATCCGTGAACGGTTTCGGCCGCAAGCTGATTGGCGACGGCGCGCTGCTCGGCTTCAAGGCATGGTATGACCCGAGCCGGAATCCGGAGCAAGAACTGGCGGCTGGGCATCTGCTGATCAATTACAAGTACACGGTGCCTCCGCCGATGGAGCGCCTGACGTTCGAAACCGAGATTACGTCGGAATATCTGCTGACGCTCAAGGGAGGGAAGTAATCATGGCAGGCGGTATCCAGATCAACCGTATCGTGAACGCCAACGTGTACGTGAACGGCAATTCGATGCTCGGCAAAGCCGAGGAAATCAAGCTGCCCGACGTGCAGACGATCATGCAGGAGCACAAGGCGCTCGGCATGGTCGGCAAGATCGAACTGCCCGCCGGTTTCGACAAGCTGGAAGGCGAAATCAAGTGGAATTCGCTCTATTCGGACGTCGCGCTCGTGATGGCCAATCCGTTCAAGGCCGTGCAATTGCAATGCCGTTCGAGCATCGAGCAGTACACGACGCAGGGCCGCACGCGCGAAGTCGCGCTCGTGACGTACCTGACCGTGATGTTCAAGAAGAATCCGCTCGGCACGTTCAAGCAGCACGAGAACGCCGATCTTTCGTCGTCGTTCGGCGCGACCTACGTCAAGCAGGTGGTCGACGGCGATGAAATGCTGGAGATCGACTACATGGCGAACATCTTCCGCGTCGGCGGAAAGGATGTGCTCGCAACATACCGGTCGAACATCGGCGGCTAAGAGCCTTCGAAGGTCATTCACCGGCGCACGCCGAAGACCCGCTCCGGCGGGTCTTTTTCCCCGTTTTCCCCGGGCAGGCATGAACGTCCGTTAATAGCCCGAGGCGTGCGATCCGCCGACAATGGCCTCATCTGTTACTCACTTTTCATTCAACGGAACGAACGATGTCCATCAAAATCCCCCTGAAATTCCCGCTTAAAAGCGCCAGCGGCGCAACGATCGCGTCGCTTACGCTTCGCCGCGGCAAGCGCAAGGACATCGCCGCCGCCGCGCGGCACAGCGACGACCCGGCCGAGCAGGAAGATTTTCTGATGGCGCGCCTGACCGATCTCACGCTGGAGGACATCGGCGAACTCGACATCGCGGATTCGAAGAGCCTCACCGATGCCTTTCGTGACATGGTTGACGGCATCGCAGAAGGCGACACAAAGCAAGCCGCGTAACGCTCGGCGAACACGCGAATCGCTCGATGCGATGTTGCGTCCGCTGGACGAATTGATGTTGCTGGTAATGAAAATGCAGCCGTCCGAAATTGCCGAACTCGACATGGACGACTACTGGTGGTGGGTCGGTGCGGCGGAGCGCGAGGTGGCGCGCCGGATCGAGGGCGCGCGCGGATAACGCACGATAATGCGCAAGGATTGACATGGCAGGCAAGTTCTACGTTGGCGTCAAGAGCGGCGCAGGGATCATGAATGGCTTCCGCGCCGGGATCATGGCGAGCTTCGGCACCTTGTTTTCCAGCACCCGAACTACGCTCAGGGACCTCGGCCAGCTTTCCGGCGAACTGCGAGCCAAACATACGCACCTGGGCAAGGCGCTGAACCAGCCTCGCAGCTCCCGCACGCGCAATGGCCCCACGCGCAATACTGGCGAACTGCGCGCCCAGCACGAACAGCTTGGACGGACGATCGAACAGGTTAAAGGCCAGCAACGGACGCTCACCGACCTGCGCGCGCGCGGCAACGCAATGCGCCAGGAACGCGGCGCCATCTGGTCCCAACTGACGGGCTCGCAAGGAACGCACGTTGCGACGGGGCCGTCGGCCATCGGCGCGGTCAAGTTCGTGGCAGCGCCGATGATCAGTGCCGTCAAACAGGCGGCGAACTTCCAGGCAAAGCTGCGCGACATCGCGATAGCCGGCAACCTCTCCCGCCAGGAAGAAACCGCGCTTGGCAAAACCCTCCGAGAAGCGGCGATCACGTCGAATCAGAGCCACGATGCGATTCTCGATGGCACCAGGGCGCTGGTGACGGCGGGCATGAAACCCGGCGACGCCGGGCGTTATGCCGGCGTGATCGGCAAGGTGGCTACAGCGACGCAGTCCGAGATAACCGATCTCACCAGGATGACATCTTCGTTCACGGAAACGCTTGGTATCAAGGGCGAAGATCCGGTCAAGGAAGCGTTTAGCCGCGTGACGTATGGCAGCAAGATCGGGCGTCTGGACCTGAAAGACCTGGAGCAGAACCTGCCGGAGTTGAACGCGGCATTTGCCGCCGAAGGCATCACGGGGCAGGACGCGCTCACCCAGATCATGGCGAGCCTCGCGGTCGGGCGCGAGAGCGCCGGTTCGGGCGAAGAAGCCATGGCCAACATGCGCAGCTGGGTTGCGCATATGAGTGCGCCGTCAACGATCAAGGCCTATGAGAGCGCAGGCATCGACTATCGGCAGTCGATGTCGAGCCTCGTTGCAGAAGGCAATTCAGGCTACGAAGCATCGCTTGCCATTGCGATGAAGCTCATCGAATCGCGCGGCGACGCATTCGTCAAACGGTGGAAAGAGGCGGCGGCCAGAGGGGACGAAAACACGCAGCGTCAGCTGATGGAGAGCAACCGCCTGGGTGAGATTTTTCAGGACACCCGGAGTGTCAATCACGTGCTGGCCATGCAGGAAGGCGGAGACAAATACACGCAAAACAAGGCGGCAATCGCGAGCCCGCAGGCGCGCGGCACAATCGACGGCGACTTCGTCAGGCGCAGCGAAACGGCCCGGATGGCATGGGATCGCATGAAAACGCAGCTTGTCGAGCTGGGTATTACGGTCGGCAATGCGTTGCTGCCGCCTCTGGTCACGCTGATGAACACGCTCACGCCGATCATCGCGCGCGTCAATGAGTGGGCGCAGGCGCACCCCGGGGTCGTTCAGGCTATCGCCGGACTGGCCATCGGCATTGCCGGCTTCAGGGCTATCGGACTGGGCGCCCTCTTCGGCGTCAACCTGGTCCTGTCCGCCTGGAATATCTTCAAGACGGTCATTGCGCTGTTCACCTCCAAATGGACGCTGCTGCGCTCGCTCTGGAGCGGCGGACAAATGGCATCGGGCCTCGGCGGTTTCTTTCGCACCGCACTGGGGCTCGGCAGAGTGCTCGGCGGCATCCTGCTGCGCAGCGCGTTGACGATCGGGCGCATCCTGCTGTGGGTCGGCAGGCTGTTCCTGACGAGCCCGATCGGCATGATCGTCGCCGGCATCGCGACCGCTGGCTACCTGATCTATCGCAACTGGGACAAGATCAGCGAGGTCTTCGGCAAGGTCGTCGGCGCAGCGAAGAAATATTTGGGCGAACTCTGGACGAGCGTCGCGGAACTCCCCGAGCGCTTCCTCGCCATCGGCCGCGACATTGTCGACGGCCTCATCAACGGCATACGGGAAAAGCTGGCCGCCGTGAAGGACGCCATCTTCGGGGTTGTCGACAACATCAAGAACTGGATCGCCGACAAGCTCGGCATCGGGTCTCGCTCGCCCGTCACCGACGCCACCAGCGGCAATGTCGTGCAGGAGAACGCCGCGCAGGGCCACGTCACGCAAGGCACGGTCATCGGGAATGGCGGCGAGTCGCCGATCGCGTCGCACGGCGCGCCTGGCTCGGTGCTCAAAGAGCGGGCTGCCATGCCGGTGGTCGACGGGGCGAAGGACAGCGTTGTCCGGTCTGGCGGCGGCATAAAAAACTGGCGTGCCGGTACGTTCGGTATCGGTTCTCCCTCGCCCGTATCCATGCGTCCGCGCGGCGACATCGCCCAGCGCGCGGCCATCGGCATCGGTATTGGCGACGCGACGGCGATCGCATCGCGCGCCGCGGCCGGCTCGGCACTCCAGGCAAAGGCTGCCGCGTCGGTCAGCCGTATTCAGACCGCCCGCGCAGGCGGCAAAACCGGCGGCGCATCGACCGGCGGCCCCACCATCACGGTCCATTTCTCACCGACGATCACGATTCAGGGCGGCAACGGCGGCGCCAGGGAGCAGGTCATGCAAGGGCTCAAGGTGTCGCTGAACGAGCTTGAACAAATGATGGCCCGGGTCACGGCCCGACAGGCCCGCCGATCATACGGAGGGTGACATGTTTGCATTATTGGGCGACATCCAGTTCGACCTGATCGGCTACTTCGACGGCTTCGAATCCACCTTCGGCGCGAACTACGCCGAGCACGGGCTGATCCACGGCAAGCCGCACCTGCAGCGCGTCGGCGACAACCTCGACGAAATCCGCATCGCGCTTTCGTTTCACTTCAAGTACTGCGACCCGGAAGCGGAACTGCTCAAGCTGCGCACGGCGCTGGCGGCCAGGCAGGCTATGGCGCTCGTCTTCGGCAACGGCGATTACAAGGGCTGGTTCGTGCTGACGACGGTCGAAGCCACCAGCAAGCAGACCGACACATCGGGCACCGTGATGGCCCTCGATGCCAACATTACGCTGCGCGAATTCGCGGGCGACAAGAAGCGTCCGCTCAATCCCCCCGCCGTCAAGCCGAAGGTGCCGCCCGTGGCCGCGAAGGCGGCCAAGGCGGTTGCACGCGCACCGACAGCGGCAGGGGCGGCGACAGGGTCGGCAATACAGTCGGCGGCAAAGTCCGTACGCAAGATCATCAAACAGGGTGTCGCGTATGCGAATCAGGCGCGCACGGCCATCCGTATCGCAACCGATACCGTGCAGGCCGCGAAGCGGCTGACGCACGATCCAGCGGGCGCACTGGAGCAAATCGGCGGCATCGTCGGCGACCTGCAACGCGCGTCGGGGCCGCTCGCGAAACTCGGTTCGGTCCTCGCGCCGCTCGCCGAGCCGCTTCCCGATGTGGTGAGCGTCATACGCGCGAGTTCGACTGCGCTCGACTCGGTTCGCGACGCGAAGCATGCACTGGCATCCGCCAACCTCGGCAATATCGGGCAGGTGCTCGACACCACGCTGTCGAATCTGACGAGCGCGGGGGAGGCCTTTCTCGACGCGGAACCGGCAATCAGCCGGCTCGCCGCCAGGGTCATCACAAGGGCAGACTGATGTTTTTGAGCCACGTGACACGCGATGGTGAGCGCTGGGATCAGCTCTCCTACCACTACTACGGGACGCCGTTCGAGTACGAACGCATCGTCGGCGCGAATCCCGATGTGCCGATTACACCAGCCTTGCCGGGCGGCCTGCTGCTCGCCATTCCCGTGATCGCCACCGATGAACTGACCGGGGATCTGCCGCCGTGGATGCGATAAACGATCTCGCTCCCGTGGCGGCGGCCGCGGTTCCCGCGCCGGTTTTCGTGCTCATGTACGAGCAGAAGGACATCACCAACGATGTCACGCCGTACGTGATCTCAGTTTCCTATACGGATTATCTCGACGGGCAATCGGACGAACTGGACGTCGAACTCGAAGACACGGACGACCGCTGGCGCAATGCGTGGTACCCGGGCAAGGGGGACACGTTGTCGCTGAAGATCGGCTATGAAGGCGAGCCGCTGCTGCCATGCGGCAGCTTCGAGATCGACGAGATCGAGTTCGCCGATCCGCCGTCGACGGTCACGATCCGTGGCCTCGCGACCAGCGTCAAGAAATCCGTGCGCACGCGCCAGCCGCACGCGTACGAGCAGACGACACTGGCCGCGATTGCCGACCGTATCGCACGGCGCAATCATTTGACGCTGGTCGGCACGATCCGCGATATCCGCCTCGATCGGGTGACGCAATTCCAGGAACGCGATGTCGCATTTCTCGCGCGGCTGGCGCGTGAATACGGTTATGTCTTCAAGATCACCGGGACGAAACTCGTATTCACCGAGCATGCCGCACTACGTGAGGCCGATCCGGTCATTCGTCTGGCGCCATCCGACCTGACGTCGCTTCGCCTGCGCGACAAGATCAAGGATGTCTACGCGCAGGCGAAAGGCGCGTACCACGACCCGAAGACCAAAAAGGCGGTGTCGAACAAGCTGGTCGCCAATGACGATAAAGACGGGAAGGTTGCCGGTACATCGACGAAACCCGCCGACAAGCCGCGCTCCGGCCAGGAAGCCAGTGGCGATACGCTGCGCCTTTCGGCGCGCTCCGGATCGAAGGCCGCATTGCAGACCAGAACGCAGGCGGCGCTGGATCGCGCGAATCTGCAGCAAACCGCAGGCACACTGACGACAGCCGGCAATACCCGGCTCGTCGCAGGCAACACCTTTGCATTCGCGGAATACGGACGATTGTCGGGCACGTATCTGATCGAATCGGCGCGGCATCAACTCAATCGCGGCGGCGGCTATACGACCGAGATCGAAATCAAGCGCGCATCGCTGGCTGTCAAGACGGGTAAAGGCGGCAAAGTCGACGCTGCCGGAACGACATCCGCGAAGGGAAAATCCAGGAACAACGCATGAACGGCATCGACGAGACATTCGACGAATTCGGCGCGACGATCAAATACGGCACCGTTAGCGCATCCCGACCGGGATTCGCACGCGTGCGCCTGACCGATCTCGGCAACCTGCGCACGATGTGGCTGCCGATCGCGTACCCCAAGACGCAGGACGATCAGTGTTGCTGGACCTACGACAACGGCGAGCACGTCGCGCTGCTGCTTGACCGGCGCGGTGAGGATGGCGTGATTCTCGGCGCGATCTATTCCGATGTGGATCGCCCGCCCGTCACCGATCCGAACAAATTCGTCATCCGATTCAAGGATGGCGCGCTGCTCGAATACGACCGCGCCACGCATGTGTTGCGTATATCGGGTATGCAACGGGTCGAAATGGAAGCTGGCGTCGAGGTCGTGGTGCGCGCACCGAAAGCCGTATTCGACGTGGCCGACACGCGATTTACCGGCAGCGTGACGGTCGACGGGCAACTGGCCTACAAAGGCGGCATGTCCGGCTCCGGCGGCGACGGTGCGACCGCGGTCATCAAGGGTCGCGTGCGCGTCGACGGCGACATCGAGGCCTCGGGCAAGGTCATGGACGCGGGCGGCAACTCGAACCATCACAGGCATTGAGTCTTTAAGCTACATGAATAGCCAGCCTGCCGGCAGCGCCGCATCATACCGGCATGACGCGCTTATCCGACATCACCTCCGTTCACTGGCAGCCCGCCCTTAACCGCGACGACGTGGTCGAAGGCATCGACGATATCGATCAATCGATCCGCATCATCCTCAAAACTCCGAAAGGTAGTGACCCGCATCGACCGGAGTTCGGATCGAAACTGCATCTGTATCTCGACATGCCGATCCAGCAGGCCACACCGCACGTCGTGCGCGAGTCGGTCGACGCGATTCGCGAGTGGGAACCGCGTTGCGAGATTGTCCGCGTCATTCCCGCGATTGACGAAGCACGCGAAACGTTGCGGGTGCAATGGCGTTTGGCCGATGGCCTGATCCGCGAAACGGAGGTGCCGCGATGAACCTGCCCGAGCCGCATTTCATTGATCGCGATCCACAAGCGATCACGGAAGAGATCGTTGCCGATTACGAAAAGCGATCCGGCAAGACGCTGTATCCGGCGCAAGTCGAGCATTTGCTGATCGACCTGATTGCTTACCGCGAAAGCCTCGTGCGTATCGGTTTGCAGGAGGCCGCCAGACAGAACCTCGTGGCTTACGCGCGCAAGCCGATGCTCGACTATCTCGGGGAACTCGTTGGCGTGACGCGCCTGCCGGAGCAACCCGCCCGAACGACGCTGCGGTTTGGCGTCGGAATTGCCCTCGCACGTGATCTACTGGTGCCAGCCGGAACGCGCGTCGAGAGCAGCGACGGCGCCGTGATCTTTGTGACGAGCGCGGATGCCGTGCTCCAGGCGGGCCAGCGGTCCGTGGGTGTCGGCGCGGTCTGCGAAGCAGACGGCATTATCGGCAACGGGCGCGCACCCGGGCAGATCAACCGCCTGTTCGATGCGCTCGATGTGAGCGACGACGTGGAAATCACCGTCGTCAACATCTCGCCAACAGACGGCGGCGCGGATGAAGAAGAGGATGACCCGTTGCGCGAGCGCATTATTCTGGCGCCCGAAAACTACAGCAACGCCGGACATGGCGAAGCCTACGAGGCACGCGTGCGCGCGGTTCACCAGAACATCATCGACGTGGCGGTGCTCGGCCCCGAAGATGGCCTGCCCGACGGGCATGTCGAAGCGTACCCGCTCACGCGCGACGGATTGCCCGGCGATGATCTGCTGGTGTTGATCGAAGCCCAGTTGAACCAGCGCAAACGACGGCCTTTGACGGACTATTTCCGGGCGAGGATGCCGCAGGAGGTGCGCTATCGCATCGCCGCCGAAATCGTGCTGTTGCGCGGTTTCGATCAGGATGCTGTCATGAGTCGAGCGCTGATGGCCGCGCAACGCTATGCACAGGACCGCCGGAGCAGACTCGGCCGCGATCTGGTGCGCAGTCAACTAAGCGCTGCATTGCATGTACCAGGCGTTTATCGCGTGATCCTGAATGACGCGTTCCCGGATCGCGAACTGGCTCGTCATGAATGGGCGACGTGCGAGGACATCGAGCTGGCCATGCAGGGCATTCACGATGAGTAAGACGCCGTTGACTCCGGTTCTGATGGCCGACGAGCGGTTTCGCATCCTGGCGGAACTGGTCGACGAGCGCTTCGGCAACATCGATCTCTCGGCTCTGCTCGTCCATCTGATTGACACGGTTCACGAAAGCGCCCTGCCCCATCTCGCCGAACAATTCCATGTCATGGGCTTCGAGGGCTGGGAGCTGGCGAGAAGCGCGGAGGAACGCCGGACGTTAATCCGCAACGCCATCGAGCTGCACCGCTACAAGGGCACGCCGTGGGCGATCGAGCAGATTCTCGTGACGCTCGGCATGACGGGCGTGGTTTCCGAATGGTTCGAGTACGGCGGCAGCCCGTATCGCTTCAGGCTCGATATCGACCTGTCCGGCCGCGGCGTCAGCGCGGCCGAATACGCGTGTCTGGAAGCGCTGATCCTGAAGTACAAGAACAAGCGCTCGCGCCTCGAGGCGCTGACGATGAGCGCCACGGTGCGCTCGCCCATTCCGACGTTCGCCATGGCTGTGTCCGCTGGCGAAATCGTCACCGTCTACCCCTGTAGCGTTTCCGAGCTTGACCAGATGAATCCGTTGCCGCACATCGGCATCGGTCACTGGGGCGTCGAAACCGTCACCGTCTATCCCGATAGCGTTTCCGCGCTTGACCAGATGAACCCGCTGCCGTGCATCGGCATCGGTCACTGGGGCGTCGAAACCGTTTCGGTCTATCCGTGTACTGCGTAGAAGGAGCCTTCATGGCGAGTGAATTTTTTACGATCCTGACCGCCGTTGGCCGCGCCAAAATCGCCAGCGCCATGGCGGGCGGCCCGAAACTGGCGCTGACCGAAATCGCGGTCGGCGACGGCCGTAACGGCGCTTATTACGATCCGGACGAAGCGCAGCGCGCGCTTCACCACGAAGTCTGGCGCGGCCCGATCAATCATCTCGAAACGGATCCGGCCAACCCGAGCTGGGTGGTTGCCGAACTGGTGATTCCCGATCAAGTGGGCGGTTGGTCCGTCCGCGAAGTGGGACTGTTCGACACCGCTGGCGACATGATCGCGGTCGGCAAATATCCGGAGAGCTATAAGCCTTCGATGTCGGCGGGCTCGAACAAGCAGTTGTACATCCGCATGATCGCCGATGTGACTAACGCATCGGCGGTCGAGTTGAAGATCGATCCGGGCGTCGTGCTTGTCACGCGCACCTCGCTCGATCAGATCCAGTCCCAACAGCTTGCGGCCGTGCTCAAGGCATTGTGCGACACGAACCGCGTGCTGCTCGGCCAGCATTATTTGTAGGAGATCGTGATTCATGAATCTTTCTGAACAACTTACTGACGCCATTGACGCGCAGAATGCATTGACCCAGGCCGTTGCGGACAAGATGGGGCAAGTCGGTGGTAGCGTCGGCCAATTTCAAGGCCGCGTCGACCAACTCGCGAACGACGTTGCCGCGCAGAATGAATTGACCCAGGCGGTTGCTGGCAAGGTGGGGGAAATCGATGGGCGCGTCGAGCACCTCTCGAACGACTTTGCCGCGCAGATGGCATCGACCCAGGCCCTTGCGGGTAAGGTGGGGGAAATCGACGGGCGCATCGAGCAATTCATCAAGAACTGGGACTGGGGGATTGACGGCTTTACCACGCTTGAGGTCGGTGCCGGTAAACCGTTCGACAGCATTCTGGCCGCGTGGGACAGTCTGATCGGCAAGACCTTGAAGGCGGACGTGCTAATCAAGGTGGCTGATGGTGTGTATACAACCACCGGCTTTACCTTGACGAATCAACCCTTTGCGCAGCGCATCCGTATTGAAGGCAATGTTAGCGATCCTGCTGCATGCCAGATCAAATTCACGCCTGACGAGAATGGCGCGAGCCACGGCGTCATCTTCCGTAACGTGCAAGACGTCGCCTTTAGCGGGTTCAAGCTGATCGGTGAGGCCGCCGATCAAAACTGGACGATCCGATGTCTGCTGATTCATCTAGGCAGTCGAGTCTGGAGCGCGCCTGGCAGCGTGCAAATCGAAGGCGGTGTGCACGGTCTAGTTGTCGAGCGCGGGGCGCAGTACGAGTGTGAAAATTTGCACATTTCCGATACGCGTCAATGGGCTGCGTATATCGCGTCTGGATCGCGGGCCTATCTGGCGTCGCTTCGTCTGGCCGGTCCCGGCCGGGACGTTCGAACTACCTTTCCAGCTCACATTTTTGGCGTTGAATCAACCTCCGCGTCCCATGGGTTAGTTGTCGTGGACGGTGCACAGTGCTGGGCCTTCGGGGCATATATCACCCACTACTCGCACGGCGCGCACGTCGCTCAGAACGGCTACCTCTGGTGCGACCTCATGCTGATCCATAGCTGCGAAACTGGCTGCTACGCTGGGACCGGCGGCGTGTGCTGGTCGCACTGGAGGCCTGTGGAGCCTGGAAGTCCAGTGGAACGACGGTCCTCTGTCAAAGGCTCGGACATTGGGTTCTTCGCGGATCACGGGGGAAAGATCATGGCTCGCGGCGCCGAAACGAGTGGATGTCAGACCAGCTTCCTCGCCACTCAACAGTCACTGATTGATGCCCGCGACACGTACGTGCGTGGATACGGCGGCACAGGCTATGCGTCGCACGGGCAATCTACGGTGCTTGCCTACTGCGCCACCATGGAGATGTCCGTCGTAATCGACTTCACCCCGTCGCAATCGGACGTACCGGGCAATGGCAACGCAATCATTCGCTATAGCAACGTCTCCTACCTCGACTAATATTCGCCGCTAACAAGGAACGCAAAATGAATTACCTCGATTTTTATACGGCGACTGGCGTCATGTCTCCCGCAACCGCAATCGACAGCGCACGTGCGCGACTTGATCAGTTGCGCAACCGTATCAACACAGTTGCCGAACCGCTGTCGCGCGAAGGCACGATGTCTGACGCGCTGGTCGTGTTGATGACGAGCTACGCGGAACTGGTCACAGCACTCGCCACGGCCACGGATCTGAAGAGCGTGGGCACAGCGGTGAAACATCAGGCCGCGCTCGTCAAGCCGATCATGGACGGCATCGCTGACGGGACGCTGCGGTTCCCGTTCCAGTCCAAGCAAGTTGACGCTGCCGGAGTCATCGCGGAATTCATCGACTTGAATAAGGGCGTGTCGGCTGCCTTCGAACAAGAGGGCTGGGTCTCCATGAATTTGGATAACTGATCCATCACGAAAACATTGAGCGACACGAACCGCGTGCTGCTACCACCATCATTTGCAGGAGATCACGATTCATGAGTCTTTCTGAACAACTTACGGATGCCATTGCCGCGCAGAATGCGTTGACCCAAGCCGTTGCGGGCAAGATGGGACAAATCGATGGCCGCGTCGAGCAATTCGTCAGTCAATGGGGCATCGACGGCTATACCACGCTTGAGGTCGGTGCCGGTAAACAGTTCGGCAGCATTCAGGACGCGTGGAACAGCCTGATCGGCAAGACCCTGAAGGCGGACGTGCTGATCAAGGTGGCCGATGGCGTGTATACAACGAACGGCGTCATCTTGACGCATCAACCCTTCGCGCATCGCATCCACATTGAAGGCAACATCGGCAATCCTGCTGCATGCCAGATCAAATTCGTGCCGGACACGAATGGCGCGAGCCACGGCGTCATGTTCGATAACGTGCTCAAAGTCGGCTTTAGCGGATTCAAGCTGATCGGCGAGGCGACTGATCAAAACTGGACGCACCGAAGTCTGCTGATTCAGCAAGGCAGTCGAGTCTGGAGCTGGCCTGGCAGCGTGCAAATCGAAGGCGGCCCGGTAGGTCTCCATGTCGAGCACGGGTCGCAGTATGACTGTAGCGATTTGCACATTTCCAATACGCGGCAGTGGGGCGCGTATATCGGGTCTGGATCGCGGGCCTATCTGGGGGGGCTCCGTCTGATCGGTCCCGGCAAGGACGTTCAAACTACCGTGCCGGCCCGATTCAATAATGGCGTTGAAAGAACCACGATGGCTTATGGATTGGTTGTTGCGGACGCCGCACAGTGCTGGACCGGCAACGCGCATATCACGGACTGGAATGTCGGTACGCACGTCGGGCAGAACGGCTACATCTGGTGCGACAGCGTGAAGATCAAGCGATGTGACATTGGCTGCTACGCTGGGCACGGCGGGATATGCTGGTCGGCCTTACCAGGCACAGTGGAGCAACGCGCTACGATCGTCGATGCGCGCTTTGGGTTCCTCGCGGACCACGGTGGAAAGATCGTAGTCAACCACGCCATCGTTGAACAATGCGAGAGCGGTTTCGTTGCCGCTCAACATTCACAGATCCTTGCCAACCAATCGATCGCGCGTAACTGTGTCAGGGGCTATGAGTCGCACGGACAATCTACGGTGCAAGCCTACGGCGCTACCCCGAGCGAATGCCAAATCGACTACACCCCGCCGAATCCGGACGTACCGGGCAACGCCAACGCAATCATTCGCCGCTAACAAGGAGAGCAAGATGGACTACACCGATTTTTATACGGCAACCGACGTCATGTTTCCCGAAACCGCAATCGACGGCGCACGTGCCCGGCTGAACCAGTTGCGCAACCGTATCAACACAGTTGCCGAACCGCTGTCACGCGAAGGCACGATGTCTGATGCTCTCGTTGTGTTGATGACGAGCTACGCGGAGCTGGTCACGGCGCTCGCGACGGCCCCGGATCTGCAGAGCGTCGGCGCGACGGTGAAACAGCAGGCCGCACTCGTCAAGCCGATCATGGATGGCATCGCTGATGGGACGCTGCGGTTCCCGTTCCAGTCCAAGCAGGTTGACGCTGCCACAGTCATCACGGAGTTCGTCGACTTGAATAAGGGCGTGTCGGTGGCCTTCGAACAAGAGGGCTGGGTGTCCAGGACGTTGGAAAGCTGATCGATCACGAAAAAACAGCGCGGCCGCTTCGGGTGCAGATACATCCGAAGCGGCCGCCGCATTTCTAACGCAGCCATTGAATCAGCCAACGCCCCTCCACCTTCCGGAACGCGGTGCAGTTCTAGCCCACGAAACAGACGTTCACCACAGGTCCCAGCGCTTCACTGGAAGTCGCTGACCGTCACGGCGCAATCAGCCTATCAAGGCGGCGGTTTGCAATTCCTTTGCGATATATGCAAACCCAGCACCGCTGATTTTTCGCACGCCAACACGTTCAAATATCGCGCCGCGCTTCAGCGTAGATCGACGCCGACAATCAAACAAATTGTCCGCGCAGAGGAATTGAAATTGGTAAAGCTGGAAACGTGCGCCTCGGCGATAACCGATGAAAGTCTTTGCGACTTCATCACTGCACACACGCAGTTGGCGGGAAATGGAAGCAGGAAGAAAAACAGCGGAGTGAAACGACCGAAGAGTCTCAAGAGCAACAAGACTCTCCGGTCACGATGCGCTTAACGCGACATCATATTCATACTGACGTTATGCATGACCCACACCGTACCGACGATAACGATCAACACCGTCATCACCGTAAAGCCGAACGCCGTAACGTTCCACCGCTGGCTCGACGACGAGTTCATGTGCAGGAAAAACACGAGGTGAACGACGATCTGCACCGCAGCCAGCACGGCAAGACCGAGCAGCGCGGTCTCATGCGGAAAACCGCCGTGCAGCACGAGCCAGAACGAAGCGGCCGTGAGCACCACCGCCAGGACGAAACCCGCCACATAGCTGCCGTAGCTGCCGTGGCCTTCTTCTTCGTGGATGGAATGAGCACTCATTTAATCACGCTCGCAAGATAAACAAAGGAGAACACGCAGATCCAGACGATGTCCAGGAAGTGCCAGAAGAGGCTCAGGCACGTCAGGCGGCGCAGTTCGCGCTCGCCCAGCGTCGGCGCCTGCACGACCTGAATCATCAGGACGATCATCCACAACATGCCGAACGTCACGTGCAGACCGTGCGTCGCGACCAGCGTGAAGAACGATGAGAGGAACGCGCTGCGGCTCGGGCCCGCGCCAAGTTCGATCAGGTGCGCGAATTCATGCAGTTCGAAATACAGGAACGTCGCGCCCAACAGGAACGTGATGGCCAGCCAGAACAGCACCTGAGAAGTACGCTTCTTGTACGCACCGATCATCGCAAAGCCGTACGTGATGCTCGAAAGCAGCAGCACGGCGGTTTCCAGCGCGACACCGGGGATGTCGAACAGGTCCTTGCCCGAGGGGCCGCCTGCGAACTGGTTCTGCATCACGGCGAACACTGCGAACAGCGAGCCGAACACGATGCAGTCCGTCATCAGATACAGCCAGAAGCCGAAGACCGAATGCGACGGCGGGTGATCGTGGTGATCGTGTTGCGCCAGCGCAGCGGCGCTTGTTTTCTGCAACATCAGTTGGCCTCCAGTGCTTCTTCATCAACCTTGCCACGGCGCTGCTTGCCTTCGAACGCCTTGACGAGTGCGCGGTTGCGCAGTTCTTCATCTGCCCGGACCTTGGCAGCCGGAATGTAGTAGCCCTCGTTCTTGCCGAAGCTGTAGGCGATCGCAGTACCGATCACGCCAACGAGGCCGACAATCGCCATCCACCAGATGTGCCAGATGCCGGCGAAGCCCAGCACGAGGCTGAACATGCCGATGAAGACACCGGCGCTCGTGTTCGACGGCATGTGGATGTCCGTGTACTTCGTGTTTGCAACATCCCGCGTTTCGCGACCCGTTTCCTTCATGTGCGCGAATTCGTCGAGTTCGCTCACGTGCGGAATAATCGCGAAGTTATACGACGGCGGCGGCGACGAGATCGACCATTCCAGCGTACGACCGCCCCACGGATCGCCCGTCAGGTCGCGGTTTTCCGGCAGGTTGCGGTCGCGAATCGAAACGTAGAGCTGCGCGAGCTGGTGAACGATGCCGATCAGAACGAGCACGGCGCCGAACCACGCGATAAGCATCCACGGATGCCATGACGGATCATCGTAGTGGTTCAGACGGCGGGTTGCACCCATGAAGCCCAGCACGTACAGCGGCGTGAAGGCCACATAGAAACCCGTGAGCCAGAACCAGAACGCGCGCTTGCCGAGTTTTTCGTTGAGCTTGAAACCGAACGCCTTCGGGAACCAGAAGTTGAAACCCGCGAGATAGCCGAACACCACGCCGCCGATGATCACGTTGTGGAAGTGCGCGATCAGGAACAGCGAGTTGTGCAGCACGAAGTCCGCACCCGGGATGGCCAGCATCACGCCAGTCATGCCGCCGATGGTGAAGGTCACCATGAAGCCGATCGTCCACAGCACAGGCGTCGTGAATTCGAGGCGGCCGCGATAGATCGTGAACAGCCAGTTGAAGATCTTCACGCCCGTGGGGATCGCGATGATCATCGTCATGATGCCGAAGAACGAATTGACGTTGGCGCCCGAACCCATCGTGAAGAAGTGGTGCAGCCACACGAGGAACGAGGCCACCATGATCGAGCAGGTTGCGTAGACCATGGTCTTGTAGCCGAACAGCGGCTTCTTGGCGAAGGTCGCCACGACTTCCGAGAAGATACCGAACGCCGGCAGGACGAGGATGTACACCTCGGGGTGACCCCACGCCCAGATCAGGTTCAGGTACAGCATGGCGTTACCGCCGGCGTCGTTCGTGAAGAAGTGCATGCCGAGGTAACGATCGAGGCCGAGCAGCGCGAGCGTCACGGTCAGGATCGGGAACGACGCCATGATCAGCACGTTCGCGCAAAGCGCCGTCCACGTGAACACCGGTATCTTCATCGCCGTCATGCCCGGGGCGCGCATCTTGATGATCGTGACGAAGAAGTTCACGCCAGACAGCAGCGTGCCCACGCCCGAAAGCTGCAGCGCCCACAGGTAATAGTCGACACCGACGCCCGGGCTGTACGCCAGCTCCGAAAGCGGCGGATACGCGAGCCAGCCGGTCTGCGCGAATTCGCCGACCACCAGCGAAATCATCAGCAGAGTCGCGCCTACGGCAGTCATCCAGAACGACAGCGAATTCAGGAACGGGAACGCCACGTCGCGCGCGCCGATCTGCAACGGCACGATGATGTTCATCAGGCCGACCATAAGCGCCATCGCCATGAAGAAGATCATGATCACGCCGTGCGCCGTGAAGATCTGGTCATAGTGGTGCGGCGGCAGGAAGCCCGGCGCGTTGTACGCGACGGCGAGCTGCGAGCGCATCATGATCGCGTCGGCAAAGCCGCGGATCAGCATCACGAGTGCGAGGACGATATACATCACGCCAATGCGCTTGTGATCGACGCTCGTCAGCCACTCGGTCCAGAGGTATTTCCACTTGCCGAAGTAAGTAATCGCGCCGAGCACTGCTATTGCGCCGATCGCCATGCCGATCGCCGTGATCACGATGATTGGCTCGTGATACGGAATCGATTCCAGTGTGAGTTTTCCGAACATGCTGGCTTTACCCCTTCGTCCCGCACGACGCGTCACTCGTTTCAGTGACGTGGCCGTTGTTGTATTTCGCGATGATGTTGGTGAAGAGCTTCGGATCGACCGTCGAGAAGTACTGCACGGGCGTCTTCTCGCTCGGCTTCGCAACCGTCGCGTATTGATCCATCGAGAGCGTCGTCGTCGATGCCTTCACCTTCTGAACCCACGCGTCGAAGTCTTGCTGATTCGTGGCAAGCGTGCGGAACTTCATGTCCGAGAAGCCCTTACCGCTGAAGTTCGCCGACATGCCCGCGTAGTCGCCCGCCTGATCGGCGATCAGGTGCAGACGCGTCTGCATGCCTGCCATCGCGTAGACCTGCGAGCCGAGTTGCGGTATGAAGAACGAGTTCATCACCGAATCCGACGTGATACGGAAGTTCACCGGCGTACCAACTGGAACAGCAAGCTGGTTCACGGAAGCGATACCGAGGTCCGGATAGATGAAAAGCCACTTCCAGTCGAGCGCCACGACTTCGACGTTGATTGGCTTGACATTCGATTCAAGTGGTTTGTACGGATCAAGCTCGTGCGTGGTCCTCCAGGTGAGGATGCCGAGAAAGAGGATGATCAGTGCAGGTATGGTCCAGACCACGATTTCAATTGCAGTGGAATGGGCCCATTTCGGCGCGTAGGCCGCGTTGCGATTCGACGCGCGATAGCGGTATGCGAACCACAGTGTCAGCGCGATCACCGGAATCACCACGATGAGCATCGTGTAGGTGGACAGCGCAATCAGGTGCTTCTCGGCTACACCGATGCTACCTTTCGGATCGAGTACTTCCATGTTGCATCCGGAAAGACACGCGGCCAATCCTGCTGCAACGGGAAGCAATAACCTTTGCAAGGTTGTTCTTTTCATCACGTTTGCCTGAATCTCATTCGTTGAATTTCTCCGGCACATTCCCTGATCTCCAACAAAGGAAGCGCGTCCGAATCATACAACTTGTTTGATCAACAACAACTATTCTTTACGTAGAATGACCCTTGCCAAAATGCCACTGAGACACTTTGTCGCAGATTTTTGCCGCATTTCACATCACCGGCGAGTATTCGAACATCGAACCCCGTATGATTTAAAAAAGCGATTTTCCGTAGATCTTTCAAATTTCCCAACCACACATCCGCACATCGTTTCGCACGCAACAGAATGTCGCGATGCCAAGGCAATCACACCAGCACGTACAGCACACAGATCTACAGCCCGCATGATGAAATTCGCAGCGGACACATCGAACGTATGAGACTGGCCACAGGGAAACAGGATCGAGGCTGCATAAGCATCGATCCGACGAACGAGAAAACGAAGACCTACATCCCATCAGCCTGCGTGAAGGTGCTTACCATCCGCCAAGTGACAACAAGAAACCAGGAAATGCGTCGGGCAGGATGGGAATTCAGGTCGCCAGATTGAGGAGCGCAATGACTGCATGCGCACGGGCCTAAAGATGCGTGACGAGCAGCAGCATCCGCACACCGCAATTAACGAAAGACAAATGAAAGTTAATCGCGGCGGCGAGCCTCGAATCAGGTAAACCGTAATGTATCTGTTAGCACCGCAGCGGAGGGCCACACATGGCCAAGGGCTTATGAGCGTAAACGGAGCGCAGATTTTTTGCACCGCGACAATGCAAATAATTGCATGCACTGATTCACGTCATTGTTTTAAATCGTCTTTTCGGAGTAAAGGAAATTGGTGTCGGGTTGTATCCGCGGCTAGTTCGGCCAATTCACGTGGCCACCGGCGTTTTGCGCGCCTGTCCGCCAACGAGTAGTACCCACGTACGTTGCCTGCGCAATGTCTTACTTTATTCTTTCGTTTGTATAAAAACCCGTTGACCTTCCGACCACACCAGACGAAAAAAAGCCCTGACCGTCATCGGGTCAGGGCCAACTTCTCAGTTTGCGTCAGGGATTCCACCGCGCAAGGCTCGCACGTTAGCGCTTCCCCGCTCACGCATTAACAGCCGCGGCTGGAAGAGTCCTTTCTGGAATTCCTCAGATTTCGACACGGCCTAAAAAACCGGAATAGCGCCCTTGCATTGTTTCCGCCCGCACGCGCTCGCGCACCGGGCTGGCTCATCATCCGAAAAGCGAAAGGACATGCCTTCCGTGCTGGAACCGGCGCCGCGTGATCGGGGGATCAACCCGGGAGCCGCAACGGCGCCCGAATCAATGGCTATTGTGCACGGAGTCACATTACGCTGCGCACGGGCGTGACCTGGTCATGCGTCAGCGCGGCGGCCACGCAATCACTGTTTTGATTGGTGCGAGAAGGTGCGGGGCCCGCGTGAAATCGCCCGCCGGACGGCAAAATCACACCGCGTTGTCATCGCGCCCCGCCCCCGTTTCCGATCCGAAATCCCGGCCTGGCGATGGTAAATATTCTTCATACAAATCAGCGTATTGCCTATTTGCTGCGACGCACAAATTTTGCTTGACAGTCGATTTTGGCGCGTTATCATTCACTCAGATTGCTGCATCGCACAAACGCGCGAATCGGTGATCGATACAAAAGTTTTCTCACTTTCCAACCGGAACCGGCCGCACCGGCTCCTCCTCAGGAACGAAGACATGACTCTGCCGACACCCGAACAATTCGCCGCCACCCAGAAAGCCAACCTCGAGGTATTTTTCGGCCTCTCGAACAAGGCGTTTGAAGGCGCCGCGAAGCTCGCCGAACTGAATCTCCAGACCGCCCGCGCCGCCTTCGCACAAAGCCAGGAGCACGCTCACGCCGCCCTGTCCGCCAAGGATCCGCAAGGCTTCTTCGCACTGCAGGCCGGCTTCGCGCAGCCCGCAGTGGAAAAGGCGCTCGAATATGGCCGCGCGGTCTACGACATCGTGTCCGCCACGCAATCGGAAATCACGCGTGCCGCCGAAGCCCAGCTCGCGCAACAGCAACGCGCTGTGCAAGCGTTGGTTGAAGACGCCGCGAAGAATGCGCCGGCAGGTTCGGAAAGCGCCGTGGCCGCGATCAAGTCGGCATTCAATGCCGCCAGCACGGCCTATGAAACGGTGAACAAGGCGACGAAAGAAGCCGTGGAAATCGCCGAAAGCAACTTCCAGGCAGCCACCAAGGCCGTGTCGAAGGCCTCGCGCGCTGCAAAGCAAACCGTCTAAGGTTCAAGCATCAATGGGTTGAGTCAGAGTCGGGCGGGCGACGCGCAAGCGGAGCCCGCCCGTGACGGCCCCCTCACTCCCGCTCCCGCCTCTTTTCTTGCGCATCACGCTCAGTCATTGAGCGCCGCCGATCAGCAAGTCGGCCGTTGCATGCGCAACAATCCCGCTCGTCAGGATCCGAACATACGGTTGACCGCATGTTCCAGATGCACGCGCATCGCACGCGACGCGCGTTCGGGATCGCGTCCGCGCACCGCTTCGAGCACTTCGAGGTGCTCCTGCTGAACGATGCGCTGTCGCTCGATCGACTTTACGAGCGACAGATTGCGAGAGAGGTTCATGCTGAACACCATCTGCTCCTGGATCGACGAGAGCGCGGTGATAAAGAACTGGTTCTTCGACGCCCGTGTCACAGCGAGGTGAAACGCGAAGTCGTCTTTCGCGCCAATGCCCGAGGTCTCGATGATCGTCTGAAGGTTGTCCCACTCGTGCTGAATGGCCTCGACGTCGGCGTCGTCCGCCTTTTGCGCCGCCAGCGCGGCTGCGCCCGATTCCACCACGACGCGGTATTCGTAGCAACGACGAATGTCTGACAACGATTCGAGCGGTGCGAAACGGCGCACATCCGGATCGGGCCGCCGCATCACCGTCGTTCCCGAGCCGTGGCGCGTCGCGATAATGCCGTCCGCGCGCAGTTGCGCGAGTGCTTCGCGCACGGTCGGACGCGAGGTCGCAAAGCGCTCTGCGAGCATGTGCTCGGTTGGCAGGCGTTCCCCTTCCTTGTATTCCCCTTCGATGATGCGATTGAGAATATCGCTGTAAATCCGCGCCGGCATGTTCGGCGCTTTCTGCTCAGCCATGGTGAGACGTACGCTGTGAGTGTTCAGGGGTGTCGTTAATTGTATGTCATATGACGCATGCATTGGCTCACCTTTCCTGCGGCCACTGCGCACTTACGCCGTTTTTACGCGAGCCGCTCAACAGCTCAGGCGCTCAGACTGATGCGCAGTGCAGCGGTTTCTGTTTGCCCCGGCTCCAGCCAGCGCAGACCGAGGCCGTTGTGGATCGCATCGGGCAAACCAAGCCACGGTTCGACGCAATAAAAATCCGATTGCAGCGTCTCCGTCCAGGAAGTCACGGCGTACCACGGCGCGGATTCCGGGCGTTGCAAATCGATCTCGATGATGCGCCGCGAGGCCGGAATGTCGATTCGAACCGGCGCCTCGGGCGCGCCGTCGAGGCAATGAAAGCGGTCGAGAATCTGCGCATCGTCAAAGGTGTAGCGCCGCGCGCCTTCAACCGGATCCGTGATCGTGCCGTCCGGGCGCTGATGGCGTGCAACGGTGCGCAGCAGAGTGAGCGTCGAATCGCCGCGCCTCGCGTGCGGAAACGTGAAATAAAAGTGATGCCCCGCATAATAAGGCAGACGCGTCGCACCCGTGTTTCCGGTCGTCAACTCGACATCGAGCGTCGCTTCGTCCACGAGCCGGTAGGCGGCTTCGAAGCGAAAACCGAACGGGTAGACCGCGCGCGTCGCTTCCGTATCGGTGAGCGTCATGCACACGGCGTCACCCTGCGGCGAAACTTGCGCGGTGAACAGCAAATCACGCGCGAAGCCATGCAACGGCACGGCGCGCACGACGCCTTGGTCGTCCCGCCACCAGCCGATCTCGCCATTCACGCGATGCCGCCCGACGAACGGAAACAGCAGCGGATTGCCGCCGCGAACCGCGGCGGGATGATTCCAGTCGGCCGCATCGGGCCAGTGAATCACCGACGCCCCATCCAGCCGCCACGACAGCAGCCGGCCGCCCGCCTGTGGCGCAAACAGCAGGCGCGACGCGCCAGATTCGATCTCGACGACGTCCTGGTCCTGAAACGTCCCGGCCCAGAAACGTCCCAGGCGGTCGCAGCGGCCGTCGTTAAAGCACATGTTGCCGGTTGCGTGCGCAACGACTTCAAGCCGGTGCACGTCGATCGCGCCTTGACGTACGCTCGTTTCGCCCGGCGCCGGTTCGTCCAGCGTCAGTGCGAACAGGCCGGTTTCCAGCGCCGCCAGCACCTTTCCGTCACGCGCGAATGCGAACCAGCCGATACGCTCGGGCAAATGCGCACTCCGTGCGCCTCTGCGTGGCGAACTCGCAGCGCACGAGCATCTGCGCGGGAATGTCCCCCCAGTAGAGCGCATTCTCTTGCTCTCGCCAGACCGGACATTCGCCCACCGAAGAGCGCCGCGCATCGCGCGCTTCCAGCCGCCGCACCGATGTGTGCCCCGCTTCCATCGTCATCGCCTCGTCCTCACTACGCTCAACGCCGGGTTTTTTGCCACTCGGCGAAAGCCGCGAGCGTCGCCTCATTCGGCGGATCGGTGCCCGGCAGCGGCGCACCCGCTTCGATACGCGACGTAATGAAGCGTTCGAGTTCTTCCTGCTCCCACGCCGCCTGCGCAACTTGCTCGGCCAGATGACGCGGCACGACCACGACGCCGTCCGCATCGCCAACCACGATGTCGCCCGGATACACGGCGACGCCGCCACATCCGATCGGCACGTTCAGATCAACGGTGTGATGCTTCGACAGGTTGAGCGGCGCCGATGCGCCCGTACAAAAGATCGGCAGGCCGAGCGCGGCAATGGCCGCACTGTCGCGTACCGGGCCGTCCGAAACCATGCCCGCCACGCCGCGCACTTTCAGGCGCGTGGCGAGGATCGAACCGACCGACGCCGCCGCATGCTCGCCGCGGCAATCCTGCACCAGCACCGCACCAGCGGGTACGGTTTCGACGCCCCTACGCTACGGGTGCTCGGGATTCTGGAACGCGCTTAGCTGGTTGATATTTTCACGCGCCGGGATATTGCGCATCGTGAACGCCGGGCCGACCAGGTTCTGCGAACCCGATGCGGGCACAACCAACGGTTTCACGCCCTGAAGAAATACGTTGCGCAGACCGCACTTGAAAAGCTGCGTGGTGAGTGTCGCATTGGAAACATGCCGCAATTGTTCGAGCGCGGCGTCGCTGACGGGAATATCGGGTGAATTCATCGAATCACACGATCGGCATGTATCCGGTGGACGAGAAACTGACGCTCGACTGCGCGTTTCGCCCGGGCGGCTTCTACGGTCTCAGCAAGGCGTGGGGCGAATCGCTCGCGCGGCTCTACTGGGACAAGCACGGCATCGAGACGGTGTGCGTGCGCACCGGCAGCTGCGTTGCGCAGCCGATCGAGTTCCGCTATCTGAGCACGTGGCTCGGCCACGACGATCTGATGCAGCTCGTGGACCGCGTCGTCAACGTGCCGGAAATCGGCTTCGCCATGGTGTGGGGCGTATCGAACAATACGCGCAGTTTCTGTGTGCAAGAAGGCGCGAACAACGACGCCGAACGGCTCGGCTATCGCCCGCAGCAAAACGCCGAAGACTACGCCGAAGAAATTCTCAAGAAGGAAAATCCGCTCGATACCGTGGCGCAGTGCTACCAGGGCGGCGGATTCGCGAGTATCGATTTCACGCCGCCAGAAGCGCGCGGCAAACGCGGAGACTGATAGCACGCGAACCATGTGCGCCGCGCCACGAAGCCGATTTCTCCGGCACAGGTAAAAGGTGCCCATACTCGGGCGCTTTTCTTGCCTTCAGTTTCCGTTGCGCAATTTTCGCGCGCGGCGTTGCCTATCGGAATCCGGCGTCGTATCCCTTTTCTTTTCCGCACTGCCACCATAACGCGCAGCCTGTGCGCTTGTGCAGTGCAACGTCTCGAAGCAAACAGCAGATCGCCTAAACTACAGAACCATCGGACCCGGCTACGCCCGCGCGGCGACCCGCCATGGCGCATATCTTCTTCGCGGCATCGATTCAGCGGCATATCGCGACACCCGAGCGTGAGATCGACGCACGCACGCTCCACGATGCGCTCGAAGCCGTGTTTGCCGAGCAGCCCAGGCTGCGCGGCTACATCCTTGACGATCAGGGCTTACTGCGGCGGCATCTGGCCGTATTTATCGACGGACATCCGGTGCGCGACCGGCAACGTCTGTCCGATGTACTGGGCGAGGAAAGCAGGATTTACGTCGTGCAGGCGCTATCGGGCGGATAAGGGATTCCATCCGGAATCGAGGAGAGACTCGACATGAGCGATCGATTGCTTGTCGCTACCCGCAAGGGACTGTTCATTCTGGAAGCCGATGGCGCGAACGGCTGGAAGCTCGGTGAGCCGCACTTCATTGGCGAACCGGTGAGCATGGTGTTGTTCGATCCGCGCGACGGCTCGCTGTACGCCGCGCTCAACCTCGGGCATTTTGGTGTGAAGCTGCATCGCCGCCGCGCGGGCATGGCGCAATGGGAAGAATGCGCGGTCCCCGTCTACCCGCCTCAGCCCGCGGAGCCAACTAATGCCTGTAATGGCTCGAACGCAGGCAATCAGGGAAGCACGGACGATACGAGCGCGACCGCGCCAACTCCTCCCTCGCCTGCGTGGTCGCTTCAGCAGATCTGGTCGCTCGAGCCTGGCGGCCCGGACGAGCCCGGCGTTTTGTGGGCCGGCACGATTCCGGGCGGGCTCTTCCGTTCCGCCGATCGAGGCGATACATGGGAGCTGAACCGCGCGCTGTGGGACCAGCCCGAGCGTCGCGAATGGTTCGGCGGCGGTTATGACGCACCCGGCATTCATTCGGTGATGATCGATCCGCGCGACAGCGATCACGTGACGATTGGCGTCTCGTGCGGCGGCGTCTGGCAAAGTACGGACGGCGGCGCGACCTGGCGCGTGAGTGCCGAGGGAATGGAGGCCGACTATATGCCGCCCGAGCGGCGCGGCGATGCCAACGTGCAAGACCCGCACCGCGTCGTGCAATGCGCGGCCAATCCGGATGTGCTGTGGACGCAGCATCACTGCGCGATCTTCCGCTCGACCGATGGCGCGGCGCACTGGCAGCGCATCGAAGCGCAACCATCGAGCTTCGGCTTCGCGGTTGCCGTGCATCCGCACGAGCCGGACACGGCGTGGTTTGTGCCGGCTGTGAAAGATCAGTACCGGGTTCCGGTGGACGGGCGCTTCGTCGTTACGCGCACGCGCGACGGCGGCCGCACCTTCGAACAATTCTCGAACGGGTTGCCGGATGCACCGGCCTACGACCTCGTGTACCGGCACGGGCTCGCTGTCGACGAGTCAGGCAAGCGCCTCGCGATGGGATCGACCACGGGCGGGCTATGGACGTCCAACAATAGCGGCGAAAGCTGGCATCTGATTTCGGCGCATCTGCCGCCGGTTTATTGCGTGCGCTTTGGATGAGCGCGCGGCGCCACCGTGGCACCGCGCATTTACATCTAGTTGCGGCTAGAACACCGGATGTCCGCTGATCAGACTCGGCAGCCAGGTGGAAAACGCCGGGAAATACGTGACGATATTGATCGCGCGGAAGATCGCGAGATAGTAAGGCCATGCGATCCTGGTGGTCTCCCCGATCGATACGTCGCCGATGGCGCGTTAGAACGCTTCCAGCACGTAATCCGCGTGCGCTTCGACAGGCTGTACAACTGGATCAGGTTGAGCTGGCTATAGCTCGCCGCCGCGATCTTCGCGACCCCGCATGCCGAAGCACTCGCCACCCCAGATGCCGCGCTTGACCTCTTCCACGCGCTCCTTGAAGTGCGTATGGCACGGGTTGATTTCGCTCCACGTGTTGAGGATCGCGATGACCGGCTTGCCCGCGTACTCTTCGCGGTCGTAGCCCATCTGCGCGGTGTGCGAGCGGTGGCCAAACGAACGCAGATCGTTCACGCCATACCAGCGATGGCTGCGCAGTTCTTCGGGGGTCTTGCGTTTCTTGCTCAGCTTGCTTTGCTCCAGGTGTTCCAGGTGTTTCTGCCCGAGTATTTCTGATAAGGCCGCCGTTGCCGGTCAGCTCTGCTCTTTCACGCGCGACACGAGTTGTGTCGGGCTCACGAACTGCAGCGCGGGCACGAGGTTCGCGAGAATCACGCATCTTGCCGAAGTCCGGGCCGATCGCGGGAATCACGCGCGTATCGGGGCCGGTGAGCCCAGCGAGCATGTCAAGCAAGTCGCGGTATTCGCTAACGGCGACATGATAGGGATTGGCATTGCCGCCATTGAGCAGCATGCGGATACCACCCGCTTCCATGTGGCGGATCAGGCGGCGGTTTTCGTCGACGTCGAGCGAAAGATCGTGGCGGCATGCCAGCGGCGGCACAGCCATCACCGTCGAGGCAAATTCGCTCTCGACAATCGGGAACACGTTCATGAGGCCTCGTGCGGGGTAGAGGGTTGTCAATAGCGTGCACGGTGGCATCCACCTCTATTGTTGTAAAACAAGTTGGCTATTTGTTAGCGTTTGTCAGATACCGGACCGTAATGTTTAGACACACATCGTTGCGAATATGAATGCCGAGGGCGCAGACAATAGCGTCATGGGAGAAATGCAATGATCAAACGCCTTTGTGTAATCGCTAGCGTAGTCGCCGGAGTGCTGGCATTGACCACCGGACTTTCGGGATGCGTGGTCGCCCCGCCTTATGCTTACGCACCGGCATACGGGTATGCGCCCGGTTACTACGCTGCGCCGTCCGTCGATGTCGGCGTCGGATTCTACGGAGGACATGGCTGGCGCCGTTAAGCGCTCGTATTAAGCGCGTGCTCCACCGCCGCAAATCGCTTTCAATGTTTGCTTTCTGGTCAGCGGATAGCCCGAGTGACGAACGCGTTGCAGCCTATTCGTTCTGATAGCTGTGCACGGCGTGCGAGGTGGCTAGAGTCAAGCGTATGCAATATCGCCAGACTGATTGCCCAACTCATCACCCAACTTCAGCACTCGCAGCGCTGCACTGTCACCTGAGCGCGTGAGGTGCGTCGACATGTTTGGCGAAAGCGACACGTCGGCCCCTTTCTCTTCACCATGTCACCCGAGCATGGATCGGCCCGCAACCATGCGGGCCATTTTTTTGTGCGCATACAAATTCCCATCAGACCTTGCGGATAGCCTTCGGTTTTTTTACTTTCACCGCAGAACCGAATTGATCTGATATTCAAGTTCGGAACGAGCACGTAACGGCAGCGCAAAAAGCTGGAATAGATCGTCGGGGGCCGCTGTATACCCTGCTGAGACCAGTCGAAACAACGTACACCGTTCTCACCATCAGGTCCGTTCATCTTCGCAGGAGCACAACATGCCCGTCCGTCATGCAATGTTCTCCGCCTCGGTGCACGAACTGTCCCGCGCCGAGGAGCGCCAACCCACCATCGATGCCGAAGCCGATGGCAGCCGCTTCGTCGGCGAAGCGGTCTATCCCAGCGCCCGCCATTGCGCGGTCTACTTCGGCAGCTGAACACACACGATTCTTATCGTTTCAATCCGAATCGCTTACTAAGGAATGCATACCATGAACAGGATCATGAACTTCACGCTCGCGCTCGCCGTGGTCGCCAGCCCCGCACTGTCGTTTGCCCAGGAGAACACCGCGCCGGTCACACGTGCGCAGGTGCGTGCCGAACTGGTCGAACTCCAACAGGCCGGCTACAACATCTCCGCCGGAGAGGATGCGAGCTATCCTGCCGCTATCCAGGCAGCCGAAGCAAAAGTTGCTGCCCACTCCAGCGCGCAACAGGCCGCCAGCGGCGTTGGCGGCGTCGTGCCGGGTGGGTCGTCTGAATCGGGTTCGCCGATGCACGCGCCGGGCTGTGTCGGTCCGGCGAGCTTCTGCAATCTGTATTTCGGCAATTGAAGCGCCATGTCCGAGTGCGAGCGGCGCAGACTTGCGCCGCTCGCGCTTGAAACGGACTAGACGGGCGCCGCGTTCTGTTGCGTGGCTTTATCCATCTCACCGACGGCGCGATGGATCTGTTCGATATCGTTCTTCTGCGCATCCGACGCGTGCGCGATCTTGCTCATCAGGCCGTCCAGATCCTGTACGGATCGCACGAGCTTTTCAATCGTTGCCAGCGTCGGCGACGAGCTTCGAACCCGCCTCCACGTGACCCGTCGATTCGCCGATCAGCGTCCTCACCTCATTGATGAGTACTTTCAACGCCGCACCCTGCGCGTTTGCAAGCGCCCAGTTCATCGCTTCCTGCCAGGGAACTTGCGACAGCGGAAATCAATCTTCTTTCAGGTTTTCAGTCGTTTGATATCGGCAAGCGCGCCATCTCAACAGGCAAATCGATACACCACGGGCGTTAAAATCCCGGCAGACGTGCCGACATGCGAGGTTGTTTTTTGACTGGGTTTCGACAGGGCTTCATTCTCACGCGCCATTGGCGCGATACGCCCACTCATACCGAAGTGGAATTCTGGCTGGCGACCGATGACGGGCCGCGCCAGATTCGCTTGCGCCCGCAGGAATCGGTCTGTTTTATCCCAGCCGAACAACTGCCGCGCGCGCAAGCCGTGTTGAACAACGACCCGGCATTCAGATCGCGCACGCTTGAATTGACGGATTTTCAGCACAGGCCGGTACTTGGCATCTATTGCGCCCAATATCGGGCGTTGCTGGGTCTTCAGAAGCGTCTGCGCCAGGCCGGTATCGACGTCTACGAAGCAGACGTACTCCCGCCCGAGCGCTACATGATGGAGCGTTTCATCACCGCGCCGGTTTCGTTCCGAGGCGAGCCAGACCAAAACGGTGTGCTGCGCAACGGCGAAATGAAACCGGCGATGAGTTATCGCCCCGCGCTGCGTCTCGTCTCGCTCGACATCGAAACCAGCGCGAACGGCGAGCTGTACTCCATTGCACTCGAAGGCTGCGGCGAGCGGCAGGTCTATATGCTCGGCCCCGCAACTGCCGACAATCCGCAGATCGACTCGCAGATCGACCCGCAGACCGACTTTCAGCTCGAATACTGCGCGAGCCGCGCCGCCATGCTCGAAAGGCTGAACGCGTGGATGGCGCGGCACGATCCGGACGCCATCGTTGGCTGGAACCTGATTCAATTCGACCTGCACATTCTGCGCGCGCACGCCGAACAACTCGGCGTGCCGCTGCGCCTCGGCCGTGGCGGCAGCGAAATGGAATGGCGCGAGCATGGGCAAAAGCAAAACCACTTTTTTGCCTCCGTGCCGGGACGGCTCGTCATCGACGGCATCGAAGCGCTACGGTCCGCAACGTGGAGCTTTCCGTCCTTCAGCCTCGAATACGTCGCACGGGAATTGCTGGGCGAAGGTAAATCCATCGACAACCCGTATCAGCGCATGGACGAAATCCAGCGCCGCTTCGAGGAAGACAAACCCGCCCTCGCCCGCTACAACCTTAAAGACTGCGAACTCGTCACGCGTATCTTCGATAAAACCGAACTGCTGCCGTTCCTGCTCGAACGCGCCACGGTCACGGGCTTGCAGGCCGACCGCAGCGGCGGATCGGTCGCCGCCTTCACGCATCTGTACCTGCCGAAAATGCACCGGCTCGGCTACGTCGCGCCGAACCTCGGCGACGTCGTGGGCCAGCCGAGCCCGGGCGGATTCGTTATGGACTCACGTCCCGGCATCTACGATTCGGTGCTCGTGCTCGATTACAAGAGCCTCTATCCGTCGATCATTCGCACGTTCCTGATCGACCCGGCCGGGCTCATCGAGGGGCTGCGCACGCCGCACGACGACCAGTCGGTGCCCGGCTTTCTCGGCGCCAGGTTTTCACGCACGGCGCATTGCCTGCCGGACATCGTGCGCCAGGTTTCTGAAGAGCGCGACGGCGCGAAGCGCCACCACAACAAGCCGCTGTCGCAGGCGCTGAAGATCATCATGAATTCGTTCTACGGTGTGCTGGGCTCGAGCGGCTGCCGGTTCTTCGACCCGCGGCTCGCATCCTCGATCACGATGCGCGGCCACGAGATCATGCACCAGACACGCGCGCTCATCGAGGCTCAGGGTTACGACGTGATCTACGGCGATACCGATTCGACGTTCGTGTGGCTCAAGGGCGCACACGCCGAAGTCAACGCGCGGCAGAAAGGACATGCGCTCGTCGAGCACATCAACGCCTGGTGGAAGCAGCATTTGAAGCAGCTCTTCGGCCTCGATAGCGCACTGGAATTGCAGTACGAAAGGCACTATCGGCGCTTTCTCATGCCGACCGTGCGCGGCATGGAGGAAGGCAGCAAGAAGCGCTATGCGGGCCTCAGTCTCGCGGCCAATGGCCAGGAGGAACTCGTTTTCAAGGGCCTGGAAACCGTGCGCACCGACTGGACGCCGCTTGCGCAGACGTTCCAGCGGGAACTCTACGGCCGCGTGTTCCATCGCCAACCCTATGCCGATTACATTCGCGATTATGTGCAGCGCACGCTCGCGGGCGAATTCGACGACAAACTCGTCTACCGCAAGCGGCTGCGCCGGCCGTTGAGCGAATACCAGCGCAACGTTCCGCCGCACGTGCGCGCCGCGCGCATGGCCGACGCGTTCAATCGCGATCAAGGCCGCCCGCTTCAGTACCAGAACGGCGGGTGGATCAGCTACGTCATGACGTCCAGCGGGCCACAACCGCTGGAAACATTGAGCTCGCCCATCGACTACGGCTTCTATCTCGCCCGCCAGCTGCAGCCCGTGGCGGATGCCATCCTTGCGTTCCTCGACGACGACTTCGAAACCGTGACCTCGGGTCAGGGGAAGCTTTTCTAGATCCCGGCTCGCGCTGAATACCCAACTGCACGCGCCGCTGAATGCGCTTCCGTTGGCGTTCGGATCGCCCCACTTCCTGCTCGGCCGACTGACCCAGGGTGGATGGCGTACACGATCTCGGAATGAAAAAATTCAGACGAGTCCTACCAGACAGGCCGTCATCTTCGGACGCATCCTAACCAAACATCGCAGCAAGCCCCCTACAGTCGTTTTTTTCCGATAGCTCAGCGCCTGCTGACTGAACCAAGGGCCTGCATGGGGATCAACATCGCACTGGCCGACAGCCATCCGGCCGTCCTCGCTGGCGTCGAACTCGTGCTATCGAAGTTTGGCCATTTCAAAACCGTAGGAACCGCCCGCAATTCGACTGAGCTTGAGACAATTTTGGCCACCACTCACTGCGACATCCTCGTCGCAGACTATCTGATGGACGTCGGCGTACATCGCGACGGACTCGCGTTTCTCGCCGATATCCGCCACCGTTACCCCGCGCTCCAGATCGTGCTCTTTACGCTCGGCGATCACGTCAGTATTCGGCGCGCGGCGCTGAAAATCGGCGTCCACGCGATCGTCCGAAAATCCGAGGGATCTGAATTGCTCATCGAAGCGATACGCGCGACGTGCCATCGGATTCCGTCCGATGGGAGCGACACGGCCAATGCGCCTGACACCCGTGCTCCGGGTCCCCCGCTGCCGCTCGATTTCCTCACGAAACACGAGCTTGATGTGTTGCGTCTTTATGCATCCGGGCTCACCGTGACCCAGATCGCCACGCGGCTGAACCGCACACGTCAGACGGTCGCCGCGCAGAAACGCAGCGCAATGCACAAATGGGGCGTGGTGCGCGACGTCGATCTCTTGCGGCGCATCTACGAATGCCACCTGTTACCGGCAATCGAAACCGGATCGGAACAACCACCGTCTTCCTGAATACGTGTCAGTCATCCGGTTCCTTGTGCCTGCCCAGCAGATTTAATGCATCCGCACGAAAATTGCCGGATTATTTTTCAGAACGACCATTTTCCATCGTTAACTAACGCTGAATCGAAGCATTCAAAGTGATCACGGCGTGCGCAAACGCTATACTTGGCCCAATAGTCCCAAGAACTCTGTCCATAATTCCCATCGAGGGACTTGTCATGCAAATCCACGTCGTGCTTGCTGACGACCATCCTGCTCTCGTCGCCGGAGTCAAGTACGCGCTTGATTCGGTCAAAACCATCAAGGTCACCGGCACGGCGCAGAATTCGAGCGAGATCATCAAGTTGCTGGACACGGTCCCGTGCGACGTGCTCGTGGCGGATTACGCCATGCCGCACGGAGCCTATGGCGACGGAATGGCGCTGTTCTCCTATCTGCGTCGCCGCTATCCCGAGCTGAAAATCGTCGTGTTCACGACGGTCGACAATCCGGCCATCATGCGTGAAGTCGCGCGGCTCGGCGTCCATTCGTACATCAACAAGACCGATAACCTCGACCGGCTGATTTCCGCGATTCACGCCGTGTACGCACAGGCCGTCTATTTTCCGAGCGAAGGCCTGCGCCAGGACCTGGCGGCAAAGCCCACCGGCAACCCCGCGGGCGAGCGCACAGAATTGTCGAAGCGCGAAGTGGAAGTGATCAGGCTCTACGTTTCGGGTATGTCGATCGGCGAGATTGCGAAAAAGCTCAATCGCAGCAAGCAGACCATCAGCTCGCAGAAAGTCACCGCCATGCGCAAGCTCGGCATCGCCCGCGACGCCGAACTGTTTCGATATGCATGGGAAACGGGACTCGGCGGCACGGGAGCCGCCCCGCTTCCCGACGATCCCGCAGGCAGCGGTGCGCATTGACACGCATTGGCGCGCGTTGACATATAAACCACCGCGTCGCACAGTCAACCGCCGACACGAACAACTAAAACACGCACGGCTACAACACGCGGCTAACAGCCCCGGCAAGCCGCACGGCTCACAAGCTTGTCTCTGTCTGCGCCAATGGCACGGGCGAGAGCTTCTGCTTCGTTGCAACCTCTTCGTCCCGGCTGCAGACTTGATCGCGGCCGTTTTGCTTCGCGCGATACATGCGCCGATCTGCGATTTCGAGCAGCGACTTCCAGTCGCTCGCATGATCCGCCACCAGCTCCGCGACGCCAATGCTCGCCGTTACCGGCGTATCGCCTGGCGTGACGCCGAAACCGTTTTTGCGCAAGCGCGCCAGTGCCGCTTCCGCGTGCGCGAGGCCGGTATCGGGCATGACCAGCAAGAATTCCTCGCCGCCCCAACGGATGAGCATGTCGCCGCGCCGCAGATTGCGGAAAACAATTTCGGCCATGTTGAACAACACGGTGTCGCCCGCTTCGTGCCCGAACTGATCGTTGATATTCTTGAAGTGATCCAGATCGACAAAAGCAACGGACAGTTTTACGCCGCTGCGAGAAGCGATGCTGCATTGCAGTTCCAGCACTTCTTCGCCGCCGCTGCGCGAGAGCGCGCCGGTTAGTGCATCGCGGACTGCCTGCCGGACCAGCCCGATCATGAAGCCCAACTGGCTCATGCCCGCCAATGTCGAAACACCGGAGATCAGAACGAGCAACCAGAATTCACCGGCAAACGACGGCCAGTCCATACCGGCCCAACGCATGAGACCCGCGATCATCTGGGCGAACAGGATCGGTGCCGCGAAAAACAGGGTTTCAAGCATCGTCAGCGGAAAAATCGACAATCCCGCAAGCAGCACAAAAGGCAAAAACGCGTAACCGACGCTGATAGCCGCCGACAACCCCGTGAGCCTGTGATGGCCGAGCAGCGTGTACGAAGCCACGAAAAAAACCGTTGGGATTGCGAATAACAGCGCCATCGCACGGTAAGCATCGAGCAGATTGCCATTGGGGCGATAGAGCAACAGGCCGGCGAACGCGGTGCAGGCGACCAGACGAATCAGCGCCAGGTTGAACCACAGATCGAACGGAAACACGATCAGGTCGACGCAGCTCCACGCCGCCGTTAAAACGGCAAACAGGAACGCGAGCAGACGAACGCGATTGACGATCGTATTGGCGCGTCGCCGCGTCAACAGACCCAGATGCGGACGCGGCGATACCAACCACTTGTATTCCGAATTTTCCAGCTCCCCCGGAATGAGGTCAGTCAGGTATAACATAAGTCCTTTGAATGTCCGAATTACACTGCGCCCAACATGATCGAATCGATCAGCTGCCGACGGGCCAATCGATAATCCGCACTGCGTTGCCCGTTTTGCATCGCAGCCGTGATCAAGGCGTGAGGTAGTGCCGAATCTCCAGACTCGTTCTCCAGAATGGACGCCATTTCAACAAAGAAATTCGTGAACGAGCAGGTCAGGCAACCCGGATCCTGGTGCGCCAACGTTGAAACCGCCGGAACTGCCGCGTTGCCGGCCGCCTTGAAGAGTTTCTCCAACCGCTCGAAAGCCGTCTGATCTTCGGAAATCAGATGCAGACGCTCTTCCCAGATCAATAAGCGGGCCAGTTTTCCCAACGGCGTTTTCGGATTCTGCGAAACGCACGCGCCAGGCTGGTTTCCCATCCATGCGACCACCTGCTGCGCCGGCATGGGACGAGCGATCCAGTAGCCCTGGGCGGTATCGACCCCGAGAAGCGCGATCGCCTCCAGCAGATCCTCGCCCTCGACGCCTTCGACGACCACACGCTTGTCGAGCGAGTGGCCCAGCCGCGTTAGTTGATAGATAAAACGCAGTACATCCAGAGCGTCCGTGCCGGGCAGGCTCACGATGCTCCGGTCGATCTTGATCCAGTCGAAGGGCAATTCACGCAAACGATGCAGGCTGCTATGCCCGGAACCGAGATCGTCTTCCGCCAGGTTGATGCCGAGCGCCTTGAATTTCACCAATTCGCGCGCCCCGTCGAGGCCCGGCAGCGTGGCGTCGGTTTCGAGCATTTCCAGCGTCAACGTGCCGGGTTCGCATCGATACTCTTGCAAAGCCTGTTGCGTGGCGTCGAAATAGCGGACATCGCTTAACGCGCTGGGCGGCAGATTCACCGACACTTTCAGATCGATTCCGCTTTTCAGCCAGCGATCCCGATGGGACAGCGCCTGCCCCAAGCCGCGAATATACAGTTCCAGAAAATCATCCGAGGACAGCGCGGGGAAGAACTCGCCAGGCGCGAGGAATCGATCGCCCTCCTGCAAACGCGCGAGCGCCTCGACTTTGGTGACGCGTCCGGTCCGGAGATCCAGCAGCGGCTGGTAGTGCATCTGCAGCGCGTCCGATCTGAGCAGCGTCGCCCAGCTTTGCCGCGTCGCAATCGGCACGGTACGCGTATGCCCTCCCAGATGTTCGATTCGCGATACGGCGAATGCGAGCAGCGTTTGCAGCAATTCGACGAAAGCCCGCTGATCCGCGCCGGTAAATCCGCCTGCCAGGGCACTGTACAAGGACAGAACGGCCATCGGAGCACGTCCCGGCTCGCTCAGGGGAATCGTGACGACGGAGCGAACGCCTTTACTCAGCGCAACATCCTTCCAGGGCGCGCCATGGGGATCCGTTTCGTAACTGAGAAGGTGTTCCGCCCTCCCGCTGCGCCATGCCCGGCCAATCGAGCCCTGCCCATGAGGATCGTCGTCGGTCGCCGTGATCTGCAACTGCTTGGAATGTTCGATATCCGCGATGAAGGACGCCATATTCTTCGATGCCGCCTCGAACCGGAAAACACCTCGATGGTCCGGCCGCCCCACCGAGCAGCCCGTCACCTCGTCGTGAGCACCGATGATTTCAATGACATTGCGGATGAGGTCGGTATAGCTCTCCGTATTCCACGCGAGTCGCGTGATACGCAGCAATACGTCCTGCCTTGCGCTCTGCAGACACTGATAAGCCTGCGCTTGCAAGGCCAGTTCACGCGTGAGCCGGCGCGCGAACACCCGGAGCGCTTCCGCATGCGCAGTCGTATCGACGTAACGGTGAACGGCAGCGAACACGAGCCCCCAAACCCGGATCAGTTCCTCTTGATCCAGTCCCATGACGGCGCAGACACGCCCGACGCGCAACGCCGTCGCACGGTGAGTCGCGGCAGTCAGATCGGGGGCGGCGAGTGCGTGCAGACTCTGGGTTTGTTGCGCTCTGAGACGCTCGACCTCCGGTTTCGACAGGGCTTCCAGGATGTGTCTCGACTTCGGCAAGCGCATCACACCTTCATAGAAGCGCTTGTCGATATCGGCTGCATGTTGCTGCAATGCTTCGCCTAGCGCGCTCAGGGCGTCAGTCCACGTCGGGCCGTAGAGCTGCGCCTCGTCATCCCTAGGTACGCTGCCGGGGGGAGCTTCAGAAGCATGGGTGAACATCGCTGGGCTGCCTCCAGAGTTGCCCTCGCTTTGCGCACATTCGCACCCCGGCAAACATGGCAAGAGCAGGTATCGACTCGAACCCGCGACAGCGGGCAATTACGTGTGTTTCGTGTGGGGACCTAATAGCTGTTCCACGTATCGACCGGACCGGCCGGTGCCGCTTTGGCCGGCTGAATACCGATCGCGTCAGCCATGCACGCTTCCAGTCTGCGTTCTTTTGTATGAAAAAAGATGCGATGAATCGACGCTCCGTAAAATCGAGGCCAACTCAGCACGGGCGGTAACCAGGGTTTTCGCACAAACGACAGTTTCATGGTTTTTTTATGATTTTCGGTGGAAACGCCGCCGCTCTGTGCGGGCACCTGCCGCCTCGCCACTGTCTGGCGAAACGCGGCATGGAGCCGATCGAGTGACGGCACCATTCGCGGTGGCGATGGCCAGAAATCAATACAACCACTACATACGATATCGGTTCGAATGACAAAGGCTTGAGCACTTTTTATCGTATGCGACGATATATCACACAAGTCAAGGAGATCAGGCTGTTTGGCGAACCAGCTCTTAAATAAACGCATAATGATGTGCAGGATTGCCGACTCGCTTCCCGACTGATGCGATGCACAACTGGACATTCATTGCGCAGCAAATTCGCAAGCCTTATTACATGTCCCTTGTGCCTGTATTTCATTCGGATATCGTCTGCTTTCCGCGAGCGCGGTAGGGACATTTTTTCAAAAGATCCGAAATGATTTCGCTCACGGCATTATCGAATTCGTCATACAGGATCACTCGATGAATCAACCCGATTCGAAGCGCGTGATCCGCGCAATATCGTCGTTGCAGTCGCCTTGCCTGGTGTTACGCCACCGCGTCCGCAGCGTCCATAGCTTCCTCAGCGTTCGGTAGATTCAGCACCGTCGCATAGCCCTTCAGCAGATCCCGCCAGCTCACGATCCCCACCGGCCTGCGTTTGTCGTCGACGACCGGAATGCAGGAGATTGAATGCGCGAGCAACAACTGAATGGCCTCCGCCACGTCGGCGTCGGGATGCAGCGTAATCGGCGTGCGGGTCATGATCTGATGCACGCGCTTGTTCAGCGTACCCACATCGCGCCGCGTTTCCACCACGCTGTCGATAAACGGGCTCAACGCGCGCAGCAGATCCCGATCGGACACGACGCCTTGCAGCGCCCCGTCTTCGAGAACCAGCAGGTGATGAATCGCCGCTTCCTTGAAGATCTCCCTGACCGTTTCCAGCGTGTCATCGAAACCCACCGTCACGATGCGCTTCGTCATGAGGTCTTCTACTTTCATTACTGCACTCCTTGCTTGCGATGGTTACTGAGGAAGGCGATCAGGTGCGGCGCAACGCCCGGCACGGCGACGCCGCGCAGGCCTTCGTGGACTGTCATCTACAACGTCCTCGGCTACGTCAGCGATGACCGCCGGGCGAGATAAATCCACGTTTCCTCCGCGACCGCGAAGGCGGTACGCCAGCCGCTTCGATTCCCGCTCTTCCCGCCGATCGTCTGCCCGGTGCGCGCACCGTCCGCAAGCCTCCCAGGGCGCCGCCTTTTTTGCATCCAAACAAGAACGCTTCTCATTTACCAAAATTTTAATTAGAATCCCACCCGAAAGCTTTTCGTAATGATTCGCGACGGGAGACGCATTCTGACAGATTGCTTCTCCCACCACATCCGCTATATCCGCCGCATCCGCCAAAGCCACACGAGGGAAACCCATCGATGAGACCGCATTCCGACGAGATCAAGCTCGGAAAATTCACCGCGCTATTCGGCGCACTGGCCGCGAGCCCCGCGTTCGCGCAGGACAGCACCGCAACGTCCACCGTCGACGCCGAACGACAGCTCGCACCGATCGAAGTCAAGGGCCAGGCCGAACACAGCTACAAGACCGAATTCGCGTCATCGGCCAAATTCACCGCGCCGCTCGTCGATACGCCCAAGTCCGTCACCGTGATCCCCGAAGCGTTGATCCAGAGCAGCGGCGCATCCACGCTCACCGAGGCGCTGCGCACCGTGCCCGGCATCACGTTCGGCGCGGGCGAAGGCGGCAATCCGCTCGGCGACCGCCCGTTCATCCGCGGCTACGACACGCAGGGCAGCATGTTCGTGGACGGCATGCGCGATATCGGCGCGACTACCCGTGAAATCTTCAATACCGAGCGCGTCGAAGTCACCAAGGGCTCCGACGGCGCATACGGCGGCCGCGGCGGCGCGGGCGGCAGCATCAATACCGTCACCAAGGCGCCGCATTCCGGCACGGCCGCCTCCGGCAGCGTCGGACTCGGCACGGACCGCTACCGCCGCTTCACCGCCGACGGCAACTGGCAGTTCGCCGATCACGCCGCATTCCGCCTGAACCTGCTGCGCCACGACAGCGACGTCGCCGGCCGCGACGTGGTGGACAACAGCCGCTGGGGCGTTGCGCCGTCCGTCGCATTCGGCCTCGGCACGCCGACCCGCGTGACCGCGAGCTACTACCACCTGTCGACCAACGACACGCCCGATAGCGGCATCCCGTATTTCTACACGTCGGCCAACAAGCCCGCGAACGTCGACACGATCTATCCGGCGAACGTCGACCGCCACAACTTCTACGGGCTGCGCAACCGCGATTTCCGCTACACCACCTCGGACATCGGCACCGTGAAGATCGAGCACGACATCGCGTCGTCGCTGACGGTGCGCAACATGACGCGCTACACGAAATCGACCCAGGACTACCTCTGGACGCAGCCCGACGACAGCCAGGGCAACGTCGTCAACGGGATGGTCTGGCGCCGCAGCAACAACCGCGACAGCGCGGTGTGGAGCGCCGCGAACCAGACCGAACTGTTCGGCGAGGCCATGACCGGTCCGTTCAAGCACAGCTTTACGACCGGCCTGGAGTTCTCCCGCGAATCGGGCCGACGCGATCCGTACACGGTGGCAGCCGGAACCGGTGCGATCTGCAAGGACGGGATCGGCGCCGCGTCGGGCTATAACTGCACGAGCCTGTGGTCGCCGAATCCGGGCGATCCGTGGGCGGGCTCGATCAAGCGCAACAACGACCCGGCCTACGCGCGCACGACGACGAAATCGATCTACGGATTCGACACGGTCGAACTGACGAAACGCTGGCAGATCAATGCGGGCGCACGCATCGACGACTACTCGACCCGCTTCACCGACACCCGCGCGAACGGCTCGAAAACGTACACGCGCGACGACACGCTCGTTAACTGGCAGGTCGGCCTCGTGTTCAAACCGGCGAAGAACGGCAGCGTCTACACGTCGTATGCGACATCGTCGACGCCTGCCGGCATGCTGCTCGGCGAAGGCCTGGAAGGACAGTCGCTGACACCGGGACGTGGCGGCGTCGGCGCGAACGCGGACCAGATGGCGCCCGAAAAGAACCGCAGCATCGAATTCGGCACGAAGTGGGACGTGCTGAACAACAAGCTGTCGCTGACGAGCGCGCTGTTCCAGATCGATACGACCAATGCGCGCGTGACGCTGCCGAACAACGAATATGCGATGGTCGGCAGCAAACGCGTGCAGGGTCTCGAACTCGGTGTCGCAGGCCAGCTCACGAACGCGTGGCAGATATTCGGCGGCTACACCTACATGAAGAGCGAACTGCGCGACAACGGCAAGGATGCGGCGAACAACGGCCATCAGTTTCCGAACACGCCGAAGCACAGCTTCACGATGTGGACCAACTACGACGTGACACCACAGTTCACGATCGGCGGCGGCGCGTTCTACATGTCGAAGGTTTTCGGCGACCCGGCGAACCTGCGCGCGGTGCCCTCGTACTGGCGCTTCGACGCGACCGCGCAGTACCGCTTCAACAAGCGGCTCGATCTGCAGCTGAACGTGCAGAACCTGCTGAACCGCACGTACTTCGACCAGGCGTATCCCGCGCACTACGCGTCGATCGCGCCGGGCCGCTCGGCATTCGTCACGCTCAACGCGCGCTACTGACCGATGCGGACGGTTTCGCTAACAACGCTCGCATCGGCATCGCCGGACCGGCTCGCCGCCGCGCTATCGGGGCCCCCCGAGATCGCGGCGGCGTGGATCGCGGCGGCGGCGGAGAACGGGATCGTCGAAGCGCAAGCCATCTACGGACAAATCCTGCTCGACGGGCGCGGCGTCGCGCGCGACCCCGCCGCCGCACTCACGTGGTTCAAGCACGCGGCTAACGCCGATCATCCGATGGCGATGAACATGGTCGGCCGGTGCTACGAGCACGGCTGGGGCACAGCCGCGTGTGCGAGCGTCGCCGTGTACTGGTTCCGCCTCGCCGCGCGCGCCGGTCTCGACTGGGGCATGTACAACTACGCGACGGCACTCGCGCTCGGCAACGGCGTCGACGAAAACCGCGCCGAAGCGCTCGCGTGGTTCGAAAAGGCCGCCGCACTCGGCCATGCGAAGTCGATCAACCTGATCGGCAGCTTCTACGAGGACGGCTGGGTCGTTGAAGCCGATCCCGGCACGGCGTTCGACCGCGCGTTCGATCATTACCGGCGCGCGGCCGTCGCCGGAGATTTCCGCGGACAGTTCAACTACGCGCGCTGCCTCGCCGCGTGCGGCCGCATCGAGGAAGCGCTCGAATGGATCGCCCGCGTGCCGCAAACGGCCACCCCGGCGTTCATCGAGAAGATGCGCGCGCATCTGGCCACGTCGCCCGTCGCCGCGTTTCGGGCAGCGGCCTCCTCGCTCCCTTCGCCCTTTCAGGAATCCGCATCATGATGCTGCATATCCCCGGCGTGCTGACCAAGGCGCAAGTCGCGCAATGCCGCGAGATACTCGATGCCGCCGACTGGATGGACGGCAACGTCACGTCCGGCCCGCAATCCGCGCTCGCGAAGCGCAACCGTCAATTGCCGGAAGGCTCGCCCGCCGCGCGCGCGGTCGGCGAAGCGATTCAGGATGCGCTCGCACGCAATGCGCTGTTCTTCTCCGCAGCGCTGCCGCTCAAGGTTTTCCCACCGCTCTTCAATCGCTACGAAGGCGGCGAAGCGTTCGGCACGCACGTCGACAACGCAATCCGGCTGCTGCGCGGCACCGATTTCCGCATCCGCAGCGATCTATCGGCGACGCTCTTTCTCGAAGAACCGGAAAACTACGACGGCGGCGAACTGTGCGTCGAGGACACATTCGGCGAGCATCGCGCGAAACTGCCGGCAGGCGACATGGTGCTGTATCCGGCATCGAGCCTGCATCGCGTGACGCCTGTCACGCGCGGCGCACGCATCGCGGCGTTCTTCTGGCTCCAGAGCATGGTGCGCGACGATGCCGAGCGCGCGCTGCTGTTCCAGCTCGATACGCAGATCCAGCAGTTCACCGCCGAAAAAAGCGGCGCCGATGCGGGCGTGATCGCGCTCACCGGCATCTATCACAACCTGTTGCGGCGCTGGGCAGACGCGTGAGAATTAACCAAACCACCCAGTAGTCTGCACGTCACTTGCGTGTGCGAACTTCTTCGCCATTGCACGCGGTACCGTCGTCATGTAAATTCTCGCGTTCATCCTCACATGGCCTGAAATCGGTCTTAGCACAACGAATCAAGTCGAACCGCATAACCCGTGCAGCCGCGAAAGCGGCTATTTTCTCGCCGCACCCATAGTTTTTATGTATTAGTCGTTTCTTTTTCTAAGATTCGTCCTATTTCAACCACGCATGAGAAAAGCATGACCAACCTTTCCCTGAAATCGAATCTGACCATCACGGACATCATCGGCCACGCGGTCATCTGGATTCTGCTGATGTTCATCACACTCGGCCTCGCCATGTTCGTCTATCCGTACTACCTCTATCGGTTCGTCATCAACAAAACGGTTACCGTCAATCCCAACGGCATGGTTACAGGCCGCCTGGAATGCACGATCGACCTCACAACGATTACCGGCAAGACCGTGATCTGGACCATCATCTCGATCGTCACGTTCGGCCTCGGCTATTTCGTCTTTCTCTACAAGATCATTGCGCACTGCATGGATCACACGCGACTCACCCCCGCCTGATGCTTCAGGACAAGGTCGAACGGCGGGTGTCCAGTCGCGACGAAACGAGGAAACGAGGAAACGAGGAAAACTTCACTCCTCGACGAGGTCGTCGAAGATTCGACCGTCGAACTCGATCGTGAACGGTTCGGTTCGGCGTTCCGGCGCGAGGTTCACGACGGTGATACCAGACCGGGTTCCTGATACGCCCGGTTACGAATCTCGCAACGCCGTTTCACCTTTTCCGAGGTCCGCCACCTACACTCCGACCCGTGCTCACCAACAACGCACGCAACGGACGGCAGGAGTGGCGAAAATGAACAAGACGATTCTCGGCGTGGTATTGGGCGCGGCCGCATTGGTCGCGTCGACGGCGGCAAGCGCGCACGTGGACGTTGACGTGGGGATTGGCGTACCAGGCGTCATCTACGCCCCGGCCGAACCGGTGTACGTTGCGCCTCCGCCACCACCTGTCGCCTACGCGCCCGTTCCGTATGCGATGGGCTATCCCGGCTACGAAGACTGGCGTGCACGCAGGTGGCGGGAACACGAATGGCGAGAACGTCGCGAGCACCAATGGCGCGAGTGGCACGACCGCGGCGACCACGACGATTAAGCCGATTCGACGCGTAATACGAGGCAGGCGCCAATCATGAAACTGAATTGCCGGGTCGGTATGTTCGATGCGCCTGCTACGACGGGGGCGACGTTTGCCTCCTGTGTGTTCGCTCGCTGCCACGCTCGGGATGCGTGGCTGTAGAGGAACTCGACTGGCTTCCCGGAAATTGGGAGCCCGTCTGTATTATTTCCCCGCGGGCGGCTGCGGATTGTTGGCGGGGTTCGTATCGAACCGGCTCACGCTCTCGATGCCGACCTTGCCTGCGAGGGCCGAAAGCCTTGCATGCAGCCAGTCGGCCGTTTCCCGGTCGTAGACCTCCTCCCCGCGCACGTAGACCGTAAACGACTTCAGGTATTTCGCCTTTTTCTCGGGGTTGTCGAGCGTATCCTTCGTCCATTGATACAGCGGATAACGGTCCCGCCCCGCACTTTCCGCCTCTTCGACATATTCGGCGAATGCATCGAACTGGCACTTCAACGAAGCGTTGCGCTCTTGCAGGAGGGCCTCCAGCAAATCGCGGCCCTCATACGGTCCATGCGCGCGCAACGCATCGGCCAGTCCGGGTACGACGGTGATCCTGATCTGGAATTGCCAGGTTTCTGCCATGTCTGCCTCCTGTGGTTAATGATCATTCCGCTCATCGGGTTCAAGAAGTCTACGCAGGATGGCGGTGGCGTGTATCGACACGCGCGGGTTAGCCAAATCGCGCTGGCAAATACGGCATGGGATCGATGAACGGCGTATCGCCGACGATTTGCTCGGCAACGAGGCGCGCCGAGACCGGCCCGAGCGTGAGTCCATGGTGATTGTGACCGAATGCGAACCACAGCCCCGCGTGGCGCGGCGCAGGCCCAAGTAGCGGGCGCATGTCGGGCGTACAGGGGCGCAAGCCCATCCACGGCGTTTCGTCCAGCCGTACGCCGAGACCGAACGCGGGACGTGCCTCGCGCTCGGCAGCGTCGAGCTGCGCGTAGTTGGGCGGACGCTCGCGCGTGGCAAGCTCTACACCCGTGGTGAGACGCAGGCCGCGACGCATCGGCGCAACCACGTAACCGCCTTCGATATCCACGACCGGGTGCACGAGCGGCGCACGCGCCTCGCTCGCGTAGTGCATGTGATAGCCGCGCTTGACCATAAGTGGTACGCGGTAGCCGAGCGGCTGCGTCACCAGATCCGACCAGGGACCGAGCGCGACGACCGCAAGCCCGGCACTCAACGGTCCTGCGTCGGTCAGCACGCGCCAGCCCTTGCCGTCGGGCATCAGCGTGCGCGCATCGCCGTGTGCAAATGCACCGCCTTCACGCAGGAACAGTTGCGCATAGCCCTTCGTCAGCGCGCCAGGATCCGTCACGCACGCGGGATCGATCCAGTGAATCGCGCCCGCATAGCCCTCGCCTAACGATGGCTCCAGCGCCCGCAAACCCGGCGCATCGAACATCCGTACATGAAGGCTGTGTGCGTCGGCCACCTCGCGGGCCGTGCGCATTTCACGCTCGAAACCGGCGGGTGAGCGCCACGCTTCGAGCCAGCCGACGGGTCGCACGATTTCGCGCATGCCCGCACGCGCGATCAGCGCCTCGTGCTCGGCCACGCTACGCTCGATAAGCGGCAGCATGTCGCGCGCAGCGTTTGCGAGGCGCGCCGGCGACGACTCGCGCCAGAAAGACGCGAGCCAGCGCGCGTAAGCAGGCAATGAACGCACGTCGTAGCGCAGCATGGTCGAGTTGTTACGCACGAGGCGCAGCAGCATGCGCCAGTCGCGCGGAAAACCGTAAGGCACGACCGACGACGACTCGATCAACCCCGCATTGCCGTGGCTCGTTTCCTCGCCGGGCCCGCGCCGGTCGACGAGCGTGACCTGCACGCCGCGCGCCTGCAGATGCAGCGCGACGCTCACACCCACGATGCCCGCGCCGAGAACGATCGCGCTCTTGCTCATGTGCCTGCTCCGGATTGCAAAGTCACCGACATTACTTCGCAACGATATCGCGGCCGAAGTACTTCATCGAGAGCTTCGTCAGTGTGCCGTCCTGGCGCAGCGAATCGATCGCGGCGACCACCCTGGCTTTGAGCGCCGCGTCGTCCTTGCGCATGCCGAAGCCCGTGCCTTCGCCGAGCGTGGCCGGGTCCGTGAGCGGCGTGCCCGCGAAGTCGAAGCCCTTGCCCTGCGGTTTCGCGAGGAAGCCGTCCGTGGCGGTCTGCACTTCCTGCACCGCACCGTCCAGACGCCCGGCCGCGAGATCCGCGAAAATCTGGTCCTGGTTCTCATAGGAGACGACGTTCACGCCCTGCGTGCCCCAGTGCTTGCGCACATAGTCTTCCTGGGTCGAGCCTTGCAGCACGCCAACCGACTTGCCATTCAGACTGGCGGGCGTGGGCAGCAGCCCCGAGCCGCGCTTCGCCACCATCTGGATCGGCATCACATAGATGGCAGGCGTGAAGGCAATCTGCTGACGCCGTTTCTCGGTGATGTTCATCGCCGAATCGATGACGTCGAACTTGCGCGCCTTGAGCGCGGCAATCAGGCCGTCGAAGCTGTTCTCTACCCACACGCACTTCATCTGCAGCTTCTGGCACACCGCATTGCCGATGTCGATGTCGAAGCCTTGCAGATCGCCCGAGGGCGTCTTGCTCTCGAACGGCGGATAGGACGCCTCCACGCCAAAACGCAGCGTTTTCTGGTCCTGCGCGAGCGCAGCACTCGCCGTCATGCCCGCAAAGCACGCGAGGCTGGCTGCAGCCGCGAGGCGAATGATTTTCCTGTTCATCGTCGTCACCCAATTCGTAATAAGTGTCTGTTCAAGTGCGTTGCGTTGTTATGCTGCATCCTCTCCCGAGAGGCCGCAGCCGCAGGAGGAATATAGACGAAAACGAAAAAATGTCTAGAATGGACAAAAATGTCTACATCGCGACTCAGGAGCCCCAACATGAACGAGACGTTTCAACCCATCGCCGCGCCGCTCGTCGTCGACGCCGCCCAGGTGCGCGCCGCTCTGCCCAGCCTCGACGTGCGAGGCGAACTGACCCGCCTGTTCGCCTCGCTCGGTCGCGGTGACGCCGTGCAACCGCCGCAGACGCTCGCGCTGTTTCCGAAGCAGGCCGGCGACTTCATCACTTATCTCGGCGTGCTTGCTGAAGCGGGCGTCTTCGGCGCGAAGCTCTCGCCGTACATCGCGGGCGCCGACGGCCAGCCGCCCGTCATCACCGCATGGACCGCGCTGATGTCGATGAAAACGGGGCGGCCGCTCATGTGGTGCGATTCGGCGCTGCTCACGACCGAGCGCACGGCGGGCACCACGGCGCTCGCCGTCGACCAGCTCGCGCCGCGCGAGGCGAAACGCCTGGCCGTGATCGGCTCGGGCGCCGTCGCGCTGGCGCACATTCGCCATGTTGCGCCGCTGCGCGCGTGGGAAAGCATTCGCGTCTACTCGCCGACGCTCGCCGGCAACGCACAACGCCATGCCGAATTGCGCACGCTGGACGCACGAACAAGCGTGACGGAGACGACCGAAGCCTGCGTGCGCGACGCCGACGTGGTGATGCTGTGCACTTCGTCGGGCAAGCCCGTGCTCGCGCTGGATGCGCTGACGAAACCGGCGCTCATCACTTCGATCAGCACGAACGTTGCGTACGCACATGAGATCGATCCGGCCGCGCTGCCGACGCTCGACATATACTGCGACTATCGTCACACCACGCCGCAAAGCGCGGGCGAAATGGTGCTCGCCGCGCGCGATCACGGCTGGTCGCCGGATGCGATTGCGGGCGATCTTGCCGAACTCGCGAACGACGCGTGCCCGCGACCCGCTTACACTCGTCATGCATTCTTCCGCTCGATCGGCCTTGGTCTCGAAGACATGGCCGTTGCGAACGCGCTTTATGAGCACCTGCGCACTGCCCGGTGACAGGTAAAGGTAACGCCAGGTAAAACGCACCATCATCGACGCCCTATCTGCCGCAACCCGGCCCCAGTCCGATGCCGAAACGAGAAAGCGACACAACCCGCGTGAAAAAGATCGCCAGTCCGAAAACGTCGCGCGACGTGCTGCTCGCGCGCTACGCGCACGTGGCGGACAGCATCACCACGCTGTTTTTCCCGTTCGCGGAAGTCGTGATTCACGACCTCTCGGACCAGACCGTGGCGTATCTCTCGAACAATCTCTCGAAGCGCGAGATCGGCGACGACTCCGCACTCGAAGACGTCGAGGAAACCACGCGCAACAAACTGCTCGGCCCCTACGAGAAGGTGAACTGGGACGGCCGGCGCATGCGTTGCGTGAGCACGGCGCTGTTCGACGATGCAGGGCGCGCGGCGGGTGTCATGTGCATCAACTTCAACATTGCGGCTTTCGACGACATGCAGGCCACGCTCAATCTCTTCCTGCGTGGCGCGGGTGTGATCGCGCAGCCCGAGGAGCTCTTCAAGGACGACTGGCAGGAACGCATCAATACCTTTCTGCACGGCTGGCTTCGCGAACGACAGATCGCACTCAACTCGCTCACGCGTGACCACCGGCGTGAACTGGTCGAGGCGCTGTACGCCGAAGGCGCGTTCAAGGGCAAGAGTTCCGCCAACTATGTGGCGAAGGTGTTGGGCATGGGGCGGGCGACGGTCTACAAGCATCTGCGCGAAATGAAGGTGGACGCCGAATAGCGCGCAATGGATCCGCTGCGTATGGGGCTAGCCTCAAGGTTCGACCTTCGTCGCACGAAAACACGCTTTTTCCAAACGACCTCTCGCTTTCACAATGGAAGCGGTCGGTCCTGAAAAATGCTCTTCATCACGAGAGTCGACGTCAACTTCAAAACGGACGGCAGCGCCGTTAAACGGCGATCGTAGAGTTCCTGGAACGCTTTCAAGTCCCGCGTGACGACATGCAGCATGTAGTCGGGCTCGCCGAAGAGGCGCTCGGCCTGTGTGATTTCCGGAATGCCTACGAGAGCGTTCTCAAACGACTGGATACTTTCGCTGCTGCTTTCACTCAAGGTCACGAAGACGATTGCGGAAAAATTCAGCCCGACAGTTGCCGGGTCGATTGTGGCGCGGTAACCGCTGACCACCTGTGCACTCTCGAGTGCCCGCAGCCTCCGCTGGCACGGAGACAGGCTCAAGCCAACCCGCTCGCTTAGCTCGGTGATTGAAAGTCGTCCATCTTGCTGAAGCTCGGCAAGAATCTTGCGGTCGATTGTATCCATGCGCGAAATGTTAGCGCCCAACGACGCTCGCAGGCAAGAAATAGGGAGCACTTTCCAGTGCCAAAACCGTAACATTTCTCGCCTTGGGCGTTGGCCCGCATAACCGGAAGTGGCGCAGTGGAAGCTAGTTTGGTGACGGCGTTCTGGGTCGTCTCGTTCTCGTTGGTCATGGTCCCGGGCGCGGACTGGGCTTATGTAATTTCGGCAGGACTGCGTGGTCGCGTAGTCGCACCCGCGGTCGGCGGAATGTTGCTCGGGTATCTTGCAATCACGATAGTTGTGGCAGCAGGCATCGGAAAACTCGTCACGAGGGTTCCGTCCGTTCTGACCGTTTTAACGGTTGTCGGCAGCGCATATCTGCTCTGGCTGGGCATTCGGACATTGATGCGTCCGCCCGAACTCGCCGCCGGTCAGGATGAAATGCAGAAGGGTCCGTGGAGCTGGTCGATGCGCGGTTTTGCAATCAGCGGCCTGAACCCCAAGGCGCTTCTTCTGTTCATCGCCCTCCTGCCTCAGTTCGTCAGACCTCAAGCCGGATGGTCAGCCGCCGGCCAGATCGTGGCTCTGGGACTTGTGCACATGCTCAACGTCGCCGCGGTCTACTCCGTCGTCGGCCTGGGCTCGAAGGCTGTCCTGGGCACGCGCCCCAAAGCGGCACGCAGGGTGGGTCAGCTCTCCGGTGCAGCAATGATTCTGGTTGCAGCGCTCCTCTTCGCTGAACAGGTCTACGCTTTCGCACGATAGTCTGTTCGCGGAAGCTAACTCAACGCTCTTCCCTGGCGGTCCGAGGACGAAACTGACCACGCCATGCGGCCTCCTCTCGGTTCCTGACCAATCATTCTGTGAGGGGAGGCAAAAGCCTGCCCGCCTGGTTTCGCCTCGGGGCTCGTGTCAGGCTTGCAGTGCCAGTCGGGCGACTTCCGCGAAGTAGCGTGCGCCGACCGGGAGAATGTCATCGTTGAAATCGTAGGTGGCATTGTGGAGCGGCACCCCTCCCTTGTCGCTGGCCGTTCCGTTTCCGATGAAGATGAAGTTGCCGGGTACGACCTCAAGAAACGCACCGAAGTCTTCGGAAATCATCATCGGCTGTACGTTCGCATCGACGTTGTGCCCGCCTGCGACATTCCTGGCGGCTGCGACTGCCACATCGACATATTGGGGTGTGTTTACCGTCGGCACGAATTCATGGGTGTATTCGAATTCGCACTCGACACCGTGCATGCGGCAGACGCCCTCACTGATCTCACGCATGCGGGTTTCCAGCATTTTCTGGATGTCCGGGGAATAGCTGCGCGTGTCACCTTTGATCGTGACGTTCGACGGAATGACATTGCGGATTCCATCCGTGATGATTTCCGTGCAGGAGATAACGGCGGACTGACTCGGGTCCAGACTGCGGGAAATAATCGTTTGCAGCCCGAGCACAATCTGCGATGCAATGACGATCGGGTCGATTCCCATGTGCGGCCGTGCGGCATGTGTACCGCGCCCCTTGATGCGAATGACAAAGTTGTCTTCGCTCGCCATGATGCCGCCGGCCCGCGTCGAGAAGCTACCCGCAGGCATGCCCGGCATATTGTGCGCACCGAAGATGGCATCGACCGGAAACCGGTTGAACAGACCATCTGCCATCATGGCCTTCGCGCCGCGACCATGCTCCTCCGCGGGCTGGAAGATGAATCGCACGGTACCGCTGAAATCCCGCTTCTCGGCAAGCAGCCGCGCGGCGCCCAGAACCATCGCCATGTGGCCGTCGTGCCCGCAGGCATGCATTTTCCCGGCGTTCGACGATGCGTGCGGTCGCATCGGCGCGTTCTCAGCGATGTTCAACGCGTCCATGTCGGCGCGAATGCCAATCGCGCGCTTTCCATTGCCGACCGTGAGATTGGCGACGAGTCCGGTGCCACCGATATTTCGATGGACATCGAGGCCGAGTGCCTTCAACGCCATGGCGACATAGTCGGAAGTCTGTACTTCTTCGAATCCCGTTTCCGGGTTTCGGTGCAGCTGATGGCGCCAGCTTTTCAGCTGCTCCTGCAAAGATGTTTCCATGACGTGCTCCTCGTCGTGCTGATTCGACCGGTAGTATTCAGTGAACAAGGGCCCTTATCCATTCGCTTTGGCGGGTAAGCACTGCCTCGGCCGACTCGCCGACAAGCGCCCGATAGACAGCAGGCGCCGTTGCTCCCTCCGTGTTGATGACGAGAACACGGGACTCCGGACCGAGACCTGCAGTGCGCGTAAATTCCTTGCTGCGCATTGCGACCACGAGACCGGCATATCCCGCCGCGCCCGACTCACCGGCCACGACAGGGATGTCCCGTTCGGAACCTGCGGCAAGCGACTGCATTGCGGCCACCGCGTCGTCGTCGGTGATGGTCATGAAGTAGTCGACGCATCGTTCGAGGATTTTCCAGGCAAGTGGCGATGCCTCTCCGCAGGCAAGGCCCGCCATGACCGAGTCGACGTTACCGGTCGCCTTCGTGGCGTGTCCGGTCATTGCGCTCTGGAAAAGACAGTCGGCCTGTTGAGGTTCGACCACGATGAAAGACGGACGTTGTGAACCGTATCGCTCCCAGAAATAGCTCGCTACGCCAGCTGCGAGACCGCCGACCCCGCCTTGCAGAAACACGTGCGTGAAGGGGCGGCCTGCCGCTTCGTTCAGTCGCTGAATCACTTCTGCGGATATCACGCCGTAACCTTGCATGACGTCACGCGGAATGACTTCGTAGCCCTCATATGAGGTATCCGACACAACGTGCCAGCCGTTTTCCGCAGCCAGCTTTGCCGCGTGTTCGACCGAATCGTCGTAGCTTCCGTTGATTCGGATGATGGTTGCCCCGCACTGCGCGATAGCTTCTTCGCGCTCGACGCTGACATTCGCATGAAGCACGACTACGCACTGGCAACCGATATCCCGGGCCGCCGCTGCCAGCGACCTGCCATGATTTCCATCGGTTGCGCTAACAACCGTCATGTTGGCCAGCAACGTCGCGTACTTTCCGCCAAGTAGCCCCTTCGGGTCGAGGTCATGCGTATGCCACTGTCGCAGGATGAGACGAATCAGGGCGATGGGCGCACCAAGTGCCTTGAAGCTGCCGAGCGGCGAGCGAAACGACTCGTCCTTCAGGCTCACCCCTGCAATGCCCAGTGCCGTGGCGGCGTCCGGCAGGTCCCACAAAGGCGTTGCCGACTGGCAAATCCGGTCCCAGTTGGCCAGCCAGGCTCCGCTCTCGTCTGCCGACTGAATGCTCAGGATTCTCTGAAGTTCCTTCGGATACGAGGAGCGCGAAGCGCGGGGATTGGCAATCAGCATGATAAGAAAACTCCGTGTGGCAACGATGCATCTGTCTTGGGACGCGTGTCCGGCAGGCGCCTCAGTCACCCGCAGCAGGCGACATATGGAGAGTTTATTGCGAAGCGAGTGTTAATATTTATCTATGTTGAGACTCGATTCGAGAAAAATTATCATGGTCACCGACAACAGGCCAGTGGAGCTGGACGGCTTCGACTTGAAAATCCTGGCCATCGTCCAGCGGGACAACCAGACTCCCCACCGTGAAATCGGCGAAAAAATCAACCTGTCCGTGCCCTCGGTCGCGCGGCGTCTGCAAAGATTGCGCAGTGCTGGCGTAATCGCAGCAGACCGCAGCGTGCTCAATCCCGATGCACTGGGCTCGCGCATCACGATCATTACGCACGTCTCTGCCGAGAGCGAAGCAATTGAACTGCTTGACCAGATGAAGGCGCGATTCGAGGCCTGTGAACAGGTGCAGCAGTGCTACTACGTGACGGGGGACGTCGACTTCATCCTGATTTTTTGCACGCGGGACATGGCCGAATACACCGCGCTGACGCGGACGCTTTTTTTCGCGGAAGGAAACGTTCGAAGCTTCCGCACCTTTGTTGCAATGGAGAGGGTGAAAACGACGTTGGATATCCCGGTCGCGAGTGCATAGCCCGATGTGCCCGAAATCGCCCGCGTAAAGATTGAGGAAAACGCGCGGGTAGCGCCACACGTATCGGCTGGATACTCATTCGGCTTCTTTCCAAACGGCCGCGCGGCCGATTCGGCACAGCTTACACAGGCCAATTCATCAATCATGGACACACGTTAGCGAGACTTCAAAATGAGCCAGACAACGCTGCTTTTGCACGACGCCGACAGCCCCGCCCCGCGCTGCCTGCGCATGTACCTGCTGGAAAAGGGATTGCACATTCCCAGTGTGATGGTGGATGTTTTTTCAGGGGAAAACCGCCGCGCGCCATTTACCGATCTCAACCCGGCTGGGCAAACTCCGGCGCTGACGTTGCCCGACGGCTCCGCCCTGGCCGAATCCGTGGCCATCGTCGAGTATCTGGAAGAGCTTTATCCCGAGCCTGCCCTCATTGGCGCCACGCCGCTGGAACGCGCGGTGTGCCGACAGTGGTGGCGGCGGGTGGAGCTGAATATCACCGAGTTTATCCACAACGCCTTTCACTATGCGGAGGGGATTGGACGCTTTCGCACACGCATACCCGTCGTGCCCGAAGCGGCAGACGGACTCAAGCGTGTGGCACAAGATCGCCTGGCCTGGCTCGATGCGATGATGGGCGCAGGCCCGTATCTGTGCGGGCAGCGCCTGACGGCCGCAGACATTTGGCTCTACGTCTGGCTGGATTTCGGTGCTTCGGTGGGTCAGCCTTTTGATCGCGGTCTGCCACACATAGGCCCGTGGTTCGACCGCATGGCGGCACGCCCCAGCGCAGAGGCCAGTCGCAAGCCGTTCGTGGACAGCGCAACGGCCTGAGGCACGGCAGGCTGGAATGAATGCAGCGATGCCCGACATTGCTGCATTCAAAACCACAATTGAACCGGAATACATGCTTCTGCAAACGTCGTGCAAAGCGATTTTCCCGTCGGTACGGGGGCTCTCTTCTCAAGCGCATGGTCGACGAACGCAAGCGAAAAGCGCATGCCGAAGAGACTCCGGTGGGCCGTCATGCATCGCACTCACGCGAGCATCCCGATGCGGTAACCCACTCCGTGCACATTGTGGATTGCGTCGCCCCCCAGTTTGCGGCGCAGATTGTGAACATGCACCGGGATCGCGTTACTCTCTATCTCCTCGTTCCATCCGTACAGGCGCTCCTCGAGTTGCGCCCGCGTGACCACGATTTCCGGATCCCGCATTAGCTCCTGTAGCAGTGCGAACTCTCGCGTTGTCACCGATACCTCCTGGTCACGCAACCACACAAGGCGTTGCGCGGGATCGAGTCGCAGCGCGCCGACTTGCAGTAACGGTTGCGCGCGCCCCGTCTGATGCCGGCTCACGACGCGGATGCGTGCCAGCAGTTCAGCGAATTCAATCGGTTTGACGAGGTAGCCGTCGGCACCGCCGTCCAGGCTCGCGACTCCGTCCGGAACGGCAACGTGGGCCGTCTTCACGATCACGGGCGTCGCATCATTTCGCTGCCGCAACTTCGCGAGCAGCGTCAGCCCGTCCTTTCCAGACACACCGATATCGAGCAGCACCAATCCATACGAGGTCACCTACGCTGCATGAAACGGGGAACGGGCTGACGCGCCCTATCTGCGTTCTGTTGTCGGACAAGATCGGCCGCGAAAACACCATGGTGATCGTGTTCGTTGGCGAAGGGCTCGCGTTGCTCGGGATGAATGCTTACGGCCACAATCCCTACGCCTTCCTTATCTTTGCGCCGCTGATATTCCTGTTCTGGGGCGAAATTTTCTCAATCTTCCCGGCCATCTGCGTGGATACGTTCCGTAGCAAATACGCGTCGTCGAATGCAGGCACGCTGCATACGGCAAAGGGCACCGCAGCGTTGCTCGTCCCGATTGCGTCGCTGATGGCCGCCGGCGGGTCATGGGAGCCTGTACTGATCGGGCGGGGTGACGGGAAAGAGACAGCGCGCGCCGTTTGCATCGCGTTTGCATCGTTCGCATACGTTCGTTATCTGGCGCCGGTTCCGGGCAGACGCACGCCGGACCATCCCCACATCCGGGTTGTACCGGGATAACGGATCGTTGGGCATCTGCAAGCAAGACAGTACGTACGCGACAATGAAATTCGACAGCGGCGAGCAAGTGGCGCTCTCTGGCCCCTATCCAGCTGGATTTGGGGCCAAACTGCAGGGTATCTGCTACCGAAAACGCCAGATGTCCTGCAAACGTTAACTGTTGCGTAAGTCTGTACCGGCAAGCTGGTTGTGTCAGCTACTGACCCGCTCCGGGTCCGCAGCGCTGACACATGACTAGCTGGAGGCACAGACTATGAACCGGATACTTAAACTGGCCGCTATTGCGGCCGTGTTGCTTGTACCAGCCCTTTCACCCGCTCAACCGTCCAATGGGCCGGTCACGCGTGCCCAGGTGCGTGAAGAACTCGCACAGCTCGTAAGCGCCGGTTACAGACCAACTGGGCGAGACAACAAATATCCAGGCGACCTATGGGCGGCCCAGGCGCGCGTTGCCGCCGCCATGGGCCACCCCACGACGGCCCCGAACGGGCAACACGATTGATACGATTGTTGAAGGGACATTTGAACGTGGCCAGGATGCGGGCATCCATAACTGATGAAATGCCCGCTTACCGCCTCAAACCCCCTGCAGTATCTCCATGGCCTGACTGCTATCGTCCAGCGAATCCAACGCCAGATAAGCGACAAACTGTGTTCCGATGACAGCGGCCGAAACGCCGCGCAGATTGATGCCCTTCCCGGCAATCTTCCGGGTCAATTCGGCGATGATGCCCGGCTTGTCCGCGCCCATCACGCGCACGGAATGAAGGCTTGATGTGACGTTAAAACCCGCCTGCGTCGCGGCACGAATTTCATGGTCGTTCTGCAGGGGAGCGACAAAAACGATGCTCCTGCCCGGTGTTTCCGGGGTGCGACGCGCAACAATGAACTGAAGATCCGCGCCCGAGTCACGCAGAACCTCCAGCGCCCCGGCGAGTCCGCCGGGCTTATCGTCGATGCTGGACGCCCAGACATCGACGCGTTCGACGAGTAGATCCATGGTCAGCCCTCCCAACCGTTGTCCGTCAATCAAAATCTAGTTCACCGATGACCGGCGGGCAACCTCGCCGCGCCGTCGCGACACCGGGAAGTCGTCCACCAACCTTGTTAACGCTCCCGCGTTGGACTTAAATAAGTTTATGCAGTCCACCGTCACATCCGGTACCCTGGATGGCGACAGAGAACCCGCGAAAGCGTGCGGATGTCTCGTGGTCGAGGCCGTCCGGGGTCAAGGAGGAAGCGTTATGTCCCGAGACAAGTCGCCCCGCCACTCCGCCGCCGAACAGCAATCCTCCGACGCTACCGAAGCGCAGATCGCCGTGCATTGGCCGGAAGAGGCGTATATCCCGCCGCCCGCGCCGTTCATCGCGCACGCCAATCTCGCTGATCCGGATGTCTTCGAACGTTTCTCCCTCGACCGCTTTCCCGAATGCTTCAAGGAATTCGCGGATGTGCTCGACTGGTACAAGTATTGGGAGACGACGTTCGACGCAAGCAATCCGCCGTTCTGGCGCTGGTTCGTCGGCGGCAGGATCAATGCCTGCTACAACTGCGTGGACCGGCACCTGGCCGCATACAGGAACAAGACGGCGATCCATTTCGTGCCCGAATCCGAGGACGAGGCGGTCCAGCACGTCACCTACCAGGAGCTTTATGTCCGCGTCAACGAGTTCGCCGCCCTGTTGCGCGACACCTTCGGGCTGAAAGCCGGAGACCGGGTCACGCTGCACCTGCCGATGGTCGCGGAGCTGCCCATTACGATGCTCGCGTGCGCCCGGCTTGGGGTGATCCACTCGCAGGTATTCAGTGGTTTCAGCGGTGTGGCCTGCGCCGACCGTATTCTGGACTCAGAAAGCCGCTTGCTGATCACGATGGACGCTTACTGGCGCGGAGGCAAACTCATCGATCACAAGGAGAAGGCCGATATTGCGTATACGGAAGCCGCTGGCCGGGGGCACACAATCGAAAACGTGCTGGTATGGCAGCGCTACCCGAGCCGATATTCGAGTCCGACGGCGCTGGTCGAAGGACGTGACGTCATCGTCAATGACCTGCTCAAGACCTTCCGGGGCAAACGCGTCGACCCCGTGCAGATGCCGGCCGAGGCGCCGCTTTTTCTCATGTATACGAGCGGCACGACCGGGCGCCCGAAAGGATGCCAGCACTCGACCGGAGGCTTCCTGGCCTACGTGGCGTGGACGTCGAAATATATCCAGGACATTCATCCCGAAGACGTCTACTGGTGCATGGCCGACATCGGCTGGATCACGGGCCACTCCTACATTGTCTATGGACCGCTGGCGCTTGGCGCTTCGTCTGTCGTGTACGAGGGCGTGCCGACCTGGCCCGATGCGGGGCGCCCGTGGCGAATCGCCGAAAACCTTGGGGTGAACATCTTTCATACGTCGCCGACGGCGATCCGGGCGCTGCGGCGCAGCGGTCCCGATGAGCCGGCGAAATACAACCTCCGCTTCAAGCACATGACCACGGTGGGCGAACCGATCGAGCCCGAAGTCTGGAAGTGGTATCTCGAGTCGGTGGGCAAGAACAAGGCGGTCATCGTCGACACCTGGTGGCAGACGGAAACCGGCGGATTTCTGTGCAGCACGGTACCCGCGCTCCACAGAATGAAGCCTGGCAGCACCGGCCCGGGGATTCCCGGCATTCATCCGGTGATTTACGACGACAATGGCAACGAGCTCGAGCGCGGCTGCGGCAAGGCGGGCAATATCTGTATCCGCAACCCGTGGCCCGGTGCGTTCCAGACCATCTGGAAAGCACCGGAGCGCTACGTGAAAACGTACTATGCCCGCTACTGCAAGGACACGAAGAGCAAGGACTGGCGCGACTGGCCCTACATGACCGGCGATGGCGCGGTGGAAGCGGCGGATGGCTACTTCCGCATTCTTGGCCGCATCGATGACGTAATTAACGTCGCGGGCCACCGTCTCGGCACCAAGGAAATCGAATCGGCCGCCTTGCTCGTTCCGGACGTCGCCGAAGCGGCCGTCGTGCCGGTCGCCGATGAAATCAAGGGCAAGGTGCCCGAACTCTATGTTTCACTGAAGCCGGGCATCGAGCCAGCTGCCGAGATTGCGAAACGTGTTTCGGACCAGGTCGTGGCACGGATCGGTGCGATAGCCAGGCCTCATCAGGTCGTCATCGTTCCCGACATGCCCAAGACCCGCTCCGGCAAGATCATGCGGCGCGTGCTCGCGGCGATCTCAAGTCATCAGGATCCGGGAGACGTTTCCACGCTTGCGAATCCCGAGATCGTGGACACGATCAAGGAGCTTAACAAGTAGAGGCTGGATTAACCGTGGGTGGGTTATTTACGTAATTTTTTCGGAACCCGAAGCAGCCATTCGAATTTTCAGAAAGCAGCCATTCGATCATCATTTTGTGTACACGGGCGCTTGTGAAGATCCCGAAGTGATTTGTGTCCGGGACAATCTGAAACTGATTTGCAGGGGATTCTCGAGCGAATAGCGTCTGCAGGCGCTGAGCATCGACGGCCTCGTCATGTTCGCCGATGAAAATCACCGCTTTGCCGGCCAATCCGCGCAGGTCTGAAGCGTACCTGCTACGCGGGTGATAGGATGTGCTGAGACGGTAGGAATAGGAAAGTGTCTCGGTACCGTCCCAGAATCGCACGGGCTTGTTGAACTCAATGACTGGAAGTGCATTGAATCCGCGAATGCCGAATGCATTGAGCGTGGCCATTCCGATGAGACGTCGCGTGTGAAGTTGTGCCCAGCCACTTGCTGATCCCTCTCTAAGGGTCGGGGAGGTCGGGATTACGGGGCTCGACAACAGGAACCGCGAAACGAGTTGAGCGTGGGTGCCGCCCGCAAAGCGGATCACAAATCCGCCACCGCTGGAGTGGCCTCCGAGTATGAGCGGTCCGTGGTGGCCCTGTCTCCGCAGTTCGGCGATCAGGTCGGCAATGTCGTCTTCCAGTTGGCCTATGTATTCAACATCTCCTTGATGGCGGCCAGACTGATAATGGCCGCGAAGATTCGGCAGAATGACCTTCGCAGCGCCTGATGCGCTCACAGCGGAGGCTAGCGCATGGTAGGAACGCCCGTGATAGGACGATCCGTGTATGAAGATCAAGATCTGGTCTGCCGGGGAATCATAGAACCGATAGGCGAGTTGCTCGCCATCTCCGGCAGGGTACCGGAGAAGAGGAGGCAAATCTGTATCCGGTGTTGATTGCAACGCGCCAAAACCGAAAACGTCTTTTTCCGTTCGAGCTGGACGCGGCTCGGTCGCCACCATTGCAACAGCAATGCAAACAATCAGCACTGTTACCGCAAGAGCAGTTCCGACTCCGAGCAAGATAGTCAAAGGTGCCTCCGCTGTCCAACTTGGTGCTCACGGGTCCAGGGTTCGCCGCTGCAGATTTCGCCGGTCACGCCAACGGGATATAGATATCGGTCTGCCACTCGTCCTGCGGGGTGTCGGGAAAGACGCTCAGGTAGTGGAAAAATAACGGGTGATCCCTGAGTTCTTCTCCGCTCTGGGGAAGCCAGTCGCGGTAGATCGGGTAAATTGTCTCTCCAATATGGTCAGTTGCGCCCATGTGCCGAACCACCGCACATCGAACGCCTGGAATGACGAGTTCGCGCACGCCAGATTCATTCGGGGTGACCGGTTCATCAATCTCTCCGCAGATTTCGAAGCGGAATTCGTCTCCCGGTGTCGTGTCCGGGTTACTGCGGGGGATGCCGAATGATCTTGCTCGATCTTCAGTCGAACAGGGGCCTTGGCCCAATGCCCCCCGGTCGGCTCCCGCGTGAGCCGGATATCGAACCCATGGCTTTCGTCTGTCGCATTAGCGCGAGAGTTCGCACGATCGTCAACGATTTCACCAGTTCGTTGCATTGCCCGGTTGAATACGCCGGTAGCAAATGCCGCTAGCGCCCTGGCTAACTGCTCACACAAATTGGCGCGCTACTCATGTACGATGAACATCGTAAGCACACAACCTCCGGGGTCACTCATGGACACGTCCTCTCGCGAGCGGCTTGCTTCAGCCACTGAAGCACTATCGACACTTTCGGAGTATCTGGAACGCTCGCTGGATAACGGGGCGAGCTTTATCTTGGTCCGCTCCCAAAACGAACAAAGCGATGTCTACCTGGGAAATGCAACCGAACCTCAATCGGAATGGACGCACTGTGGAGTCATTCGCAATACGGTAGGCGCCGCGATACTGGAGGCTACTCGGTCGGGCTCTAACGAATTGTCTATCGATGGACAGACTTACCGCTTTATTCGAACGTTCACGCAAGTCGCCGAGCATGGAGCTGTCGTTTTTTCGCCTACATAAGTCCGGCTCGCCTGTCCCCAGGCTGATCCTGCTCACTTCACGGGCCTTCCCGCACGTGTTTTATTTTTTCAAGTGGCGCTGCCGGACACCGCGGCCCCGGCCGGAAGAAGATGAAACGTGCGGAGACTGCTGTGATAGACCATCCTGCGCAAGACGACGAGATCCCAAGCCGATCTGGATGAGTATGGCGGAAGGCAGCCGGAGTCGAACCGACCTGGGAACGGCTGACGCCCCCAACCGGGTTTGAAGCCCGGCCGTACCACCGGATACGAATGCCTTCCTTCGCCAACCTAAACGCGCGACTGGCATCGCGCGATATTCAAAGCACATCGTTCAACCGGCTATCGGCACGCAGCAGGTGCCGTTCGCGCTGGAAGCGAGTATATCCAACGCGATCGAAGAACTCCAGGAGCTGGATCGCGCGCTTGCGCCCGAGTCCCGTGGCATCGCGAAACGCTGCGGCACCCACTGCACCGTCTCGTGCCTGCGCCAGCTGTGCAACAAGGCGCGCAAGTTCGTGCATGACCTCCCGATCGTAAAAGAGATCGCGTACGACCTGATACAGCAGACCGAGACGGGCCAGCTTGCGCAACAACGCACGCACGTTCTCCTCGGGCTGCCGTGTCTCGTTTGCAAGGTCTCTTGTCCACGGCGGATCGTAACGTCCTTGTGCGATCAACGATCTCAGCATCGCGGCCAGCGCTTCCTCATCGGCGTCGAGCCGCACCGTATGCGACGGCAGATGCAGCCACGGCCCGCTGCGTACGATGCGCCCTTCCCGCACCAGCGAATCGACCACCGCGCGCCACACCGCGTCGCTCGCGAGCGGCACCGTCATGCGCCGCAAACGCGCCGCGTCCGGTCCCTGTTCATCCGGCGTGCGTGCGTGAAATTGCGCGAGCGCTTCGGCAACGCGCGCCGCCATCTGTTCCCAGTGATGCCGCGCGATCACCACACCCTCGTCCACGCGCTCACGCGGCGCAATTTCGACGACATCAGCTGGCAGCACCAGCACGTTCGCCGCGTAGCCACTTAGTTGCGTCAGCGCCGATCGTGCGATGCCGTAAGGTGCCTGCGCGAGCAACGGTTCGATGCGCCCTTCGTTGAGCCACGTGCGCAACGCATCCAGCCACGCGATGCGTTCCGGCGTACGGCGGTGCCGCGCTGGCGCGAAGGGATCGAGCACGCGGCCGCCACCTGTCGTGTGCGTCGCCTGAGCATCGCGCACGATAAAGCGATCACCGGGCGATGCGCCGATCGGCGTCTCGAAGACGAGTTGCACGCGCGCGCATTCTCCGGGCGCAAGGGTTTCGCCATCAAGCAGCACAACGTTCGCCACGCGATGCATCGTCCCCAAATGAACGTGCAACGGCGACCAGTGACGCAGCGTAACGTCCGCATCGTCGAGCAGTCTCAATTCGGCATCGAGTCGCGTCGTGGACTGCCCGAGCCTCCCATCGACAATCCAGTCGCCGCGCGCGATCTGCTCCTTGTCGACTCCCGCGAGATTCACCGCACATCGCTGCCCCGCGCGGCCCGCTTCTTCCGCACGGTTCTGCGCGTGAATACTGCGCACGCGCACGGGCAATCCGGCTGGCGCAAGCAGCAGTGCATCGCCGGTCTGCACGCGGCCCGCGAACACCGTGCCCGTCACGACCGTTCCCTGCCCCGTCAACGTGAACACGCGGTCCACGGCCAGTCGGAACAGCCCGTCGTCGCGCCGCGACTGCCAGGCAATTGCACGCGCATGCAAATATGCGTCGAGACTTGCCACGCCTGCGTCGTCCGACCGGGTCGCCTGCGTTTCGAAGCACGGCACATCGGCAAACGACGTGGTCGCAAGCCACGCGCCGATCTCGGCACGCACTTCGGCATTGCGCGCCGCATCCACGCGGTCGGTTTTCGTCAGCGCGACCGCGCCTGCGCTCACGCCCAGCAATTGCAGAATCGCGAGATGTTCGCGCGTTTGCGGCATCACGCCATCGTCGGCGGCGATTACAAGCAGCGCGAAGTCGATGCCGCACGCACCCGCCGCCATCGTATGAACGAGCTTTTCGTGACCGGGCACGTCGATGAAACCCAGCACATCGCCGTTCGGCAGCGGCGTGTAGGCATAACCCAGCTCGATAGAGATGCCGCGCGCCTTCTCCTCCTTGAGCCGGTCTGTATCGACACCCGTCAGCGCGCGAACCAGCGTGGTCTTGCCATGATCGATATGGCCCGCCGTGCCGATGATCACAGCCGCAGCTCCGCGAGTTGCGCGATAAACGCCACTTCGTTGGCGCCTTCGATGCAGCGCATGTCGAGCCGCAATGCGTCCTCGGCAATGCGCCCGATCACCGGGCGCGGCAACGCCCGCAACGCGCGTTCGAGCTTCATCAGCGCGCGACCGCTGCCGACCTTCCCCGCGTGACGCACGACGAGTGCGCTGCCCGGCAACACGTCCACGGGCAGTGCGCCACTGCCGATCTGGCTGAACATCGGCTCGACGCTCACGGTATACGCGTCGCCCAGCGCCTGCTGGAGTACCGGCAACGCGCGCATCGCGCTCTCCTGCATCTGCGCGACGGGACGCGTGAGCAGACGCAGTGTCGTCAGCCTTTCACGCAGAAATTCCGGCGCCTGATAGAGCTTCAGCACGGGTTCGAGCGCGGCAAGCGTAAGCTTGCCCACGCGTAGCGCACGCTTTAGCGGATGCTTCTTGATCTTCGCGATCAAAGCCTTGCGGCCGACGATCAGCCCTGCCTGCGGGCCGCCGAGCAGCTTGTCGCCACTAAACGTGACGAGATCCGCACCGGCATCAATGGTTGTGCGCACAGTCGGTTCGGCAGGCAGTCCCCATTGCGTGAGATCAATCAGCGTCCCGCTGCCGAGATCCACGGCAACGGGCAATCCGTTCGCGCGCGCAAGCGGCACGAGTTCGTCAAGCTCCACGCTCTTCGTGAAGCCAGTGATGGCGTAGTTGCTGCAATGGACCTTCATCAGCAGCGCGGTATGTTTATTAATCGCAGATTCGTAATCGGAAACATGCGTGCGGTTAGTCGTGCCCACTTCGCGCAGTCGCGCGCCCGCGCGGCCCATGATGTCCGGAATACGGAACGCGCCGCCGATCTCGACCAGTTCGCCACGCGAGACGATCACCTCTTTGCGCGGCGCGAGCGCCGCGAGCGAGAGCAGTACCGCCGCCGCGTTATTGTTCACGACCGTGGCCGCCTCTGCGCCGGTCAGTTCGCAGATCAGGTCGTCGATCAGATCGTCGCGGTCGCCGCGCTTGCCCGTTGCGAGATTGAACTCCAGATTGACGGGTTGCGCGAGCGCCTGCACGACCGCGCGCACGGCTTCATCGGGAAGCAGCGCGCGCCCGAGATTCGTATGGAGCACCGTGCCGGTCAGGTTGAACACCGGACGCAGGCGGTTTTGCACGCGCGCGGCGAGAACCTTCGCCGCGTTGTCGATCACGGACTCCGGCGCGAATGGCGCTGCGGCGTCCGCGGGCGCGATCAACGTGCCCGCCTGCGCGTCGCGCCGCCAGCCGTCGAGCGTCGCGCGAATAGCCGCCAGCACCTGCGTGCGCCCGTATATCGCAATCAGCGGCTGCGCCTGCGCGGATGCAATGACACGCTCGACCGCCGGCATCTTCGCGAGCAACGCGTTCAGCGCGCGTGCGTCATACCGCGTTTCCTGTCCCACGGTTTCGCTCATCGTGCGCTCGCTGGTTCATTGATCGGCGGGTGCTTCCGGCCAGAGCAGCGGATTCGGGCTCGCGCGCTCGTAGCCCGCGTCACTCATCAGGAGATCGAGCGTGAGGCTCGCAAGATCGTCGGCGAGCGGCTCGAAGTCGAAGTCCTTCTCCTGATAGCCGATCTTGCGATACGTATGGCATTCGTCGCACGATTCGGCCTTCAGCGCGGGATTGCCGCCCTCGATGCCGTGATACGCGATGCCCATGGTGGAATCGCAGTTCGTGCATTTCACGCGGACAACGTGCGCCTCGGTCCCGCACAGGCTGCACTGCGTGAAGCGATAACCGTGATACGCGCCGCCGATGCGCACGATGCTCGCGACCGGCGGCACGCCGCAAACGGGACACGCGCCGGGCGCATCGACATAAGGCACGTCCTGAACGTCGAGCCTGCTCGCGAGGTCGGTCCACACCACCTGGAGCGCGGCCATGATGAATGGCGCCGTCGCGGGCGCCACTTCGGCATAACGTTGCGCGAGCAACGCGTCGGCTTGCGCGTCGAGTTCCGCATCGCTCATCGCGCGCAGCGCGTCGAGCACCTTCGCGAGCGCGGGCGCGATGGCGCCCGCCGCTTCGACGCGATCGACCAACTTGCGCAGCACGTCGCGCCACTGCGGATCGCGTTCGCCGGACAGGGCGGGCAGGATCGGCATCGAATGACGCTGCGCATTCGCAATTGCGTCACGCGTTGGCATGCGCGCGCTGAAGTGCTCCAGCGCGTGCTGCTGCGCATCGACGAGCGCCGCCATCAGCCGCACATAACCGCCGATCGGATTGTGGTCCGCGAGCTGGCGCAACCGTGCGGCGCGCGCCGCAAAATGCGTCGCGCGCTCGGGTAGACGAATACGGGGAATGGCGGAGGGATCGAGCGCCTGAATTTCAGCTGGGTCGAGGATACGTTGCGTCACGGCAGGTCTACTCCCCAAAGAAAAAGCCGCCGCGCCCAGTCGGGCCGGCGGCTTGCCTGCATGCGCTGCCGCCCCGGAAAAAGGCGGCGCGCGCCATGCGTGCTGCGCGATGCGAACTGCGCGTTGCGCGATGCTCGATACGCGCTATTTGATGCTCTCGCGGAACCAGCGCGGGTGATGCTTCTTCGCCCATCCCCAGGTCACCGTGCCGCTCGTCATCGCGCGAATCGAACCCTTGACCCACAGCGCCGCATAAACGTGGATGATGATGCCGACGATGAGCGCGAACGCCGCGACCGCATGCACGACCGAGGCAAGGCGGATGACTTCGATCGGGAAATAGATCGAGAAATAGCGCCGCCAGATCACGATACCGCTTGCGAGCAACAGCACGAGACAAACCACCATCAGGAAGAATAGCAGCTTCTGTCCCGCATTGTAGCGGCCGACCTCCGGCAGATCGTCCTCGCGCTTGGCGAGCACGTCGCGGAATTTCATGAGCCACACGCGATCCGCTGGGTCGAAGTGGTTGTGATGCCAGAAGCGCAGCGCGAGAATCAGAAACGACGCGAACATCACGACGCCGATAAACGGATGCAGAATACGGTTCCATTGGCCTCCGCCGAACAGCGCGGACAGCCAGAACATCGCCGGATGAAACATCGCGAGACCGGACAGCGCGAGCAGTACGAACGTGATCGCAGTAATCCAGTGATTGGTGCGCTCGTTGGCGGTGTAGCGCACGATCAGCTTCGGTTCATCGTCTTTCATCGTCGCGCTCCCTGGGTTCGCCCCTGATGCTGCGCGCTTCTTCGCGCGCGGCCTCTTCATCTGCTTCCGTCACTTCGTTCGGGCCATTGCGCGCGTAGTGGAAGAAGCCCGTCAACGCCGCGAGCGCGATACCCGCGAGCGCCAGCGGCTTGGCCACGCCCTTCCACAGCCGCACGAGCGGACTGATGTGCGGGTCGTCGGGCAAACCGCTATAAAGCGAGGGCCGGTCCGCGTGATGCAGCACGTACATCACGTGCGTGCCGCCCACGCCCTGCGGATCGTAGAGGCCCGCGTTGGCGAAGCCGCGCTCCTTCAGGTCCTCGATGCGCTCGGCGGCGTGCTGCTTCATATCCTCTTTGGTGCCGAACACGATGGCACCGGTCGGACAGGTCTTCACGCACGCAGGCTCCTGACCCACTGCGACGCGGTCCGAGCAGAGCGTGCACTTATAAACGCGATGATCCTTCTTCGACAGCCGGGGAATATTGAACGGGCAGCCGGTGATGCAATAGCCGCAGCCGATGCAGTTTTCCTCATGGAAATCGACGATGCCGTTCGTGTACTGCACGATCGCGCCCGGCGCGGGACACGCCTTGAGGCAACCCGGATCCTCGCAATGCATGCAGCCGTCCTTGCGGATCAGCCATTCGAGGTTGCCGTTCGTGTTCTCGTACTCCGTGAAGCGCATCACGGTCCACGAATGCTCGGTGAGGTCGTGCGGATTGTCGTAGACGCCCGTGTTGACGCCGATCTCGTCGCGCAGGTCGTTCCACTCCATGCATGCCGTCTGGCACGCCTTGCAGCCGATGCACTTGGTGACGTCGATGAGTTTCGCCACCGTGCCCGTGGCTGGCTCGCGCACGCCGGGCGGCGGCGTCGTGGTCGCGGACTGGCGTCTGATGTCGAGTGATTGAAGTGCCATGTCGCGCTCCTTAGGCCTTTTCTACCTTCACGAGGAACGACTTGAACTCCGGCGTCTGCGAATTGCCGTCGCCGACCGGCGGCGTCAGCGTATTCGTCAGATAGCCCGGCTTCGTGAGCCCCGTGAAACCCCAGTGCAGCGGCACGCCAACGGTATGCACTTTCTTGCCTTCGATCATGAGCGGCTTGATGCGCTTCGTGACCACGGCCACGGCGATCAGGTGGCCGCGGTTGCTCGTCACCTTCACAAGACCGCCCTTCGATACGCCGATTTCCTGCGCCAGTTCCTCGCCGATCTCGACGAATTGCTGCGGCTGGATGATGGCGTTCAGACGCGCGTGCTTGGTCCAGAAGTGGAAGTGCTCGGTGAGCCGGTACGACGTCGCGACGTGCGGGAACGACTCGACGGTCCCGAACGTCTTGCGGTCGCCGGGGAACACGCGTGCGGCAGGATTGCTCGTGGCGAGCGGGTTGTCGCGATGGAACGGGTTGTAGCCGAGCGGATTCTCGAACGGCTCGTAGTGCTCGGGGAACGGCCCTTCGTTCATGTTGTCTCGCGCAAAGAAACGCGCGACGCCTTCCGGGTTCATGATGAACGGACCCATGCCGAGATCCGGCGCCTCATCCAGCTTGTAGTCCGGTACATCCGCACCGGCCCAGGCCGCACCGTTCCAGCCGACCAGCTTGCGCGTGGGGTCGAACGGCTTGCCCGCCAGATCGCACGACGCGCGGTTATACAGCACGCGCCGGTTCGCAGGCCACGCCCACGCCCAGTTCAGCGTCTGGCCGATGCCCGTGGGGTCGGCGTTGTCGCGGCGGCCCATCTGGTTGCCCGCCGGGGTCCACGCGCCGCAGAAAATCCAGCAGCCGCTCGCCGTCGAGCCATCGTCCTTCAGTTGCGCGAAGCTCGAAAGCTGATCGCCCTTCTTGACGAGCACCCTGGCCGGGTCCTTCGCGTCGGTCTGATCCGCGAGGGCCTTGCCGTTGTACTCCATCGCGAGTTCCTCGGGCGTCGGGCTGGCGGGATTCGAATACGGCCAGCTGAGCTTGACGATCGGATCGGGATACTTGCCGCCGTCCTTCTGGTACGCGGCGCGCATCCGCAAGAACAGGCCCGACATGATTTCGAGGTCGCTCTTCGCCTCGCCCGGCGGTTCGGCGCCCTTCCAGTGCCATTGCAGTACGCGGCTCGAACTCACGAGCGAGCCGTTTTCCTCCGCGAAACACGTGGTGGGCAGGCGGAATACCTCGGTCTGGATCGCGGCCGTATCGACGTCGTTGAAGACGCCGTACTTCTTCCAGAACTCGGACGTTTCCGTCGCGAGCGGATCCATGATGACGAGCCACTTCAGCTTGCCGAGCGCCTGCAGCGTCTTCTCCTTGTCCGGGGCTGACGCCATGACGTTGAAGCCCTGGCAGATGTAGCCGTTTATCTTGCCCTGGTACATCAGCTCGATGGTCTGCAACAGGTCATACGGTTTGTCGAGCTTCGGCAGCCAGTCGTAGCCCCAGTTGTTCTCCTTCGTCGCGTTGTCGCCCCACCAGGACTTCATGAAGCTCACGAAAAACGCGCCGTAGTGCTGCCAGTAGCTCAGCTGGTTCGGCCGCAGCGGCTGCTGCGCGCGCTTCTTGATGTAGCCGTTGTAGTCCTGCTCGGCTTCGGACGCGAGCGTCATATAGCCGGGCAACAGATTCGACATCAGCCCGAGATCGGTGAGCCCCTGAATATTGGAGTGGCCGCGCAACGCATTCATACCGCCGCCCGCAATGCCGATGTTGCCCAGCAGCAATTGCATCATCGCGCCGCAGCGGATCATCTGCGAGCCGATCGAGTGGTGCGTCCAGCCGAGCGCGTACATGACCGTGGCCGCGCGTCCCGGCACGGCGGTACTCGCGAGCATCTCGCACACCTTCAGGAACAATTCCTTTTGCGTGCCGCAGACCTTCTCCACCATCTCGGGCGTATAGCGCGAATAGTGCTGCTTGAGCAGGTTGTACACGCAGCGCGGATGCTGCAGCGTCTCGTCGATCTTCGCGAAACCGTCGTCGCCGATCCCGTAGTTCCACGACGATTTGTCGGGATACGCGTGCTTTTGCGGATCGAAACCGGAAAAGATGCCGTTATTGAACGCGAAATCGTCGCGCACGATGAACGGGAAGTCCGTGTAGTGCTTCACGTAATCGTGCTGGATCTTATCGTTCGTGAGCAGGTAGTTGATCACGCCGCCAAGAAACGCGATGTCCGTGCCGGTGCGGATCGGCGCATAGAAATCCGCTACCGATGCCGTGCGCGTAAAGCGCGGATCGACCACGATGAGCCGCGCCTTGCGGTGCGCTTTCGCCTCCGTGACCCACTTGAAACCGCACGGGTGCGCCTCGGCCGCATTGCCGCCCATCACCAGAATCACGTCTGCGTTGCGTATGTCGACCCAATGGTTCGTCATCGCACCGCGGCCAAACGTCGGGGCAAGACCTGCCACCGTCGGGCCGTGTCAGACACGCGCCTGGTTATCGAATGCAAGCAGGCCCATGCAGCGGGCCACTTTATGCGTGAGGTAACCTACCTCGTTGCTGCCCGCGGATGCGGCCAGCATGCCCGTGGTCAGCCAGCGGTTGACAGTCTTGCCGTCGTCGGTCTTCTCGACGAAATTCGCGTCGCGATCTTCCTTCAGCAGCTTCGCGATGCGGTCGAGCGCCTCATCCCACGAGATGCGCTTCCACTCGTTCGTCCCGGCCGCCCGGTATTCGGGATGCGTGAGACGGCTTTCGCTGTGGATGAAGTCGATCAGGCTCGCGCCCTTCGGACAGAGCGTGCCGCGATTGACCGGATGATCGGGATCGCCCTCGATGTGGAAGATGCTGGTCGTGGCGTTTTTCGCGCCATCACCGAGGCCGTACATGAGGATCCCGCAACCAACAGAGCAATACGGACACGTGTTGCGGGTTTCAGTAGAGCGCGCCAGTTTGTATTGCCGAACCTCGGCGAGCACGGTGTCGGGCGCGAAGCCCAACAGCGCTAGACTGGAGCCAGCCAGCGAACTTGCCGTGACCTTCAGGAACTGGCGCCGGGACAATTGCAGCATGGCACGTCCTCGGCTAGTTGAGGGTGAATCCAGTATATGCGGATTTCGGCGACGGATCACGGAAGATGCACGCCGCGCACCACCGTCACAGGCACGAACCACGCTTGCTATATTGCACAGACATGCTGCGCCGCACCGGGCCCGCATTGGGCAAGCCGAAGCGGCCGCACGTCGTCTTTACGCCGATTGCGGGACGGACATCATGGCCACGCTCTCATCCGAACGACTGCAATTTGCCGCGCGCAGGGAAGCCTCCTGGATCGTCGGCGCCTGCCGCCAGTTCGTCGCCAATCGCTGCCCCGCGCTTGCCGCGAGCATCGCGTTCTACTCGGCGTTCTCGCTCGCGCCGACGCTCGTCATGGTGATCGCCGTGGCGGGCTGGTTTTTCGGCGCCGACGCCGCGCGCGGCGAACTGTTCCGCGAAGTGCATAACGTGCTCGGCAACGACGCCGCCGCAGGAATCACGACGATTGTGGCCAATGCGCACCGCGCAGGCGACGCAGGCGGCATCGCGGCAGTCATCTCGCTGTCGATGCTCGTGATCGGCGCTTCGGCGACATTCTCCTCGCTGCATTCCGCACTCAACATCGTGTGGCCGCCCGAAGGCAAGCGCGCCGCCACCGTCTTCGCGCTTGTACGCGTGCGGCTCGTTTCGTTTTCGCTCGTACTCGGCGTCGCGTTCCTGCTGATCGTCTCGCTCGTGCTCGATACGACCATCACATTCATCGGTCAGTGGCTGTGGGGTAACTCACCCTATCTGGTGATCGGAAACGTGCTTCAGCTCGCGGTCGGTCTGGCCGTGCTCGCCTTCGCGTTTGCCGCGTTGCTGCGCTTTCTCCCGGACGCCAATGTGCAGTGGCGCGACGCGCTCGTGGGCGGCCTCGTGGCGGCCGTACTCTTTTCCGCAGGCAAGAAACTCTTCGCGCTCTACCTCGCGCATGCGGGCATGGCGACGGCATTCGGCGCAGCAGGATCGCTCGCAGTACTGCTGATGTGGCTGTACTTCTCGGCCGCTGTGCTGCTGCTCGGCGCGGAATTCGCGGCGGCACGCGCACGCCTGCACGATCCGCGCGGCGCGTGGGGTTTCCTTGAGGAAACACCGCCGGGCAGCCGCGCCAAACTCGCCTCGGTGCTCGCTGCAACCACGATCACGGTGACGCACGACGGCCACGCGGCGGCACGCTCCGGCTCGGCTGCCTTACCCTCTGCATCCGCTTCGTCTGCTTCATCCGCTTCGTCTTTTCCAACCGGAAACCCGGCGGGTGGCACCGCCGAAGCGCCAGCATCGGCAGCACCGCCGCAGCACGCAGCGGCAGATGCTTCGACGCGCGGTGACGGCGCAAGCCCGCTATTGCGCCGCTCCATGGCAAAAATGGAGGACGACGCAACCTCTGCGGCCGCGTTGACGCTCGCCCATGCGGGCCGTACGGCCGCGGCCGCCGACCGTTTCGTCAAGCGTCATCCATGGAGTTCGGTCCTGCTGGCGGTGGGCGCCGCCGTCGCCATGACTGCAGCCGCCGGACGCCGCCGCGCGTAGCGCGGCCCCCCCGCAGACCGGCCGGCGCGGCGCCAGCCCGCGCACCATTTAAGTGAATGCGACCCGACTTGTATCAAATTTAGCAATAATGCAAAGACCACAATCCTACTTTGCAAAAAATGACATAGTCGCTCAATCGCCCGCTGTACAAGACATTCCGCCCGGTGTCAGGTTTTTGCGACAGTCATTTTTTTTCTTTTCTGCAGTTTGTAAGAGGTGCGTTATTCTCCGATGCGCAACAACTAATAAACCAATCATCTGCGTGGAGAAATCTGGATGAAACGAGTCGCACTCTCGACCCTCTCGTTGGCGATGCTGGCAGCCGCCGGCACGGCCCATGCGCAAAGCAGCGTGACGCTGTATGGCGTGATCGACGAATCGGTCCAGTTCGTCAACAACGTCAAGAACGCCAACGGCGCGAACAAGAATGTGTTCGGCCTGGGCGGTCAAAACCTGCAGGGCAATCGCTGGGGCCTCAAGGGCAAGGAAGACCTGGGTGGCGGTCTGACGGCGATTTTCCAATTGGAAAACGGCTTTAGCCTCAACAACGGCACGCTGGGCCAGGGCAACAGGATGTTCGGCCGTCAGGCATATGTCGGCCTGGATTCCGCTCAGTACGGTACCCTGACGCTCGGCCGCCAGTACGACCCGATCGTCGACATGGTCCAGGGCCTTACCGGCGACGGCTACTTCGGCAGCACGTTCGCAACCCCGGGTGACGTCGACAACAACGACAACAGCTCGCGCATCAACAACTCCATCAAGTACACCTCGCCGGTTATCGCCGGCTTCCAGGTCGCTGGCATGTACGCGCTGGGCGGCGTCGCTGGCCAGACCGGCTCGGGTCAGAGCTGGGGTGCGGCCGCTACGTACGGCATCGGTTCGTTCAACGTGGCCGCTGGCTACTTGAAGATGGACAACGGTTCGACGCTGGCTTCGCGCACGGCGGGTACGCCGCCCACGGTTGGCTGGTCGTCGGCCGCAACGGGCGACAACATCAACGAAAACCAGATCAACGCCGCCTACATGTCGGCGAAGTCGATCGGTATTGCCCAGGCTGCAGCGCAGTACGTCGCAGGTCCGTTCACGTTCGGCGCACGTTACAGCAACGCTCAGTACAAGCCGGACGCGTTCTCGGCATTCACCTCGAGCCAGCACTTCAACACCGTGGGCGCTTTCGTCGGCTACCAGCTGAACCCGGCAACGCTGCTGGGCCTCGGCTACAACTGGACGCACGGCTCGGGCGACGTGTCGAACACGTACAACCAGGTCTCGCTGGGCGCGGACTACAACCTGTCGAAGCGTACCGACCTCTACGTCGTGGCGGCCTACCAGCACGCCAGCGGCCATCAGCGCAACACGGACGGCTCGATCTCGAGCGCCGGCGCAGCGATCGCCTCGTACAACAACGACTCGGCTTCGGACTCGCAGTCGATGGTCAACATCGGTATCCGCCACAAGTTCTAATAGAACTGCGCAGCCGGACTTCGGTCCGGTGCCGGAACCGGCTTCTCGCCGGTTCCGGTTACGCGAAAACGGCGTGGCCGCTAAAAACCACACGTTGGACCAACCAGCCCTCGGCGCAAGCCCGGGCTGGTTTTTTATGTCTGTGCGAATGATCGCCGCCGCCAACCTCCCGGCTTGCGCGATTTGCTTGCGTAAGCGGCTGCAAAGCGGCGGCAAAGCGCAACTATCAGCGCAGGCGGGCCAGCGCCGTCACGGCGTGATGAACGAACGCGTCTGCCAGCATCGACTGTGACTGCTCCGCATGACGCGCGACGTGCACCGTCTGCGGCAGTACCGGCGAGAAGCGTTTGACCGCTACCCGCGCAGCCGCGCCTGCGGCGCTCAGTGGATCGACCAGCGCGATTCCCGCCCCCGCCTCCACCAGCGTCACAATCGACTGTGCAAGCGTCGCTTCGATGCCCATTTCTCGCTCGATACCGCTCTGTTCGAACATACGGTCGATCCTCGTGCGCGGTTCGCTCAACCTCGCGAAAGACACGAACGATTCGCCCGCGCAATCGGCGGCGTTCACGATGCGTTTGCGCGCAAGCCGGTGACCGCGCGGCACGATGCAGCGCAGCGCCCATTGACCGAGCGCTTCCAGCCGCACCTGAGCATGCGCGACTGACGGCGCAACGAAGCCCAGATCGCAACGTTGCGCACCAACGTGCTCGACGACAGCGGCAGGTTCAAGCGCAAGCAGCGTCACGTCGACGCCCTGGTGCTCGCGCGCAAACGAAGCGATCACTCTCGGCAGAAAATCGGCTGCTAGATCGAACGTCCCCGCGATAGTTAACGCACCACGCCGACGTTCGCGAATTTGCCCCGCCGCCTGCGCAACCCGTTCGAGCCCGACGAACGCGCGTTCGACTTCCTCATTCAGCGCATACGCCTCTGCTGTCGGTACGAGCCGCCCTTGCCGACGCGTGAATAGCGCGAAGCCGACGTTCGCTTCGAAGTCGGCCACGAGGCGGCTGACCGCCGGCTGCGAAATGCCGAGCGACTCGGCGGCGCGCGTCACGCTGCGCCGCTGCATCACGGCGCGAAACGCTTCAACCTGGCGAATCCGCAGGTCGGCTGCATTCATAACATTTTCAAATTGATATTCGCTTTATCGGCGCGACCATGCTGGATCGTGTTGCGAAACCTTAAAAAATACAGGCGATTTTTGGATTATATAACCGCATCTTCATCCATAACATTGAAGCATGATGTGATCAAACCAGGATTTGTCGCGCCGCACATCCTGCGCATCCAGCACCTACACAGCAATGCGAGCATCGTTCGGCGAGCGCCCATGAAAAATCCCCGCGGACGCTACGTCGGCGGGGATTCTTTGGGTACTGCTGGCGCACCGCAACCGGAAGGCTGCGGCGGACGGCTATCAGGCTGCCGCCGCGTCCTTCAGCTTCTTCAGCGCACGTGCCTTCACGCGCACCGAAGCGGGCTTGGCCGGGAACCAGCGCTCTTCACCCGTGAACGGGTCCTTGCCGAAGCGCTTCTTCTTCGCCGGCACGGCCTGCACAACGATCTTCAGAAGGCCCGACAGCGTGAACTCGCCTGCGCCCTTCTTGTGAACCGAACCGAGGATCGTGTCTTCCAGCGCGGCGAGCACGGCCTTGGCAGCCTTCGGCTCGACGCCTGCGCGCTCAGCGACGTGAGCAGCCAGCGAGGCCTTCGTGAAGGTGTCCTTGATCGGCGACGGAGCGCCGGACGCCTTCACGGCGACCTTCTTAGCTGCGGCCGTCTTGGCGGGCGCTTTCTTTGCGGCAACCTTCTTGGCCGGGGCAGCTGCCTTTTTGGCCACTTTCTTTGCGGAAGTCGGCATGTTTCTCCTACCAGTGTTGGTCAGTGAATCGGCGAAGCACCGCAGAATGCATGTGCTTCAACGGCGGATTCTACAAGCGTGCGAGCGTTTTGCGTGACTCTTTTGCATCGCCGATGAAAAATTGTTGCGCGGCGCTGACTGCCCGGCTCATTTTGACGCTTGTTTACAGGGGTAAACGAGCTTGTTGCATCCTCGGTTACCCTGACGCGGCGACATCAAGGCGCAGGCGCTCTTCGCGAAAACACCGACACGCATGGCATTTTTCGCACGCCAGCACGTCAGAACGTGTGCATCAGCGCCGCGAGCGACGTCATCGCGGCATCGATCTGCCCGACTTCGACGCCGCCATAGCCGAACATAAAACCGCTTTGCACAGGGGCTTTCACGTAAAACGGCGCGAGCGGGTGCAATCCGATCGACGCCGCACGCGCGGCCTTCACGAGCGCAGCCTGGTCGACCGGCGCCGCGAGCCGCACCGCAAGGTGCAAACCGGCCGTGTTCGGCAGCACCGGCTCGAACCACGGCGCAAGCGGGCCACGCAGATGCGCAAGCAAGCTCGCCCGCCGCGCCGAATAGATCTGCTGCATGCGGCGCAGATGCCGTGCGAACTGGCCGTCGAGCATGAAATTCGCAAGCGCCGTCTGCGTGAGCACGCAACCGTGCCAGCCGCCCACCTGGCGCGCATGAGCAAGCGGCGCCGCCAGCGTCGCGGGCGGCACGACGTAGCCCACGCGCAACTCCGGAAAGATCGTCTTGGAAAACGTGCCGACGTAGGCAACGAGTCCCGCGTTGTCGAGGCTCTTGAGCGGTTCGAGCGAACGCCCTTCGAAGCGGTACTCGCAGTCGTAGTCGTCTTCGACGACGACTGCGCCGCGCGCCTGCGCCCATTCGAGCAGCGCAACGCGGCGCGCAAGGCTCATCGGCATGCCGAGCGGAAACTGGTGCGAGGGCGTCACGTAGACGAGCCGCGCCGTCTTCGGCAAACACGCGACGATCAGCCCTTCGTCGTCCACCGGCACCGGCACCACCTTCGCGCCAAGCGCCTCGAACGCGACGCGCGCCGGCGGATAGCCGGGGTCCTCGACCGCCACCACGTCGCCGGGACGCAACATCACGCGCGCGAGCAAATCGAGCGCGTGCTGCGCGCCCTGCGTGACGATCACGTCCTCCCAGTCACACTGCACCGCGCGATTGAATGCCAGGTAGCGCGACACGGCGAGCCGCAAGCTCTGCTCGCCCGCCGGAGCGTGGTACATGCCGTGGCCGCGAACCTGAACACGCAGCGCGTCGTTGATGCAGCGGCGCCAGGCGTCGAACGGAAAACACGACTTGTCGGTCACACCGCCCGCAAAATCGCACGCAAGCCGTGCGTCGAGACTCGGCATGGGCACGGCTTGCGCATGAGTCTGCCACCAGGGCTGAGCCTCGACGCCGCGCGACACGCTCGTCTCGCGACTGCCTCGGCTCACGGCACGAATCTGCGGATTCGCTTGGCCGTGCTCGCGCGCGGGAAGATGCTCGAGCGCATCGGCAACAAACGTACCCGAACCGCGCCTGGCGCTCAGATAGCCTTCGGCGAGCAGCCGCTCGAACACGTCGAGCGTGGTTTTGCGCGACACGCCAAGCTGAAGTGCGAGATCGCGCGTGGACGGCAACCGCGTGCCGCCCGTCAGCCGGCCGTCGACGATGCTGGTGCGCAGTTGCCGGTAGATCTGACCAGCCAGATCGCGACGGCCCGAGACGGTAACGTGCAGTTCCATGAGCGAGATGAAGAAGAAGTCGAACCGGTTATCGCGGTGGTTAAGGGGGCTACCGGGATGGTTAAAGAAGTGGTTACCTGAAATTTTGCCAGAATGGCTATTTCAAGGCGCCTGCCACACGCCTAGAGTGACGTCCATAGTCTTTCGCAACGCAGTTCAGCCCACAGCATTCGAGGAGGTGAATCGTCATGCAATCACGTCTGGATTTCTACAAGGTCAGTCCCGAAGGTACGAAGGCAATGCTGGCGCTCGAAGAGCGCGTGAGCAAAAGTTCGATCGAGAAGCCACTTGCGGAACTGGTGCGCCTGCGCGCGTCGCAGATCAACGGCTGTGCATTCTGCGTCGACATGCACACCACGGACGCGCGCAAGGGCGGCGAAACCGAGCGCAGGCTCGCGACAGTCACGGTATGGCGCGAGACGCCGTTCTTCACCGAGCGCGAGCGCGCGGCGCTCGAATGGACCGAAGCGGTCACGCTGCTTTCGCAGACGCACGTCCCCGACGATGTCTGGGAACGCGTGAAGCCGCACTTCACCGACCAGGAAATCGCCGACCTGACCATGCTGATCGTCGCGATTAACGGCTGGAACCGCATCGCCGTCTCGTTCCGCAAAATGCCGGCGTAAGCGCACCGGCACGCACTCAAGCCACCAGGCGCCCGGGCATGCACGATGTCCGGGCGCCTGTTTTCAAGCATCGTCTGAATGCAGGCAGCGCATCGTGCGGCACGCGAGGCGTTGCCGCTTGTGGCTGTTTTTATGCGGTTTTTGGCACCCTTTCGCGTAATCGCGGCGATACAGTGGGCATCGACGGGCAGCAACAACCCGATCTCGATCCCCCACCAAGAGACTTCGCCATGGCGCTTCAAATCGGTTTTCTCCTCTTTCCCCGCGTGCAACCGCTCGATTTTGCAGGCCCTTATGACGTGCTCGCGTCGATGCCGGACACATCGGTCCGGCTCGTCTGGAAAACGCGTGACGCTGTTGCATCGGCAACCGGCATGGTCGTCGTGCCCGATACGACTTTCGACGACTGCCCGCCGCTCGACGTGCTCTGCGTGCCCGGCGGCAGCGGCGTCGCCGATCTGCTCCAGGACGACGAAACGCTCGCATTCGTGCGCAGCCAGGGCGAACGCGCGCGCTACGTCACGTCGGTATGCACGGGGTCACTCGTGCTCGGCGCGGCGGGCCTGTTGCGCGGACGCCGGGCAACGACCCACTGGGCCTTCCACGAACTGCTCGAACCGTTCGGCGCGATTGCCGTGCACGGGCGCGTCGTGCGCGACGGCAATCTGTTCACGGGTGGCGGCATCACGGCCGGCATCGACTTCGCGCTGACGCTCGCAGCCGAACTGGCCGGCGACGAGGCAGCCCAGACGCTTCAACTCGAACTCGAATATGCACCAGCGCCTCCGTTCAACGCAGGCAGTCCCGACACCGCGCCGCGCGCCATCGTCGAGCGAGTGCGGGCAGCCAATGCCGAATCGCTCGCTGCGCGTACGCGCATCGTCGCAAAAGCGGCGGCGCGACTCTGACTCGCACCGTAGCCAGAAGCGGGCGCCTGATCGCAGATTCGACACATTCAGCGCATCTCCCACGTAGCGCCTGTATTACCTGCATCACTTCCGCCGCGGTCATGCCGTACCGCGGCGGCACCTCGAGTTTGATCTGATCGGAAACGAGACCGCCGCTGAGCGGCCGCATAGCCTGCTGCATGCGGATTGCTGCGATGCACCGAATTGCGAGCACCCATCGCGAGCAACAGGGCCCAGCATTCCACCCGACCATGCTTGCGAGCCATGCCGAATCCGCTCCGCCAACTTTTCCCAATTTCGCATACGAAATCGCGCGCTCAAGCCCGGCGAGACGGCTCGCCAACCGCATCGGGCATGACGTTTGCTTGAGCGTTTGCAGGACGTGCGCCTGCGTCGGCTGCGTACACGAATACGCACACAGGTACGCGTCTCGTTCGCGCCAACGCGCACAGGTGCACACCACGTGCCAACGGCGTATGCTCATAGCACGACTACAACATTCAGGCCGGCTCGCGCCGCACGATCGCGATGAACGCCTCCACTCATGCCTCGGGTTCCCAGCTCGTACCACGCGTGACCGTCGTCGTGCTGACACGCAACCATGTCCGCCAGACAGTCGACACTGTGGCCCGCCTCATGGCGCTGCCTGAGCACCCCAATGTGATCGTGGCCGATAACGGCTCCAGCGATACGACCGTCAGCCTGCTCGCATCGCTCTTTCCCCAGTTGCGCATCGTCCAGGGGCTGCGCGATCTGGGCATGACCGGCTTCAACCGCGCTGTCGCGCTTGCGCACACCGACTACGTGGCGTGCTGCGACGACAGCACCTGGTTCGCACCCGGCGCGCTCGCGCGCGCAACCCAGTTGCTGGACGCCCATCCGCGGATTGCTGTAATCAGCGCGTGCGTGGCAGACGAGGCCGAACGTGAAATCCATCCCGCGTGCCAGATGCTGAGCGCCACGTCGCCGGGCGGCAACGGCCTGCCCGGCCCCGCACTCGTGAATTTCATGGCGGGCGCATGTATCTTCCGCGCAAGCGTGTTGAGCGAACTCCACCGTTACGAGGAGCGCCTCTCGCACGGCGGCGCCGAAGAACTCGTAGCGCTGGACCTGCTCGCTGCAGGTCACTTGATCGTCTATTGCGAAGGGGCGCTTGCGCATCGCGAGCCGCTGTATCGCTGGTTCACGCGTGCGCAGCACTGCACGCTCGCGCGCAACTCGGCCTGGGTCGCATGGATGCGCCTGCCGCTGCGCGACGCACTCGCCGCGACCGGGCGCGCACTCGCCGTCTTCGCGCGTCAGCGCTCGCTCGGCCCCGCGGGTTTTGCAATGCTGCGCGGTGCCTTCTGGGCACTGCGCCGCCGCCACGTGGTCCCGCCGCATGTCGTGCAACTCACGCGCCAGGTGAGACGCGCCGAGCACCACGTGCGTATCGGCGTACCGGCGATGGCCGAAAAATACGACCGCTCCGGGCAAAGTGCATGGTGAGCCGCGCTGCGCGTCAATCGCATAGCCCGACGCGAAGCGCCGACGTAAGCCCCGATTTCAGCCCCGTTCACTGCGGCGTGACCGGCACGAACTGCCGGTACTCCACCTGTGGGCCGCGCACGATGATCGCCGTTGCCTCGGGCACCTCGGCCCACACATCGGGCAGATCGACGAGCGGCTCCGAAACGATCAGATAGGCATCCTCGCCCGCCGCCGCGATGCGCGGATCGTCGGGGTAGAGTTCGTGCAGATGCTTGAACGACGTGCTGTGGAAGAGCGAGCGCGAATTGCCTTCGCTGGAGTACCGCACGGCCACCATTTGCTCGCCGTCGCACGCGCACACGGTCATGTTGAGCGGATCGTCGATCCCATGCCTGCGTGCGGTCGCCTCGACGAAACCCGCCATGCGTTCCAACGCGGGCACAGGCTCGTGTTCGAGGCCGAAGGTCATCGCGAGATAGAACATGACTTCGGAATCGGTGGAGCCTTCGAGCGCGCTAAAACGCCCCGGCTCGATGGCGACGAGCAGTTCACGGCGCACGAGCGGGAAGCTCTGAATCAGGCCGTTGTGCGCGAATATCCAGCGCCGGTGGCGAAACGGATGGCAATTGGTTTCCTGCACGGGCGTATGCGTCGCGGACCGGACGTGCGCGACGAACATCGGCGCCGACACCGCGCGCGCAAGCTCACGCAGATTGCGGTCGTTCCACGCAGGCTGGATGCTGCGGTAGCGATACGGAATGTCATGCGGGTGCTGATACCAGCCCAGCCCGAAGCCGTCGCCATTGGTGGTCGTCGCGCCGAGCTTCGAGTGCAGGCTCTGGTCGATCAGCGAATGTCGCGAGCGGAAGAGTACGGTTTCGAGTTGAACAGCGTTGCCGGAATACGCGAGCCAACGGCACATGATGCACTCCTTCGAACGGACACGTACTCACTTTGCAGCATGCAGATCCGCAAGCGGCGTGAGAAAACCCTCGAGGCCGGTCAGGATGATCTGCACGCCAATGCACAGCAGCAGGAACGACGATACACGCAGCGCCACGCGCGTGCCCTCCGCGCCCAGGAATTTCGGCAGGCGCGCCGCATGGCTGTAGACCAGGAAAATCACGATCGTCACGAGCACCGAGATCACCACCGACGCGATGCTCGACATCACCCAGGCGGAAATCTGGTGGGTACGGTTGGCGCTCAGCGCAATCGCCGTGGCGATCGAACCCGGGCCCGTGGTGAGCGGCACGGTGAGCGGGAAAAACGCCTTGCTGGAAGCCTCTCCGGCATCGATCTGCGCGAGCGCCGTATCGTCGGCCGCGCCCGGCGTAACTTCGGGCGCGGTGAGCATCTGCCAGCCGCTCACCGCGACGGCGAGGCCGCCGCCGATACGCAGCGCCTCCATTGAAATGCCGAAGAAATGCAGGATCGGCATGCCGACAAAGAACGCGACGAGCAGCACGAAAAACGCATTGATCGCCACGCGCTTCGCGAGCAGGCGCCGCGCCTCGTCGGTGAGCTTCGACGTGCGGTCGAGAAAGACGAACGCACCGCCGAACGGATTGATGATGCTGATAAGGCCGGTGAAGCCGAAAAGTATTTCTGAAATCAGACTGTCGAACATGTCGTCGAACCAATTATTGAAAAGGCCGGTGAAGAAACCGGAAAATATTTCTGAAGTCAGACTATCCAGACCATCGATCATGGCGTCGCTCCGGTTGAAGCGGCGCGCGCGGCTGCCGGGGCTGCGTGAAGTGTAACTGGATCGGCGCCGGGCGCAATCACTGACCGCCAGGCGAGCGATGCGGCCGTGCCCATGCCGCATCGCGCCATGCTTTCAAAAACCATTCAGCATTCTGGAGTCTTTACGGCATGGCCCGAGTGGGCATAGAGTGAGCCGGTCGCACCCGGTCACACGTTTTCCTTTCGTAAAAAAGGAGCCGTCTATGTCACTGAGGTTGCTCGCTGCCCTGCCCTTCATCGGCATCCTGCTAGGCGTGCCGTTCGTCAATCGCACCGAGCCCTTCGTGCTCGGCATGCCGCTCGTGCTCGCATGGATCGTCATGTGGGTCGTGCTGACCGCCGCGATCATGGCCGTCGTCTACCGGCTCGATCCCGCGAATCGCACCAGTGAAACCGAGGTGCAGTCATGAGCGCCCTGATCCTGATCGCGGCGATCACGCTCGTCGCCCTGATACTCGGCATGCGTGCGCGGCACGGGCACGACATGAATCTCGAACAGTGGTCGGTGGGCGGCCGCAGCTTCGGCACGGTGTTCGTGTTCCTGCTGATGGCGGGTGAAATCTACACGACGTTCACGTTCCTCGGCGGTAGCGGCTTCGCGTACGGCAAGGGCGCACCGGTCTATTACATCCTTGCGTACGCCACGCTCGCGTACATCCTCTCGTACTGGATGCTGCCGCCCATCTGGCGCTTCGCGAAGACCCACCGGCTCGTCTCGCAGCCGCACTTCTTCGCGCGCAAATACCAGAGCCCCGCGCTCGGCGTGCTGGTCGCGCTCGTGGGCGTCGCGGCGCTCGTGCCGTATCTCGTGCTGCAGTTGAAGGGACTCGGCATCATCGTCGCGACGGCCTCGTATGGCGCGATCCCGTCCACGACCGCGATCTGGATCGGTGCGCTCGTCGTGACCGCCTACGTGACGGTCTCGGGCGTGCGCGGCTGCGCATGGAATTCGGTCCTCAAGGATCTGATGATTCTCGCGGTCGCGGTTTTCCTCGGCATCTATCTGCCGATCCACCATTACGGCAGCCTCGGCGAGATGTTCCGCGCCATCGACGCCGCAAAGCCAGGGTTCCTCACGCTCCCCGCGAAAGGACAGAGCGTGACGTGGTTCCAGTCCACCGTACTGCTCACGGCGCTCGGCTTCTTCATGTGGCCGCACACGTTCGGCTCCGTCTACACCGCGAAGAACGAGCGGATCTTCCGCCGCAACGCGATGGTGCTTCCGCTCTATCAATTGATCCTGCTGTTCGTGTTCTTCTGCGGTTTTGCCGCCGTGCTGAAAGTGCCGGGGCTCAAAGGCGGCGACATCGACCTCGCGCTCTTTCGCCTCTCGCTGCAGACGTTCAACCCGTGGGTCATCGGCGTGATCGGCGCGGCGGGCGTGCTCACCGCGCTCGTGCCGGGCTCGATGATCCTCACGACGGCCTCGACGCTCATTGCCAACGACATCTATCGCGGCGGCTTCGCGAAACACGCCGACGACGCGCGCGTCGCCCGCCTCGCGCGCCTGTTCGTGCCGGTGGTTGCACTCGTGGCGGTGGGCTTCACGCTCAACGGCGGCGAAACCATCGTGGCGCTGCTGCTCATGGGCTACAACTTCGTGACGCAGTTGTTTCCGGCGCTCGTGTGCAGTCTCGCGGCGCACAACCGTGCGACGAAGCAAGGCGCGTTCTGCGGAATCCTGGCGGGCGTGGCGGTCGTTGTGGTGACAACGTTGCTGCACGTGAGCGTCGCGCAACTCATTCCGTTCGCGCCTGATGCGCTCAAGGACATCAACATCGGCTTTCTCGCGCTCGGCGTGAATGTGGTTGTGCTCGCAGCAGTCAGTGCGCTGACGCAGCCGCACACGCATGCGGACCACGAGCACGCACGTGCGCACTGATCGTGGGAGTACGCCAGTTGCTCGGCGCGCCGACCCGACGTATGCGCAGATGCCTCTGCAAGACCGTTACTCGTCCGATCACAACGGCGGTCGCCTGACACCCGTCACTGCTCCCCGCCACCCAGCGCTTGATATAGCTTCATCTGGTTGTTGAACCGGTTCAGCCGCGTCAGTTCGTCAGCGCTTTGCGCGTCCCTTAGCCGCTGCTGCTGGTCGAGCCACGGTTGCACGGCGGTCGCACCGGCCGCGAATTGCACGGCGGCCAGCCGTTCGGCGCGCTGCGCCTGGGCCAGCGATAGCGCGCGCTGTTCGGCCTCGCGTTCGAGTTGCACGCGCGCCGACAGCGCGTTCTCGACTTCCGCGAATGCGGTGTAGAGCTGCTGACGGAAACCGACGACGGCTTCTTCATACTGCGTCTTCGATACCCGGATCTGCAGTTGCATCGTGTTCCACTGGATGAACGGTAGCGCGAGGCCGAGCCCGAGCGTGCCGACCGGGTTCGCGAGCACGCGCTCGAGGCTCGAGCTCGACGTGCCCGCGTTGCCGGTCAGCGTGAAGGTCGGGTAGAAGCTCGTGCGGGTCGCATCGATCTGAGAGAACGATTCGCGCAGCCGGAACTCCGCGGCGCGCAGGTCCGGGCGGCGGCCGAGCAGGCTGGCGGGCAGATCGGCCGCGACCTCCGGCGGCGACATATCGGGCAGTGCCGACGGTTCGGCGGCAAGCTGCTGCGGCGGCCGGTCGAACAGGATCGCAAGCGCATGGCGGTTCTCGGTGCGTTGCTGGATCAGCTGCGCCTGGGCCGCGCGTTGCGCGGCCACGCTCTGTTCGGCCTGCGCGAGGTCGAGTCCCGACACGGCGCCGGACGCGTGGCGCGACCGGACGATCGCGAGCGTACGCACCGCATACGCAATGCTCGCGTCGCCGAGCGCAATCTGCCGGTTCAGATAGCCGATCCGCCAGTACAGCGACGCCGTCGTGCCGATCAGCGACAGCCGCGCCGCTTCGAGATCGGCGGCGGTCGCGTCCGCTTCCCAGCGCGCGGCGTCGCGCAGCGCGGCCAGTCGGCCCCACAGGTCGATTTCGTAGCTGAGCGATCCCGTGACGCCGCTCGACCGGCTCATCCGGTGCGTATCGAGCGTGCGCGACACGGCGCCGTTCGCACCGAGCGATACGGTAGGCGTCAGGTTCGTGTCGACAAGCCCGGCCCGCAATTGCGCGCGATACACGCGAATCGCCGCAATCGCGAGATCGTTGTTCGCGCGCAGCGCATCGTCGATCAGTGCGTCGAGCTGCGGATCGCCGAAGGTGCGCCACCAGTCCCGCGTCAAGGCCGGTGCAGCGGCGGAAACCGGCGCCGCCCAGTTCGCGGGCATGGCGACCGCGGGCAGCGGCACGTGGCGCGTGCCCGCGCAGCCTGCCAGCAGCGCAGAGAACGCAAGCGTGAAGGCGCCGAGGCGGTGAAGCGATGAGACATGTGTCAAGGGCTGGACTCCATCAGTCGCGTGCGAGCGCATCGATCGGATCGAGCCGCGACGCGTTGCGCGCAGGCATGAAACCGAAAATCACGCCAATAAGCGTCGAGCAGACGAACGCCGTTACGATCGCACCGGCGGAGAACACCATGGACCATTGCGCGACGAACATCGAGAACACGACGCCAAGCGCGAACGACAGCGCGATTCCGATCACGCCGCCGAGCAGGCAGACGAGCACGGCCTCGACAAGAAACTGCTGCAGGATATCGGACTGCCGTGCGCCGACCGCCATCCGGATGCCGATTTCGCGCGTGCGCTCAGTGACCGACACGAGCATGATGTTCATCACGCCGATCCCGCCGACAACAAGCGAGATCACGGCGATCAGCGACAAAAGCAGCGTCAGCGACCGGCCCGTTTTCTCGATGGTCTTGCGCACGCTGTCCATGTTGTACGTGAAGAAGTCCTTGCGTCCGTGGCGCTGGATCATCAGCTTTTCGAGGCTTTTCTCGGCGGCGGCGCCCGGTTGCCCGTCGCGCACGCGCACGGTGATGCTGCCCAGATGCTGTTGGCCGAACAGCCTGCCGCTCGCGGTCGTATAAGGCACCCATACGCTCAGGCTCTTCGAGCTGCCAAACGCGCTCTTCTTTTCGACCGTAACGCCGATCACGACGAACGGCACGTTGTTGAGCAGGATCACTTCGCCGACCGGATTGCTCGCGTTACCGAACAGCTTGCGGCGCGTGTTCGAGTCGATCACGGCGACCTGCGCCTGGCGGCGTACCGCGTCGGCGTCGAATGCGACGCCGCGCGCAAAACGCACCCCGCGCACCTGGAAAAAGCGGTCGCCGACGCCGTTCACCATCGCGCTCACGTCGATGTTGCGGTAGCGCAGCAACTGCGGGCGCGGCGTCTCGGGCGTCGCACTGTCGACGTACGGCTGCTCGGCGAGGGCCGCGACATCGGCGGGCACGAGCGTCTGGATCGCGTCGGCGCGGCTGTCGCCCCAGTCGGCGCCCGGATAGAAGCTGATCGTGTTCGTGGCGAGGCTGCCGATGTCGTCGAGCATGTAGCGTTTCGCGCCTTCGCCGATCGCGACGATCGACACGACCGACGTGATGCCGATGATGATCCCGAGCATCGTCAGCAGCGTGCGCAGCCGGTGCGACACGAGCGCGATCCAGGCCATTCGGCAGGCTTCGGCGAAACGGCTGGTGGCGGCAATGACGCGCCGGGCGCCGGTATCGGCCGCGGCAGGCGGCAACGTGTCGTCGCGATGGTCCGCACTCGAAGCGCCGACCGTCGCGTCGGCGTGCGCCGCGCCGATCCCCGCTTCGGCGAGCGCTTGCGCGTAATCGCGATTGGGCTGGTCGGCGACGATCTCGCCGTCGCTGATTTCGATGATGCGCCGCGCGTGGCGCGCGACGGCCTTGTCGTGCGTGACGATCACAATCGTATGACCGAGCGCGTTCAGCTCGTGCAGGATGCGCAGCACATCCTGGCCGCTTTTCGAATCGAGCGCGCCTGTCGGTTCGTCGGCAAGGATCACCTGGCCGCCGTTCATCAACGCGCGCGCAATGCTCACGCGCTGCTGCTGGCCGCCCGAAAGCTGGCCGGGCCGATGGTGCGCGCGATCCGCGAGCCCGAGGCGCGCGAGCAGCGCGTGCGCCCGCTTGTGGCGTTCCGTACGCGCGGTGCCCGCATAGATCGCGGGCATTTCGAGGTTCGCGACAGCATCCACGTGCGGCAGCAGGTGATAACGCTGGAACACGAAACCGAAGTGCTCGCGGCGCAGCTGCGCGAGCTCGTCGCGGTCGAGCCTGTGCGTGTCGCGGCCACCCACCGTGTAGGTGCCTTCGCTCGGGTGATCGAGACAGCCGAGGATGTTCATCAGCGTCGATTTGCCGGACCCCGACGCGCCCACAATCGCAACGATCTCACCCGCGTCGATTGACAGGTTCACGTTGTTCAACACGACGACGTCCTTGTCGCCAGACAGAAAGCGCCGCGTGACGGCGGTGAGTTTCAGCAGGGGGGTGCTCATCGTCACGCTTCGCCCGCGTCGGCTTCGCCGATCACGACGCGCTCGCCGTCCTTCAGGCCCGCCAGCACCTCGACATGCACGTTGTTGTTGAGGCCGATGCGCACCGCACGCGTTTCGGTGCTGCCGTCGGCGCGCAGCACGCGGACCGCATACGTGCCGTCCTTGCTTTGCTTGCCGAGCGCGGCAACCGGGATGCTGAGCGCGTTGTCCGCGTTGCCCAGTACGATGTTGACCTGCGCGGTCATCGCGATGCGCAGCCGATGCTCGGGATTCGGCACTTCGAACAGCGCGTTGTAGAACACGGCGCCGTTGGACTTCGAACCGCCGAACGTGCTCTGCGCGTCGGCGTAGTTCTGCGGCGCCGGCTCGATCGCGCGCAGCTTGCCGTAGTGACGCATGTCCGGTTCGCCGAGGATCGTGAAGTACGCGGTCTGCCCTGTGCTCACGCGGATCACGTCGGCTTCCGATACCTGCGCCTTGACGGTCATCGTGTCGAGATCGGCCAGCTTCAGGATCACCGGCGCCTGCTGCTGCGCAATCACGGTCTGGCCTTCCTGCGTGACGATCGCGACGACCTCGCCGTCGATCGGCGCGACGATGCGCGTATAGCCGACGTTGGCCTGCGCGGTCTCGATCTGGATACGCGCCGAGCGAAGTTGCGCGGCGAGCGACGCGAGGGTCGCTCGCTGTACGTCGAGCGCCGCGCGCGCGACCTCGAAGGCTTCGCGCGAGGTCGCATCGTCTGGCAGCATCGTCTGCTGACGACGGAATGCGAGTTCGGCCTGCGTGAGCTGCGCAGCGGTCGCTTGCTGTTGCGCGCGCAAGCTTTCCTCGCTGGCGCGCGCCTGGCGCAGCGCGTTTGCGGAAATCACGGGATCGATTTCGGCGAGCCATTGCCCCTTGACGATCTTGTCGCCGAGCGTGACCTTCAGCGTCTTCAACTGCCCGGATACCTGCGCGCCGACATCGACCTGCCTGAACGCCTGCAACACACCGGTCGCGAGCACCGCGTTCTCAAGATCGCTGCGCGTGACAGGTGCGGACAGGTATTGGGGATGCCCTTTCGGTGCGAACCAGCGCCACACGAATGTGGCGAGGATGGCGATGATCATGAGGCCGACGGCCACACGTCGCCAATGACGGGTATTTTTTTTCACGTGTCTCAGGCTGTGGTCAGGAGGGTCCGGTATTGAAAGGAGGCGGGTTGTTTTTACTCAGAGTCGGGTTGCGAGGTCAAATCCGTTTTCGGGTTCGTCAATTAATTCGCCATCCTTATCTAATCGAGAGCGATCGTCAAGCGTTGCGTACGCGGGCAGCGCCAATGTGAACGTGGTGCCTTCGCCGGGGTCGCTCTTGACATAGACATGGCCGCCGTGACGCGTCACGACGGTCTTCACGAGCGCGAGGCCAAGCCCCGTTCCGCGGGCCTCGGGCTGCTGCGCAGCGTGAAATCTCCGGAATGGTGCGAACAGATCCGCCTGATCCTCACGCGAAATGCCGTAGCCCTCGTCGCGAATCGAACAGAACACGCGCGGCGGTATCGACTTCACAACGCGGATCGCGCAAACGATGCGCGTATCGGGCGGACTATATTTGACCGCGTTATCCAGGATATTCACCAGCGCGCGGGTCATCAGCGAACGATCGGCATTAATCAGGCCGCCTTCGTCGCCTGCGTAGTCTTCGAACACCGTATCGATCCGGATGCGCCGCGCACGCGCCTGCGGCCACACTTCGTCGCTCGCGTCGATCAGCAATTCGGCGAAACTCGTCGGTTCCAGCGCATACGTCTTCGACTCCGCGCGCGCGAGTTGCACGAAATCGTCGGCCAGCGCGAGCGAGCGCCGCGCACTGCGCTCGATACGGTCCATCACGTCGCGCAACGGATTCGCGTCCAGCGTGCCGCGCTGACGCTCGGTCTCGACGAGCGCCACGATCGACGCCTGCGGCGAGCGCATGTCGTGCGACAGGAGTTGCAGCGCATCCTCGCGCTGGCGCTCGGCTTCGTGCAACGCCGTGACTTCAGCGAGTCCCGCGATCCAGCCTGCCGACTCGCCTTGCGCGGTCGTCCGTTGCGCGTAGCGCACCAGGTAGTCGTGGCCGTCAGGCGAACGCACCTGGACGCCTCGCTCCATCAGTGCCGCGAATTTCGCGCACACCGGATTGAGCGGCGCGGGCCAGTGAGCCCGGGCGAACGCAAGCGTGGCCGGGTTCGGGTCAATCGACTTGACGAGCGAAAATTCACTGAATACATCCGCCATGGAGCGCCCTTCCGCCGGACAGACGCCAAGCCGCTCCAACGCCCCGCGTGCCGACTGATTCGCGATGAGCACGACGCCCCGCACATCGGCGACGAGGATCGGCTGCGGCACCGAGTCGAGGCTGTCCCAGACGAACCGCCCCATGTCCTGCAGCCGCTGCGCGGTCTGCGCCATCCGCGCCATCTGCCGCGCAAGCGCATCGCCCGCATATTCGCGCACGGGCGCGGGCGCTTCGGGCAACAGATAAGGTTCGTCGGCCAGTCTGCACAAAGCTTTGCGCAGATACGCCATCGTCATTTCCAGACGCCGCCAGTTCCACATCGGATAGACAAAGATTAGCGCGGCCACTGCGGGCACGGGGCTCAGCCACATGTGCGCGCCGTCGAGGAGCGCGGCGCTGGCAGCAAGCGAAGCGACACCGAGCGCGACGGACAACAACAGGGCGCGCCACGGCGACAACACCAGAAAACCCGCCAGCAGCAGCGAGAGCGGCACGAGCGACGCGAGCAGCGCCCACGGTCTCGACACGGGTTCGATGGCGGTGCCGTTGAGCAGCGTGTCGAGGACGTTCGCGTGGATGTGCACGCCCGGCAGCGGGCCGAGCATTCCGGAGACCGGCGTCGCGAAACGATCCTGGACACCCGAAGCCGTGACGCCGACCAGCGCCACGCGATCGCGCAACCACTCGGCCGGCACGTGGCCGTCGAGCACGTCCGAGAACGACACGCGCCGATGGATCTGCGCATGCGCGCTGAACGGGACGAGGAAGCGCGTCTGCCTGCCCGCGCGAGCCAGCGCCTCGCCGCGGATGGTCTGCGGCGCGCCGCCGGACAGCGTGATCTCACCGCCGCGCGCGGCGCGCCAGGCGGGCACCATCAGTTGCGGCCAGTGCTGGTGCGCGTCGCCTTCGAATAGCGCAACGCTGCGCACGATGCCGTCACTGTCGACTTCGAAATTGACGTGCCCGAGACCGGCAGCCGCATTCGCGAGCGGCGCGACGGGCAGCACGACTTCACGTGCGCCCGCTTCATCCGAGAAACCCAGCACGATCGGAAGGTAAGCCGGACGCGCGGCGAGCGCTTTCGCAAAACTGTCGTCGTCGGGCGAAGGTTCGGTGAACGGCACGTCGTAGACGATTGCCGCCACGCCCGCCTGGTCCAGTTGCTCGGCGAGCCGCGCATGGATACTGCGCGGCCACGGCCAGCGGCCAAGTGCCGCGATGCTCGCGTCGTCGATCTCGACGATCGCGATGTCCGACGACATGGAGGGCGCACGCCCGGCAAGGAAGCGATCGTAGACGAACTGGTCGGCACCGGCCGTCCACTGCCACACGATGCTCAGGATCACGATCAGGACGCCCGCGCATCCGACACCCGCCCATTCGGACAGGAACCGGCGTCTGAAGGAGCGGCCAAGGCGCGCGGGCGGCTTGACGCGCATGGCGGGCGCCGTCACCCGTCGAGCCGGAACGACGCGATCAGCCAGGCTTGCCGGTCGTAGCGGCGGCTTTCGACCGGCTCAGCGAGCACGGTCCGGTCGTACACGCCCTTCGGAAGATCGTTGACCACGACCTCGGCGTTCGTTGCGTCGGCGAATTCGATGGACGGCACGGGCACCGCCCACGCGGCGTGCTGTATCGCGCGAGCCGGACTCACGCGGCGTCCCCTTCGATTCTCTCGAGACGATAGCCGTAGCCGTAAATCGGCGTCAGACGGTAGCCGTTTTCAGGGCGCAGGCCGAGCTTGGAGCGCAGCATCGAGACGTGCGTATCCATCGTGCGCGACGGAATATCGTCGGACTGTTTCCAGATCACATCGAGAATGTGCGTGCGCGAAAGCGGCCGGCTCAGATGCTGGAACAGCAGCAACGCGAGATCGAACTCCTTCTGCGTCAGCGCGACCGGCTTGCCGTGCACCAGAACCTTGCGGGATTTCAGATCGAATTCGTATTCGCCGAAGACTTCTTTGAGCACCGGCGCATACAACTGATAGGCGCGGCGCAGCAGCGAGCCTACGCGCGCCACCAGCACCGCCGCGGAAACGGGCTTGACCACGTAGTCGTCGGCGCCGCTGTTGAGCATCAGCACGATATCGGCCTCGTGGCTGCGGCTCGTCATGAACAGCACCGGCAACCGCGTGGAGAGGCTCTGACGCACCCAGTACAGAACCTCGTCGCCCGACATGTCGGGCACGTTCCAGTCCAGCACGAGCAGGTCAAATGTCTCGCGCCGCAACTGCCGCACGAGGTCGTTACCCTTCGCAAACACATGGCAAGTGTGGCCGGCTTCCCCCAACGCTTGACATACGAATTCCGCTTGAGCCGGATCGTCTTCCAGTACTGCAATTCTCATCATGCCCCGCACCTGCAATCGTCTTTCATCTTTCCAGGATGGATTGGTTTTCCAGGCGGGCCGAAAGGCGGCACCGTCCCGTCCCCGCGCCGGCCGTCGTGCCCTGGCCCATACCGCACCGCGGACACCGACGGACATCCGTCCCGGAACACGCTGCGCACGGCCTGACCATGCGTCCTCAAACCGCTACTCTCGCTTCGTCTTGAAAATAACGGGAGAGCGCCGCGCCAGTCGTTATGTGAAATTGGATCTCGTTCATCGTAGTCGAAAGGTGCTTCTCCTGATCGTCGTCGTGTAGTCCGTCATGGTCGGCGCTGCGTTACAGGCCGTCAGATGCAACGTTGTGAGATGAACGTCCCCGCGCTCCCTGCACCGCCACGTGGCGCGCGCATGCCAGCGCACAACGTTTCCGGCTCAAAGTGAATGAATCGGATCCATTGGACCCGGATGTGCCCCGCGCCGTCGCGCGCCGGGCACTGCGTCGGCCACGTCGGCCATCCGACAGGCGGGCTCATCGATCAGCTTCACGGAGCCGGATCACCAAGCGGGGTCACTGAGTGGGGTCACTGAGTGGGGTCATTAGGCGGCCTCATTGCCTCAGGCGATGACATCCGCATATTTTGGAGCGCGTATTGTCCCCGGAAGTCGCAATATTTAGTGTCAAAGATTGCTAAATTCCGCAATTCATGCAGCATGGATATTTAGAATAATCTGACATCCTAACGACACAAGATTGACGGCAACTCATTGCTGACGCGCGAAGCGTAGCAGCAGGACAAGCGGTGGCCAGGAGAATGCGATTGCTCAGCCAGTGGAGAGCGATCTGTCGAAGAGACGGTCGGGAGTCAGCGCGAGCGCCCGAAACCGGGGCTCGCGCGTGAAGCAGCCTGACGAAGGCGGTGCGTCAGTTCTGCTGTCGGTAATCGCGGCGGCCGCTGTTCCCGTCACCTGACGGATGGCCACCCTGCGGCGCACCTTGCGGGCGTTCCGGTCGCGCCGCTCCGGGCGCCGGGCCAGGCGCACGCTGACCGCCGTAGGGCTGACCGGCAGGCGGGCGGCCATAAGCGCCCGCGGCCGGCTCGGGCGGACGACCGCCGTACTGCGGCCCCTGCGCCTGAGGACGGGCCGCACCCGGCGGCGGGGCGGACGGCCGTGCGCCGTTGAATTGCGGCTCCGGCGGGCGGTGCATACCGGGCGGCGGACCTCCGGCCTCAGGCATCGCCCGACGTTCCGCTCCGCGTGGCGGCTCGCCATGCATCGGCGGAGGCCCACCGGCTCCAGGCATCGCCCGACGTTCCGCTCCGCGCGGCGGCTCGCCATGCATCGGCGGAGGCCCACCGGCTCCAGGCATCGCCCGACGTTCCGCTCCGTGCGGCGGCTCGCCATGCATTCGCGGCGGCCCTCCGTACGGGCGCCCGCCGAAGCCCGGCTGCGGCCGGTGCGCCCAGCGATCACGGTCGCCGTACCACGGACGATCGCGATAGAAACTGCCCCAGTACGCTCCGAGCGCAAAGGTCACGACCGGCAGCCCGATGGATGGGCCATAGTCTTCGAGCGGCACATAGTCGCCCTGGTAGGGGTACGAGAGATAGGCGGCATAGACCCAGCCGCGCAGGTCGGGCAGCGCGACGTCGCACCACGAGTAGTCGCTCACGCAGCCCATCACGGTGACGGGCACGCCGGGCCCGAGTTCGGACACAACGGGGTAATCGCCCGACGGTCCGGCGAAGAGTTCGACCGGCTCGCTCGTGTAGGCCTGGACCTGCGCGAACGCGCGAGGCGCCGCCAGCCCGAAACCGGCCAGCACCACCGCGACGGCCAGCGCCCGCGTGCGCATCGTCTGGCTCTTATACATTGTTTTCTCCCTTGACCACTTTTCGTACCCGATCACGCCGCACGTTTCGTGCCTGATTCACGCGTTTTCTTCGAAATAGTGACTAAAGACCGCATGAACAGTGGAGGTGTTGCAAAAAAAGCAGGGACGGCGGATTTACAATGCAGACCACTAGAAGGCGTTGATGTGCGAGCGGTGGCGCAAAGACCGCGCGCTCTCAACTTGCCTCTGCGAGTTAGAGCGTTATGTCACGTCAAGTCGGCAAGCATATATCACACCGTGATACAATCGGCACATTTATACGCCTTTTGATGTCTGTGCAAGTCAACGAGGCTAGCTGCGACGCGTTTCCGTTAATAGTCAATCCGCCCAGAGTCTTTTAAATGTTGCTGCGTCAGGGAGAAGCCCGTGACCACGAAATCGATCGCCAACTTGCCTGCATACTCGCCGGGATTGCGGGCGCCCTGAACACCGCGGCCTTTCACGCCGCAGGGTTTTTCTCGGCAAACATGACCGGGAACGTGTCGTCACTCTCGGATCACGCTGCACTCGGGCAATGGTGGGTCAGCGCGTTCTACTTTGCCATCATCGTCGTCTTCGTTTTCGGCAGCACGACGTCGACCCTGCTGATCAATGCCGGGTGCCGACGTACGATCCGCAGCATCTACGCGATCACTATCCTCGCGGAAGCCGTTCTCATGGTGGTGCTCGGACTCGCCGAATGGTCGATCCCATCGATGGATCGCGGTCCCGTGCTGATTATCGGCCTGAGTTTCCTTATGGGATTCCAGAACGCCGTCGTCACTCGCATCTCGGGTGCGAGGGTTCGTGCCACACACGTTTCCGGCATGTCGACCGATATCGGTATCGAGTTCGGCATGCTCCTCGACATCATCCGCGGACGCGAACCGGACGTCGAACTTGCGCCTTATTCGGCCAAGCTGCGTCTGCACGTGCAGACCGTCCTGTCGTTTTTGGCCGGCGGTGTCGCGGGAATGGTGGTCTATCAGGCGATCGGGACGCGGCTTCTGTTCGCCGCCGCTGTCCTGCTGTTTGCGATGGCGATCACGTCCATCATTCGCGCCCGGACGCAGAGCAACCCAATATCGATACCGTGATTGCCCCCAGGGTCTTGCATGTCGCGTCGGCAGCGATCTATCCAGCCGACGCGCCACGGCGTTTCGAAGCCGACTTGCCCTGCCCCCTGCAAACAGGGAGTAGGTCAATAGCGTCGGCTATCTTCTGCAGGGTCAACTGGCTACGTTATGGTTGCAGACAATAGCCCTGCAGGGTTTTGCCCGTGCCGGCTTTTGTGATGACAACCTGGAGTCGAACAGCATCGGGGCGGCACTCCGAAAGCTTGTCAGCCCTGGAGTGCCGTGATTCGATCCGGACCCGACTATTTACGCCAGTAGTTATTGGCTGCGGCTATCGTGGCGAACTCAGTCGCTACGACTTGCCCGACCTGAAGCAGCATGCTCGCGTCGTTTGCATACACGTCGCGTAGCTTATCCCGGACAGCCTCGTCCTGCTGCGTCGCCTTGATGACCAACCGTGCCATCTTGACGGCCAGTTGGCGCCCTTCTTCCGGAGTCGCGGTGATGAGCGAATTGCCGGGGACAAGTGTGGTATCCATCGTTGCGCACCTCTCTGGTTACAAGTGAATGAACGAAATATGTCGGAGCAATCTGGCAGCTTCGACATTTACGATTATTGCTGACGCCGGGCCACTGTGGCGCGACCTGTTCGCATCGCAGCCCGAACCGGACGCACTTGATGCTCCAGCCGAAGTACAGGCTCCCGCCCATCGTTAGACCGCCCCGCTCGTTCCCGCTTATCGACTCTGGCCACTCGGCGCGTCGTGAGGCCGGGCGACAGCAACGGGAATCACTAGAAGCGCGAAAGCTGGCTGCCATTGACCTGCACCCGGTCGCCCGGGCGCAGGTCGCCGGGCGTCGGCACGTTGAACGCGCGCGTTGAGCCGTCGCTCAGCTGTACGTCGATTTGGTATCCGGCAGGCTGGCCCATTTGCTGACCGATCTGGTTGCCCGCGTAGGCTCCGCCGAGCGCGCCGATGACGGTCGCGGCGTCGCGACCGTGGCCGCGCCCGAACTGATTTCCGAGAACGCCGCCAACCAGCGCGCCGACCACCGTTCCCGCAACGCCCGACGTGCCCGTGGCGCTGCTCAAGGGGCGGATGCTCGAGATCGTGCCGTACTGCGTGCCATATTGGTTGCCGTACTGCGAGTTGTACTGTGACCCGTACTGCTCGCCGTTTTGCGTGTCGTATGGCTGCTGCGGCGCAGGCGGCGGCGCGTAGGCGGGTTGCTGCACGGTAGCTGGTTGCGCGTAGACGGGTTGGTTATACGCGGGCGCGGCATACGGGGCCTGGTAGCCTTGCTGCGAGCCGTACGGCGCGTAGCCCGGGGCAACGCATGCAGACAACGAAAGACTCGCGGCGGCTACAAGCGCGGCGGTCAGGACGGACTTGGTGGAGGGCATGGGCATCACGGCGTGGTTTGCAATGGCGCCGCGCAGGGCGCGGCGAGCATAAGGAGGAAGGCGATTGCGCGGCAGTATAAGGAAAGCCCAGCCGGATGTGCACAGCGCGATAGTAACAACGTGTAAAGTCCGTTTCCCGGTGAATCGCGGCAGGCGTTGGTACATCCAGATCGCGGCCGCGGCGGCAATGCCGTTCAAATGAACTCCAGAACCCGGGTACGGGACACGACTACCAATAAAAGTACTTCTATTTTTTTAAAGCCTTTTATCGCTAATTGATTCAGCGAATGTCGCTGAGTAATCGTCAGTAATAAACCGTAGGTGTTGAACTTGCCCCCGCACAATCGGACGAGCGATCAATGAGCACATCATCCGCGTTGTGGACGGCGCGTCCAAAAGCCAGGCAAGCCGGCGCGCAACGCGTGCGGGCAGCCCATCCTTGCTTCCTCCGCGACCACCCGCCCTCTAGTTGCCCGGCGTGATATCAACGCCGATGCGGTCGGCGAGGTCCAGCAGTTCCGCATACGCCGGCTCACCCTGCAACAGACTGCGCGAGTCGCCAAACTGCTTCAGCGAGCCCTTGGGGATGCGGTCGCCGAATAGCACCACGGCGCGCGTCGAGTCGTCCTGACGGGAGATCCAGGACAGCCCCTGGATATCGGGGTGCCGCGCGTGGATAGCCTCGGCCCACTGGCGCGTATTCGGGTACTGATCCTTTTCGGTGTCGATCAGCTGCTTGCGCGGCACGCCGAGCTTGCGCAGTGCGACGCTGCTGAGGTCTGCCAGCTTAAGATCGCGCCCGACCTTGACCTCGGAGTGCAGTTGTCCTTCCAGCTTGCGCTTGTCGTAGTGCTTGAAGCCAGGCGCGTGGGACACGTCGTGGAACACGGACTCCATGGCGGCCGCATCGAACGTGGCTGCGGCGTAGATGGTAGGGATAGGGTCGCCCTTGACGTCCTGGATCGGGCTGAAGCGCGCGTTGCCCTTGAGCCCAGGATTGAACTCGTCAGCCCGGTACTGCACCGAGTGCACCCGGAGCAGCGCCTGCTTGCCGGACAAGGTCCACGGCGTGACATGGAGCGTTGCCGGCGGCGCGGGGGTCGCTCCGGTATCGTCATCCGAAAGCACGGGCGTGCCTGCCGACGGAGTGGTCTTGCGAGGTTTAGCCATGCGCGACGCCTTCCACTTCATCCTTAGCGGCGGCGAGGACCTGCTCCGGCTCGCCCGCCAGTACGTCCTGCGGGCGTCGGCCACCGAGGAAGCTGTTGGACGAGAGAAACCAGTAAGCCAGCCCCCAGCCATCCTTGTCGTCGCCGAAGACCTCCAGGACGGGCTTCAGGGTCTTGCGAGGCCGCCAGCCGGCTTCGGCGTCCAGACCATAGCCGGGGAAGTAATCGACGCCGTTGTGGTTGATCGCGAAGATCCGGCGTTCGCGCTTCCACTTGTTGGGTTGCGTGCTGGGGTTGGTCGAGCTCAGTCCTGCCAGTTCGGCCAGCGTGGCCGCAGTCAGCCAGTCAGCCCCTTCCAGCACGGCCTTGCGCGAACGCGCCAGCATCGCCGCCTCCCTGAGCAGGGTCGGCGTAGGGGGGGCCTTGGGCACCACGGCGTTGACCAAGGCCTTGAGGGTCTGCTCGTTCTGCTCGCTCAGCGCCGCGCCGATGAAGGCCACAACAGTAGTCAGTGTCTTGGCCAGCAGGTCGGCTTGCTGAACCCCGGTATGCGCCAGGGGCACGACGATGACCTGCTCGGCCTTGAACTTGTCGAGCCGCCTTCGCACCTCCAGAGGGGTGCCGACCAGGGTGTCGAATTCTTTCGGTTCATGGGTAGCAGTCATGGCACGCCCCAGAAAATTATCAAGAATATCCATATAGATGATATTCAAAATAATCCGACTTGTCACACGCCGTCTTTCAGCCGGTGTCCCGCAGCTCATCGCCCGACCTGGGCCAGCAAGGCGACGCGCGGGAAGCCCCCACCCGGATGCAACGCGGCTTCCAGACGCGATCGGCCGACGGGCTTGGCGCTTGTTGTACGGGCGAACCAGCGATCACAGTCCTGCGCGTCAACGGCCAACAGGATGCGCAGCGAATTAGCCCGCGACACCGGTCGCCACGGCGCTGTCGGGCGCACGCAGAATCGGACTCATTGCAGCGAGCCTGATCGGATCGATCAACCCGTTAAAGAACGAGAACATCCCGGAGCCGAGTTCATACACGAGACATTTCGCCGGATGCCCCATGCCGCGACGAACGGTCGCAGACTTCATCGATGGCAACAGCGAAATAGCTCGCCTTGTTATGCTTTAAGGTTTTCCCGTTTCAGGAAGCACTATGCGCACGAGATACCGCAAGCCATCACTGACGCCGCAACCGAGATGCGGAACGGTATCAGCCGGTTGCAGCAAACCCATCCATGGTGAATGGATCACGTGCTCGATCCAGCGTTTTTCCCGGACGCAGAGATGAACGCATTAAGCGGCACAGGCGACAACTCGCGCATCAAGGCGCGCATCGTGCGTTCGTTCGGCGCAGCGCACGACTACGATCGATACGCCCTGGTACAGCGCCGCGTAGCGATGGATCTCGCGGAGCGCATCGCGACGATCACGCTGCCGCCGGAACCTCGGATTTGCGAAATCGGCTGTGGTACAGGTTTCCTTGGCGCAGCACTGGCACACACGATCCCGTGCGGAGAGTTCCTGCTGACCGACCTCGCACCGGCCATGCTCGAGCGCGCCCGCAGTCGGCTGGGCGCGAATCCGCACTTTCGCTTTGCCGTCGTCGATGGGGAACATCCGGCCGCACTGGAATACGACGGTCCGTTCGATCTCATCTGTTCCAGTCTCGCGGTGCAGTGGTTTTTCGACCTCCAGGCGGGCCTGGAACGGCTTTTCGCGCAGCTGCGCCCGGGAGGCAGTCTGCTCGTTTCCACGCTGACACAAGGAACGTTCGCCGAATGGGAGCAGGCGCACGCCGCAGCCGGACTCACGCCTGCATTCGACGCCTATCCCTGCCCAGCCGAGTTACGGGCCATGCAACTCGATCGCGTTCTGCCGCGCGTTGACGTGTGGTCCGTGACTGAAAAACATCGTGATGGATGGGCGTTCCTGCGATCCCTCAAAGCGATCGGCGCTCATGCATCGAAGCACTCCCGGCATCCCTTGACCCCTTCGCAGCTCCGTCGTGTCGTGGAACGCTTCGATGCCGGCGACGCGCGCATTACCTATCGCGTGGCAACCTGCCTGTACTCCAAGCCGGCGCGCGGTCAAACGGACGTGTCCTCGTAAGTCCGGGAGTCATTCAAAAGGCGTCTCGCGGCCGCAAGGCCGCGAGGTTGCCGATGCCGTTCGCTGAAGACACGAACACGTCATGGCTCGGCGTCGCAGACATAGACTGAGAACCGCTCGCCCTCCTTCTCTTCGAAGCGCCTGATCTGTGCAATATGGTGCGCCTCCAGCACACTTCCGCTCGTCATCAGCAGCACGCCACGAGCGGTGCGTAGATCGTCCGCGAGCTTCATGCCCGATTTCAGCCGCGCCGTGTCGATGCAGACATGATCCAGCCCACTCGCCTGGCGGGCTTTGAGAACCTTGAGGAAATTGTCCACGAGTGCAGGGTCGTAGCGCATTCCGGCCTGCGAACGGAGCACCGAAGTAATCTGCGCATCCGGAACGACGCGCCCCAAGAGCGCACCCGATCGCAGCCCCTCGAAGTCGCGCACGATGGCGAGAATCCGCGCGCCCATTGGAATCTCCGGGCCGCCAAGGCTGTTGGGTGTCCCGCGCCCGTCATAGCGTTCGTATTGATGCCGGATCAGCACACCCGCCGCCTGCAGATTGGCGACCGGCATCAGCGTCATCTGCGCATGCAGAGGGTGCTGATAATAGGAACGTGCCTCCGTCGGCGTGAATTTGTCGACCGTCTTCTGAACGATCGCGTCCGGCAGCGCGAGCTTGCCGACACCGAGCAGCAACCCTGCGAAATACGTTTCCTGCGCCTCGTATTCGCTCAACCCCGCTTCAAGCGCGAGCTGGCGCGCGAGATCCGCGATCCTCGATGCCTGCCCGCCCAGCACGCCGCAGCGCAACTCGATCATGTTCGCGCACACTTTCAGCATCGCGGTGAAATTGCGCTTCAGATCGTCCTCGGCCTTTTCGAGGAACATGACCGTCTGACCGAGTTCCTCCGTGCGTGCCTTGACCTGAGCCTCCAGCGTCGCATTGAACTGCTTGAGTTGCTCGTTCTGTGCGCGCGTCAATTCGCCCAGCCTTGCGGCTTCGCGCCGCAGCGTCTGCTGCTCGATCGCGCGCTTCACGGTCAGCAGCAGGTCCTGATCGTCCCAGGGCTTGTGCAGATAGTGATAAACGCCGCCTTCGTTGATTGCACTCACAACCGACGCAATGTCCGCGTAGCCGGTCAGCAAGAGCCGCGCCGTGTCGGGCCACCTGCTTCGAACAGACGCCAGAAATTCCGCGCCGCTCATGTTCGGCATGCGCATGTCCGAGATGACCACGTCTATCGGATGCTCTTCCAGTATTTTCAAACCGGCGCTGCCGCTCTCCGCCGTATGGATCTCGTAGCGGCACTGACGAAGCAGCCGGCGCAGTGCGGACAGCACGCTGGGTTCGTCATCGACGATCAGTATCGATCCCGTCTGCGTGGCTGCCGACTGATCGATATCGAGCGTTTCCATTTTTGCGTCACACGGGAAATCACTCACGATGTACTCTCCGGTTTCGACATCTGCAAAATCGACAATCAATTGTGCGCGCCAGCTTTCCTGTCTTGCGCAATTGCATTCCAGCTACCACCGCCCAGTGGGTGGAAGCTTAACTGTCTAACGGCCGTTGCGGAACCAACCGACGTCTGGTTTTCCCTCGACACCTTGCGCATTTGACGCACTTCACATTAAATGCACGGTGTGTATCCGATTGGCACTTCGGTGCTCATCCACCGACATTGCGGCGATGCCATCGCCCATGACGTGCCCGGTCCGTACCACGGACACCCTCCAGTATCGATCCCGCAAACGATTTACCAGAACCTGGCGATTATCCGCATTCAGAATTCGGCCCCTCCTGCCGATATCACAGTGTGAGTCTGCCGTATGTGCCGACCATCAAGAGCGCACCGTGCCCGCCGAAGTGACCTGGAAAGAAGGAGCCTGTCATGCCCCCCGTTGAGTCTTCCTCGATCGTATCGGCCCATTCGACGCACCCCGACGCACGCGCGGCCGTTCGCGAAGTCGGTGCCGCACTTGCGGGCTGCGACGCCGAACTCGTCATCTTCTACTGCTCCAGCCATTTCGATCTGGACGCACTCGCCAGTGAAATGCGCGCGACGTTTGGCCAGACGCGTGTCATTGGCTGCACCACGGCTGGCGAGATCGGGCCGGCCGGCTATCTGGATCACAGTCTTTCGGCGGTCGCTTTGCCACGTGCGCTGTTTACAGCGGCGATAACACGCATCGACAATTTGCGCGATTTTACGATTGCGGGCGGCCAGGCATGTGCTACCAATACCCTGAACGATTTCGAGAAGCGTGCATCGCATGCGAGCGCATCCAACTCGTTCGCGCTGCTGCTGGTCGACGGACTTTCGGTACGCGAAGAGCCGGTTGCGCGCACGCTGCAAAACTCCCTCGGCGACATTCCGCTGGTCGGCGGATCGGCAGGCGACGATCTGCATTTCGAGCGCACCGCGATATTCCATGACGGGGCCTTCCGCACCGACTGCGCCGTTCTGGTCGTCGCATCGACGTCATTGCCCTTTCGCACGTTCAAAACGCAGCACTTTCTCCGTTGCGAAGAAAGACTGGTCGTTACCGGAGCCGACGCGCCGCGACGCACCGTATACGAAATCAACGGGCTTCCGGCCGCAAAAGAGTACGCAAGGTTGATCGGCGCAAGCGTGGACGATCTATGCGCCAGCCATTTCGCATCCGCGCCCGTCGTGGTGTTGATAGACGGCGCCGATTATGTTCGCTCCATCCAGAAACTGAATCCCGACGGCAGTCTCACGTTCTATTGCGCAATCGAGGAAGGTCTTGTATTGCGCGTCGCGAGAGCACTCGACCTCGTCGAGAACCTGCGCGTAACGTTCGACGATCTCCGAAATTCGCTGGGCGAGCCCAAACTGACGCTCACCTACGATTGCATCCTGCGTCACCTCGAAATGACACAACGCGGAACGCGCGATGAAGCGGCCGCTCTTTATAAGGCAAATCACGCGGTCGGTTTCAGCACCTATGGCGAGCAATACCGCGGCGTCCACGTCAACCAGACGCTGACCGGCATCGTGTTCGGCAACGAGGCGGGGACAGCCCGTGTCTGAAGCACTCGTTGAAGCACGCACGGACGCGGACGCGCCAACGGACGTCGAAGCGCTGAGCATGGAAATCGTGCGATTGAACAAGATCGTGCGCGCCCTGATGGACCGTGCCGAACGCAGCACGATGGCATACAGTTCCGATTTCAGCCTGTTCCAGATGGCGGTCACGCTCGAAGACCAGGTTCGACATCGCACACGTGAGCTGGAAGCCGCGCTTCACGAGAACCGCAAGATCACGCACACGCTCGAGCGTACCCAGGCGTTGATGCGGCAGGAAATCGACGAGCGCAGACGCACACAGGCCGAGCTCGAAACGGAGCGCATCGCACAACAGGACTTGATCGAGAAGCTCGAACAGGCTCATGTGCAGTTGCTGCAATCGGAAAAGCTCGCATCGATCGGACAACTGGCGGCGGGTGTGGCCCACGAGATCAACAACCCGATTGGATTCGTCGATTCCAATTTGCACACGCTCAAGACGTGGATGACCCAGTTGCTGGGCTACATGGACGTGCAGGACAACATGCTGCGCACTTCGTGCGATCTCGACGACGAAGCACTGGCCCGTCTTCATACGGCGCGCGAGCAGGCGGATCTCGACTATCTGCTTTCCGATGTCGACGCATTGATCGAAGAGTCGATTGAAGGCACGTCGCGCGTGCGCCGCATCGTACAGGATCTGCGCGACTTCTCGCGGGTAGGAAGCGAGGAATGGAGCATCGTGGATATTCACAACGGTCTCGATGCAACGCTGAATGTCGTGCACAACGAGCTCAAGTACAAGGCGAAAGTCATCAAGGACTATGGCGAGTTGCCGCCGGTCGAGTGCATCCCGTCCCAGATCAATCAGGTGGTGATGAATCTGCTCGTCAATGCCGCGCAGGCCATTCCCGAACACGGAACCATCACGATCACCACGCGCCATCAGGACGACGGCGTCACCATCGCGGTCAGGGACACCGGCGCAGGCATGACCGCCGAAGTGCGCGCCAGGATTTTCGATCCGTTCTATACGACAAAGCCCGTCGGCAAGGGAACAGGGCTCGGACTATCGGTTTCGTACGGGATTGTCGAAAAGCACGGCGGCAGGATCACGGTGGAAAGCGAGCCCGGAAAAGGTTCGTGCTTCACGGTATGGATACCGGTCGCCCGACCGCATCCGCCCGCCGCGAGCATTGATCGTTGATCGATTACCAGAGGAACGTTTGCCTGAAGAACCGACGTGCACTGCCAGCAAGGGCAGAACAGTACGCGAATCCATCCTCACACGCTGTATGCAGGCACGCGCGACCGCGATTCCTGTACTGGTTCCGCAACCTCCGGCGTGTACGTTGGCCACCGAACACGGGCGAACCTTCATTCGCGACCCGTGAAGCGGTCGGGATATTGATGACCGAACGGGCAATGGGAGCTACCCGGGTTTGCGGGCTGGTCTGGATTTTGCGGTTGTTCCAGTATGCGTCGCGTCGGATTGGGGAGTGACGGCAACGCTCACTGCGAAATCGATAGCATTTTTCGACTCTCCAGGGTATGCAGTATCGCGATAACAGATGTGCCGCTCGGTTGTTGGCTCGTATCGATCGCCAGATCCGGACGGAGCGGAACTTCGTAGACGTCGCCGATGCCCGTCAGATTGGGGATCTCCCCGGCGCGTGCCTTTCTGTAGAGCCCTTTGGGATCTCGCTCTTCGCACACTGAAAGTGGCGTCGATACGAATACCTCGAGAAACCGGTCGATACCGACGAGGTGACGCGCCATGTCGCGATCTGCGCCATAGGGCGAGACCAGAGCGGCAATGGCGATGATTCCGGCGTCGTTCAGTTTCCGGCATCGTGTGGCCACGCGCCGGACATTTTCGCGACGGTCCTGTCGCGAAAAACCCAGGTCGCGACATAGCGTCTGTCTTAGTACGTCGCCATCCAGCACATCGCATGCCATGCTTTTCGCGACAAGGCCGGCCGCGAGCGCGTGCGCAAGTGTCGTCTTGCCCGCTGCGCTCAGGCCTGTCAGCCATACCGTGCATGGAAGGATTTTCATTTACCGTCCCAATGTTGTAGGTGCACACGTCGGCGCGATTTCCAGCAATGCCGGCCAGCGGCGGCTCCAGTCACTGTCATGCGAAAAACCAGGAACGGTCAATGCCTGCGCGCACCGCGTGCCGGTGGCGTTGACGAAGCGTTGCGCCACCGACGGCGGAACGACATCGTCCTCAGCGCCGCTGAAGTGTACTTGCGCAATGCTTGCGACACGGCTCGCGAAATTGATCGCGTTTTCCGACTCGGGCATCGGCGACACGCCGTGCAGCCGATTCACGAATTCGTCGTCGAGATTGCCAGCCACGGTTCGAATCGACACGACGTCGGTGCGGCGTGCCGCGATCAGCACCGCCACTGCGCCCCCTCCCGAGTAGCCGACCAGCTCGATGGGTTGCCCCGGTGTGAGCGCGGCAAAACGGCTGAGGGCATCGTTTATCGACTCGATCACCTCTGCTGCGAAGCGCTTGCCGGTCCAGTAGGGAATGCCGCATCGCGGATTCATCGCCATCGGCGTGAACTGGCAGGGGCGCGCCAGGTAGACGACGTTCGGTGTGGGGTCGTTCGCGGCGAGGGCGAGACCCGTGGCCTCGCGCGGCGTCGGGTCGAGCGAGGGCATGGTGCGCGACAGCCAGGCAACGCCATCGCCTTCGATGTACACGCGCAGTGGCTTGCCGGGCTGCGAAATGCGCGCAAAGGCCGTCAGCACGAAGCCGCCGGCGTCGACAAGCTGGCGGTGCAGATGGGCAGGCTCGGCCAGAGCGTCCGCGTGCGCGTCGCGATCGAGCGCGGCGCATCCTGGCAGCGCGCAGAAAAGCAGCAGCGCGAGCCAGACTGTCACCGCACGATAGGTGTTATGACCCGACACACCACCGCGCCGGCCCACGACGCTCATCGAGCCCTGCACCGCGCGAGCTCAGCCGCCATCCGGGAGACGACCCCGCTCCAGTCCCCGCGCAAGTCCTGGCGAAACAAACGCATCTGCGGATACCACGGCGTGTCCGCGCGATCGAGCAGCCAGCGCCAGTCCGGCACCTTCGGCAGCATGACCCAAACGGGGCGGCCCAATGCGCCCGCGAGGTGGACGGGAGAAGAGTCCACCGAGACCAGCAAATCGGTAACCGAGAGGATCGCCGCCGTGTCCTCGAAATCGTCGATCTCGTCGGACAACGACAGCAGCCGCATGCCGTCGGGCGGCGAGCCGGCCTGCGTTGCCGCGGGGCCTTTCTGGATCGAGACGAAGCTCACGCCTGCCTGCACGAGCGGCGCGAGCTCGCCGAGGCTCAGTGAGCGGTTCGCGTCATTGGGATGCGTGGGCCGTCCCGCCCAAACGAGCGCGACCAGCGGGCGCGGCAGGTCGGCCAGACGCTGCCGCCAGCGCTCGACGCGCTGCGGGTCCGGGCTCAGGTACGGAATCGGCCCGGGCAAGTCGTGAAGACGCAGCCCCAAGGCCATCGGCAAGCTCATCATCTCGCAGTGCATGTCGAACGCGGGCGGCAGCGTCCCGCGTACGACGATCTCGTCGAACCCCGCGCTGCGCCGTACGAGCGACAGCGATTCCGCGTTGATTTCGAGGACGACCCGCGCACCGCTCTTCTCCTTGGCCCACGGCACCATGCGCATGAACTGGAAGGTGTCGCCGTAGCCCTGCTCGTCGTGAATCAGCAGCGTTTTGCCGGGCATGGCGCGGCCGTCCCAGCGCGGACGTTGCACCTTGCGCTCGATGTGTGCCGTGTGTGCGAGGCTGTAGCGGTAGTGGTACTCACGCCAGCCGCGTTCGAACTCGCCCGAGAGCAGCAAGGTCTCGGAGAGATCGAAACGCGCGGGGAAATCGCCGGGCACGTGCGCCACCAGCATTTCCTGGATCACGCGCGTTTCGGCGATGCGCCCCTGCGGGCGAAGCGCTGCCGCGAGCAGCTTCCAGAGCACGAGCGGTCCGGTGCCCGAGGCCAGATACGGCCGCACGATCGCCTCGGCTTCCTCGTAGCGTCCCGACACCAGGAGCGGACGAACCTCGAGCTCGATGGCGCGGATATCAGGGATGGCGCCGGACATCACGGCGCCTCGACGCCGAGCGCCTCGAGCAGCGGACCAAGATAGCGCGCTTGCGCGTGCCAGCGCCCCTTCGAGGTCCGGTAGATCGGCTGGCGCACCTGGTTGACACTCGCCGTGCGGACCACCCGGCGGTTTTGATGGAAGCTCAGGCAGGCATCGTCCCACGGCAGCCCGAGGAAGCCGATCAGCCGCCGCGCTTCGCCTTCGAGGTCTTCGACCACGGCCTCGTATTCGATTTCGATGAATGCACCGCCAGGCAGCAGTTCGCGCCAATGCGCCATCAAGCGTTCGTACTGGCGATAGAAGGCGCCGAGCTCGGCCTGGTCATACGCGAACGGCTGCTGTCCGGCGAACAGCTTCGTGTAGCAGGACAAGCACGTATCGACCGGGTCGCGCCGAACGTGGATGATCCGGGCGCCCGGCAGGATCAGCGGGATCGCACCTGCATACAGGAAATTGCCAGGCATCTTGTCGACGACGTGCGGACGTCCTGCGGCAAGCGGCGCTACGCGGGCCAGATACGATGCTCCGCACTGGCGCAAGCGCGCTTGCGCGCCGGCCTGGCCGTCGAACGCAAGGACGCCGTCGGGAAAGCCGCCGATTTCGTCGATCGCGAGACGAAGCGCCGACAGTTCGCCTGCGCCCGTCACCTGCGGATGCGACGCGAGGATCTGTTCGATCAGCGTGGTGCCGGAGCGCGGCATGCCGATGATGAAGATGGGCAGCGTCGACGGCTCGCCGTGGCCTGCGAGCTGGGCATATCGTTCCGGTGTGAAACCCGTGCTGATGTGTTCCATCCAGCGGCCGGTCTGCTCGCCGTCGTAGTCGAACGAAGCGCGTTTCTGGCGGTTGCCGGCCTCGAGATGGCGAAACGCCTGTTCAGGATCTTTGATGTCGAGATAGGCCTTGCCGAGCGCGAAGTGCGCCGCAATGCGCTCGACGAGCGAGCGTTGTTCGCCTTGCGCGAGGCAGGCCTCCAGCGCCGGTATGTCGGGATCGTCCGCACTGAACGTGCGCAGCTCCGCGCGCGCCGCGAGCGCCTGCGCGGAACCCGGAAAACGCGCAAGCGCCAGCTCGAAGGCCGCCAGCGCCTCGTCCTTGCGCCCCGCTTCCGTCAACAAGGTGGCGCGTCCCACCAGCGCCGCTTCGGCCACGGTGCCGGGCAATGTCGCGGCCTGCTCGTACGCCTGGAGCGCTTCGTCGGTCAGGCTGAGATCCTGCAGCACCATCGCAAGCGTGTGGTGTGCCTCGGCGCTGCGCGGCACGAGTGCAACGGCATGCCGCGCGATGGCTAGCGCTTCTTCGGCATGGGCAATCTGTCTGAGCGCCTTCGCGCGCGCCGTGAGTGCGGCCGGATGCTCCGGAGCGAAAGCGTTGAGCATATCGAGCGCACGCAGCGCCGCATCGTGGCGCTGGCGGGAAATCTCGACGTCCGCGAGGTTCAGGTACGCATCGACGAAGCGAGGATTGAGATCGATCGCCTGCCGCGCATGCTGGGCGGCTTCGTCGTAGCTGCCCTGCGTGGAGAGCAGGAAGGCGAGATTGCTGTGCGCTTCCGCATACGACGGGTTGAGCGTGAGCGCCTTCCCGTAGCAGGCCTGCGCATGATCCATCCGTCCCAGCAGACGCCACGTGTTGCCCAGGTTGTTATGGGCTTCGGCCCAGTCTGGGCTGAGCGCCACGACCCTTTCCAGACACGCGCGGCTCTGCTCGAGCTTGCCGGCTTCCTGCAGCAGGATGCCCAGATTGTTCCATGCGGACACGAGCGTCGGATCCATCGCGACGGCGCGCTGCGCGGCCTCCTCGCCTTCGGGCAGCATGCCCTTCTGGCGATACATTTCCGCGAGATTGCTGGAATACACGGCCGGCGCGCGCGGGGCGAGACACGCCTGCCTCAGGTGGGAGATCGCCAGATCCAGGTTGCCGTAGGCGTGTGCCATCACCCCGAGCAGATGGAGCGCATCGGGCTGCCCAGGCCATGCGGCCAGCACCCGCTGGGCCAGCATTTCGGCCTGCTCGGCCTGACCGGCGTTCCAATGCGCGTAGGCCCGTGTGAGCGCCTCCTGGATACTCATGTTGCCTGGGGGGTTTGCGCTAGACATGCTCAAGAAATCGGGGCATTGGAAAGAATGAACATCGATGCTGCGCGATCGTAGCACGTGCGTGCGGCATTGCGACCCTCATGGGCTCTCGGCAGACGGGTGCCGCATTTCAGGCCAAGGTGCCTGGAAACGCGGCCCGTGCGAGAGCCGGCTACCGAGCCGGCCCCATCGTCCGCGATCAGAACAGCTGCCGCAGTCGCACACTGCCGGCCTGGGACAAATAGCCCTGCCCGATCTGGACGTCATAGCGTGCGGTCAGGCTCAGGTTCTTCTGGTTCAGCAGCGTGACACCCGCGGTCAGGATGGCCGAGTTGGTCATGGGGCTCGTACCCAGCACCGTGAAGCTGGTCTGTCCGCTGGGGTCGGCGGCGAACGTGGCGTTGGTGAGCGCGCGCGTGTTGTCGTACTCGTGACGCCACGCGACGGTCAGGTCCGGCACGAGCACCCCGAACGAAGTCGGCACTTCGCGCTCGATCTTCGCGCCGATGTCGGTGGTGACCGAGCTCAGGTGCGAGGAATCGACCGAGAGCGCTGCGCCGTTGCCGCCCGATTCGGTGTAGGCGCTCTGATGCAGATAGCTGTAGGTCAGGCTCGCAAGCGGCGTGACCGTCGCGACGCCGAGCGCGAGCGGATAGCCGACCTCGCCGCGCGCGACGTACTGCTGCCCGTTGAAGCTGCCGTGGGCATCCCCAGAGAAACCGGGGAAGGCGACCAGGCGATTCGTGTCGTAGCGCTGCTGGATGGCGCCCACCGACAGATTGGCGTACCACCGGTTCGCCACGTAGCTGGCGTAGCCGAGCAGGCCGTACGAGTTGATGCGGGTGTTGTTTCCGGCCGTGTCGCCCGTGTTGTTGACAGCAGCGTTGCTGTAGCTGAAGGCGCCGCCGACACGCCATGTCTCGGTAACCGACCGATCGACCCCGAACAGCAGACCGCCATAATTGGCGCTGTATCCGTCCACCGCATCGCGTTCGTCCTGGCTCGCATGGCCGCCGAACGCCTGCCCCCAGACGCCCCAACTCGGCGAAGCGTCGCCGGTCGAGATGCCGCTGCCGCGATTTTGCGCCAGGCGCAAGCCGTTGGCGTGGCTCGAGATGATGTCGAGCACGTCGTAGGTCGGAGCGGCCGCCGCGCGGCTCGACGAGGTCTGCGACGTCGGGCTCAACTGCTTGCCGGCGGCGTTGAGCGCCTGGGTCGAGCCGCCGGCGTCGAGCGCGAGCGAGGCGTTGTACAGGTTGAGCAGGGCCGGACTGATGCCGGTGTAGTTCGCCAGCCCGGTCAGCGCCGACACGGCATTGGGCGCGGTTGCGCCTGTCGGCGCCGGTGACGTCGGCGTCGATGTCGTGGCGTTGGCGAGCGTCAGGACAAGATCGCTCTTCTCTCCGTTGGCCACAGCCGCACCGGTGGCGACCAGTCCGGTCGTCCCGGCAATCGAATAACGCAGCGTGCCCTCGTTGTAGTTCGTGCCGGTCCCGGCGGCGTCGATGACGACGAAGCGCTGGCCAGCCGCAAACCCGTACGCATTCAGTTTTTGCAGCGTCACGGCAGAGCCGCTCGCGATATTGGCGGTACCTGAGACGACCAGCCGGCCGTAACCGCTGTCGCTGCCGGGCGAGCCGCCGGCCACGGCGCCGTCCGCGACGCCGACCAGCAGCGTGGCGGATGCCCCCTGCGTGTAATTGCCCGTGATCGCGATGGGATTGTTGACCTGCAGCGTGGCGCCGATGTTGTTGACGGCATGGCTTCCGACGTTGACTTGGTCGTTGAGCAGCAGGTTGCCGGACCCGAACACGACATTGGACGAGGTATTCGTGATGGTGCCTGCAGCCGAGCTGCCGATTCCGCCGCTGATGCCTGTCAGCGTGCCGAATACCGCGCCGCTGCCGCCGCTGATACTGAGATCATGGGTGCCGGCGTTGGTGATGTTACCGGCGATCAAGCCGCTGTTGACGATCTGGCCGATGGTGCTGGTACTGTCGACCTTGATCGCGTTGAAGAGACCCGCAATGGTGCCGCTGTTGGTCACCGAGCCAATGCTGGCACCAGCCAGCGCGAAGATGCCCGTATAAGGCGATGACGGGAAACCAGTAACGGTCTGGCTGGTCGCACCACTAATGAGGCCGGTGTTGTCGATTACGCCGATGGTGCCGGTCTGCGCAACGACGCCGGAAAAGGTCCCGACGATCGCCCCGGTATTGGTCAGCGTGCCAAGGGTAGCGCCGCTGCGGATGAGGACGCCCAGTTCGTTGGTGATGGTGCCGCTATTGTTCAGCGTGCCGATGGTGCCGGAGTTTTCGCCAAGCACGCCGTAGCCGACGATCGTTCCGGTGTAGGTGGAGCCTTTGATGGTGCCGCTGTTGAGGATCGTGCCAATGCTGCCGCCACTGTTATCGATACCGAAGATGCTGCCGCTTACCGTGCCGCTGCCGGCGAGGAGGCCCATGTTGTTCACGATGCCGATGGTGCCGCTGTTGAATATCCCCCTCCCAGCGCCGGTAATCGTACCGGTTGCGGTGTTGGTCAGCGTCCCGATCGAGCCGGCGTTCTGAATGCCGGACGCAATGGTACCGGCGATGCCGGTCGTGGCGATGAGGCCGTTGTTGCTGAACGTGCTAACGGAGCCGGTGTTGCGAATGCCCGCACTGCCGCCGATCATCTGACCGCCGCTGTTGTTGTTCAATACGCTGATGGTCCCCGAATTGACCAGCCCGTACGTGATGCCGGCGATGGTGCCGTTGTTGGTGAGCGTGCCCAGCGAGGAGCCGGTTGCCAGCAAAGCGGTCGCGGTGTTGAAGTTGGAGATGACGACGTTGGTAGCAATCGTGCAGTTCCCCGACGACCAGCCGATTTCGGTGGTGTTGGAGCTGATCGTGCCGTTGACGCCGCAGTCGGCTTTTGCGACTAGCGGAACGACCCCCGCGAGCGCACCGGCAAGAGCCGCGGCGATGGCACGTTGTCTCGGTAGTACGTTCTTACGGCTCATGGTCGCACCCAATAAAGAAATATTTGGGAAGCAATTATCTAAGAACGGTAACGGCTTGCAACGGATAATTCAGAGGAATTGCGAAATTCAGACAACGGGTTTTCGCATATTGTCTATTCACCAATGCTCATTTCCGAGAAATCACATTACGATTCAAGCTAATTCGCATATTTTTTCAATTTAACTACAAATAAAATCATTTTCCTTGCGCCCTACGAGGGTTCGCCAAGGCTTGTGCGCAGGCGTCCGGCACGTTGGCAAGAATGCCACCCATCAAGTTTATGCTCGAAGCCGTTGCCAAATCGATGAGATTCCAGGCGTCTCAGGCGAGGGATACGCCGACGCGTGCAGCGCGAGGGTCGCGACAGTTTGTCTCAACTGAAAACACCAATTGACAACGTCGTTCTTTATGCGGCCGGTTGAATTGCACTCGAATTGCGGTATGAAGCATGGCTTCATTCGATGTGCAAGTTGCCTACTGGCCAGTCATGGCTGACGCCCCGCCAACGGATGAGCGGTTGCATCGAGAATTTCCTCGAAGCCCTGGATCGTGAGGCTCGACTCCCGCGGGACGCCGAGCATGTTGAAGGAGCAAAGTTGCGGATAGCAGTTTTCCGCGTTACCCCGGAAATTATGCGGATTGAATAGCGGGCTGATGTGCCACAAAAGCCGGTAATCGTGCTCCCACAAATATTGGATGAGTGCCGAAGAGTTGGCGACCCGATCATTCTCGACATACAGCAGAGGGCGGTGCTTCGTGAGGACATCCCGCGCGCCTTGCAGCACCTGTAATTCGAACCCTTCGACGTCCACTTTCAGGAGTTGCACGGTGCGCTCGCGCATCATGTCATCGAGTCGCACGCATGGCACCTGAATGCCACTCTCCAACGGTTGCGTTTGAACCGATACGGCTCCGAAGTTGCCTGTCCGCTTGTAATTGGGGCGTTTGAACCAGACCGTTCCCGGATCCGCCGCGCACGCGTAAGGCCACGCGGTCACATTGTCCACGGCGTTCAATGCGAGATTTGCACACAGGTTCTGGAACAGGAACGGCTGCGGCTCAAATGTGATGACCTCGGCGCCGAGCGCTTTGGCCGCTTTTGCCAGGGGCACCGTCTGGCTGCCGATATTGGCGCCGATTTCGACGACAGTGCCCGGCCGCTCATTGGCACATTGCAAAAGCAACTGCGTTTCAAGCTCGGCGTACTCACCATATCGGATCAACGCTTGACCGACATATTCATCAAAGCGGTTGGCAATCATCGTTCCGTGTCGCGTGTCGACAAGAACGTAAGGGTCTGCGGCGTGTGGCATCGGGCTGGCTGCTCACCTTGATGGGCGGGGCGTCGGAAAGGGACGCGATTGTGCGTATTCTAACTGGCGTAGCACAGAGGATCGCGTGGTGCCAAGGAGGGCAGCTTTTGTTTTCAGTCGCGGCCCCGTTTCGCGTGGAGTACGCTAATCGGCCTCGCAACGCTGCGAGCCAGGTCATGCAGTTGATCATCGAAGCAAGGTTGGTCGAGGGTGAAACGATCGAGGAGAGCGACGGAGTTTTAGCCGTCGTTTAACGCTCTGATTGTAGTCTTGCGGACCTGGGCCTGTCTCTCGCGGACGGGCGGTCGCTGCTGGCGAAGGTGCAGGCTGAACTCGTTTCGAAACAGGTTCGCCGCCCGTCGCGCGTAAGACGTAACCCGAGGACGGGCGAAAAGGTGTTGGTCCCTGAAAAGCACGTGCCTCACTTCAAACCTGGCACGGAGCTGCGCAAACGCGTGAACGATCTTCGATTTATTCACAGGCAAAACTTAATGGCGTAGCTAGACAACTCAATGAGCGTCCGCGAAAAACACTAAACTTCGATACACCGGCTGAGCGATTCCACCAATCCGTTGCATCGACCGGTTGAATCCGCACGGCTTCGCCCACTGTGCGAAGGCGGTACGGCGCAAGCCCGGGAGCACCTGGTATTTGGACGAGATGTCCGTGACGTTGCGGCGTCTCGCTCGCGGACAGATCGAGCGTGCGCTGCGTGCTTCTGAGCGCGGCATCACGTGCGGCGCGATCGTTGCGCTCCTTGAGCGCGGTGTAGGCCCGCATCAGCGCCGAGCGAGTACGTGCATTATCCTTGTACGCGTCATTCACGAGAATGTTCTGCCGTGCCATTTTTCGCACCGCTCCCGTGCCCGTGTTGGCCTCACGCACCACACCGACGCTGCCACGCCGCCGAGCAGGATCATCGCCGAGAAAATCACCAAAACTGCGATCAGGCTGGCTCGAACCGTTATATCGCGCATGTTGCCGGGCGACGTAGAGCACCGAAAGCTGTTGTATTGCTCGCAATAACAGCAACATTCAGCGCGTACTTGAGGGGCAGACGCGAAGCACCCACCGCCTCTCCTCAGTATTACCCGCCCGGTGTGCCTCGATCACTATTGAGGCGCTGTTAACATAGTTAACTGCTTATTTTGATTCTCATCATGAAATTTCCGATTACGATCCTCAAGAAATCTGATAAATCCGTCAATGCCATTCCGGTTGATTGCCTCGGAAAACTGTTGCTTATACACCTGCACTAACCACACGCCAAGCAGGTTAATGTCGTAGACGCGCCAGCCATCTGACGCGCGATACAGACGATAGTCTATCTCAACGAAGTCACCATTATAAGCGGCGATAGTACGAACGACTGCATCGCGCTCGTTATTCGATGCTGGCGCAGCCGGATATTTGAATTTCATGCCAGGCGTCAGCAAACCTAACGCGCCCGAATAGGTATGTATCAGCAGGATCTGAAATTGCTGAGTTATTTCTTCACGCTGTGATGGTGTCGCCATCTTCCAGTAATGCCCCATCGCAAGTTGTGCCGTGCGATGGATGTTCGTGTATGGAAGGATGTCACGATTGATGATGTCCATGATACGAACGGTATCGTGAGGGTCAATAGCACGGGCACGAATTTCATCCTGCACTTCCTCGGTCGCACTACGAATCAGTGACTGCGGATCAGACTGATCAATGATCCTCACATATTCGATGATGTCATCGACCGGTGCTGCTGATGCCGAGGATTCCGCGAAAAGGTACGCTGACATCAGACATGCCGTTAAAAATATTCTCCACATCTGGTTCATTTTCCTCGGTTGATTTCGTCAAGGAGAAAGCTTTCATAGTCATTCAGCGCATTAAGCCTTAAGTCCGAGGGGTCGTGAAACCCGAGGACATTTCGCCGCGCCTGGAGGTGTGTCTTGAACTCGTTTATGAATGCATCTCGCGGAAGAAATTCGGCAATAGCCAGGAGCGTCGCGATGAGACCGTGCAATTGACCCTGAACGCGGTCTGACTCCAAATAGGCCAATCTCTGTTCCGTCATGAGGTATTCTTGAAAAGGTCCGCAGGATGGTTCCAGTCTACAGCGCGGCGCCTGAAATTTCATTGAACCGGGCATGCACACCCCATCTACATCTTTTCATTGACGAGCCATCAGTGCACGGCGAAGCAAGGGGCGGTTGCGAAAAAGGAGGTTTTGTCGCGATAGCGATTGCAGGTTGAACAAAGCCTGATATGGCCAGGATTACTTATGCTGCCAGCGAAGAGAACTGCTCGGCGACAGTTTGTCGGGCGCTGTTATCTCTCATCTTCCCTTTGGCGATCATATGAGCCACCTCGATGCCGCTGAGCACGATGCGTGCGCACCGAAAACTCCTGAATCCGAGCATGGGGCGGATACGCCGCTTGATTGAGCGGTGGTCTTGTTCAATGATGTTGTTCAAGTACTTCGCCTGCCGGATCTTGATGGGTGTTTCGCGCTCGGCGTTGATGGCTTCCAGCGCAGCCAGATTGGCGCCACTTCTTTCAATTGTCACAGTCTCGGATTCGCCATTCTGGGCGGTCGATTTTTCGAAACACCGCCACGCTGCAGTCTTATCCCGATGGGCCCGCAACAGAAAGTCGATAGTGTTGCCGGCCTTGTCGACCGCGCGATACAGGTATTTTCATTGGCCGTTGACCTTGATGTAGGTCTCGTCGACCCGCCAGCTCTTGCCGACGGGGCACTTGTGGAGGCAAAAACGCTCTTTCCAGCACCGGCAGCAGCTTGAGGGCCCAGCGAGGCACGGTTGAATGATCCACTGAAATGCCTCGCTCCGCCATTATTTCTTCAAGGTTTCGCAGGCTGAGCGGACAGGCCACATACCAGTGAACGCAAGTCAGGATCACATCAAGCGGGTAATGCAGGCGTTTGAGCACGCGGGCCACGCTCGGATTCAGCGTCTTCATCAACCTTTCATTCATTCCTCTTGTTCCTCACATCATAGCCGACCGCCTTATTGCAACAAAACCCACCGGCGTACCACGCCCGCACGGCGGAGACCGATGCGGCATCGGGGAAATGATGTAGATATTTTGGCGTCCGAATATTATAGCTGTGACGGTATCGGCGACCCGTTTCGAGGAGAGGTAGTTTTACGTGAAAACGCGTCCCTACCGATAACAGGGGTTAGCGACATAGCATGAATGAAAGCCACGAATATCGCCGTTGCCGGGCTTTAAAAAATGGCTAGATCAGGCGGAAATGAGGTTCGTTAAGGTTGATCGCGATATCCATTGCAGGTGGTGCCTTCGCCTCCTTGATTGATCTCAAACAAAAACATGCGGTGCTTACACGCAAGTTTGTTCCTGCGATTATGCGGCGGCCCTGGACTTGCCATCGAGGTTGGTGATCAGTCGGCGCACCAGGGTGTGCGCGACGTCGTTCCAGTCGGCGGCAACCCCGAGGCTCGCCATGTCGGTGGTTTCCAGCCCGGCATAGCCGCACGGATTGATTGCGAGAAACGGGTGCAGATCCATCTTCACATTCAGGCTCAGGCCGTGATAGCTGCAGCCGTTGCGGATCTTCAGGCCAAGCGCCGCGATCTTCGCGCCTTTGTGCGGACCGGATTCGACGTAGACCCCTGGCGCGCCCGCCTTGCGGACCGAGCCGAGATGATACGCAGCGAGGGTTTCGATCACGGCCTCTTCGATTCGCGACACCAGCGTGCGGACCATCAGTTTGCGCCGGCGCAAGTCGAGCAGCAGGTAGCCGACGATCTGGCCGGGGCCATGATAGGTGATCTGCCCACCGCGGTCGACCTCGACGAGCGGGATGCCGGTATCAGCGACCAGCAGGTGGGCAGGATCACCCGCCTGACCGAGCGTGTAGATGGGCGGATGCTCGACCATCCAGATTTCGTCGCCGGTGTCGGCGGTGCGTGCATCGGTGAACGCGCGCATTGCGTCGAAGCTCGCGTCGTACGGCTCGACGCCGCGCCAGCGTACCGTCACCGGTTGGGCCGGAATGGCAGCCGTCGAATCGGGAGCGGCGACAGGCGTGGACACGATGGAAATCGGCGAGACGGACATGGGCGATAGGAGACGATGAGGGAAAACAGGCCAACGCGCACTGCCGCTCGCCCGCGTCAAGCAGGCCGATTTTCTTGCGCGTGCTGGCCGGGCCGTGGTGCGCGATGGCGCTGGCTGAGCTCGGAGCGTAGGACCCACGCTCCGCCGGGCAACTGCCCCTGCGAGAGCGGATCGCCCGCCACGATCCACCACGGCTTTCAGCGCAGCACAACAGTCCGCAGGCCGTTGATGAACACGCGGCGCTCAAGCACATAACGCAGCGCGCGGCCAAGTGTCAGGCATTCGACGTGCCGGCCCGTGCTCAGGAGCTGTTCCGGGCTGTAGGCGTGGTCGACACGTTCGATGACCTGCTCGATGATCGGCCCTTCGTCGAGATCGATGGTCGCAAAATGTGCAGTCGCACCGATCAGCTTCACCCCTCGCGCGTGTGCCTGTTCGTACGGGCGCGCACCCTTGAAGCCGGGCAGAAACGAATGGTGGATGTTGATGACGCGACCCGCGAGCCGTTCGCACATTGTGGCCGAAAGCACCTGCATGTAGCGGGCAAGTACGACCAGTTCGGCTCCCTTCGATTCAATCAGTTCGAGCAGCGCAGCTTCCTGCTGTGGCTTCGTATCCGGCGTGATGGGCAGGTGGTGGAAAGGCAACCCCTCGGCGATTACAAGGGGGCCAAGGTCGAGGTGGTTAGAGGCGACCGCCACAATATCCATCTCGAGTTCATGCCGGCGCCACTGGTCGAGCAGGTCGCGCAGACAGTGGTCGGCCCTGGATACCATCAGCAGCACACGCATTGGCCGTTGCAGGTCGTGGATCTGCCCCTCGGGCTCGCGGAAGCGGTTGCGCAATCCGGCGTACCCGTCGCGCAGCGCGGCGAGCGCCACGTCCGTTGCCTCGACCAGACGAAAGACCGTGCGCAGGAAGAAGCGCCCGCTCAGAACATCGTCGAAGACTGTGAACTCCTCGATATAGGCGTCGTGCTTTTCCAGTAGCGCGGTGATGGCGGCAGTCTGGCCACGCTCGCTCGCGGCCGCGAAAGTCAGCGCGAAGCGTGACAGCTCAGTCGATGTCTGCGACATGTTCGATTCCCTTTTCAATGTGCCGGAGTGCAGGCATGGTGCGTACATGTGCAGCGCGGCTGGTGGAGCGCTCGAGGCCGATCGCCGTCGCGTAGCGGCTGACACGCTGCTTGTAGAGCCCGACCGATACTTCCTGCACACGCGGATTGAGCGCGAAGGCAAAGTCGAAGACCTCGTTCACGCGCGTCTCCAGCAGCGGCGTATGCGGCGAGCGCGGCCATTCAGTGGCGAGCCAGTGGCACAGCGGTTCGTAGTCGATGCAGTCGTGGAGCCCAGCGGGAACCGCCGGCGCCAGGCCGGTCAGCGTCACGCTGACCCACACCGGCTGGGGTTCCCGCTCGTTATCGTAAATACCAACCGCAAGCTTTGTTTCGAGGCGCTCGATCCTGACGTTCCAGATTGCATCCATCGCTGTCAGCCTTCGATCACACCGCGTGCCTGCAGGTCGGCATGGTAGGACGAGCGCACCATCGGGCCGGACGCCACGTGACGAAAGCCCATGCGCTCGCCGACGAGGCGCAGTTCGTCGAACTCGGTGGGCGTGACGTAGCGGCGTACCGGCAGGTGGTGCAGGCTGGGCTGAAGGTACTGGCCGATCGTCACCATATCGACGGCGTGGGCACGCAGGTCAGCGAGCGCCGTGTCGATCTCCTCGCGCGTCTCGCCCACGCCCAGCATCAGGCCGGACTTGGTCGCGACGTGCGGGTGGCGTGCCTTGAAGCGGGCGAGGAGGTCCAGCGAGTGGGCGTAGTCGGCGCCCGGTCGCACCTCGCGGTAAAGGCGCGGGACCGTCTCGATGTTGTGGTTGAAGACGTCGGGCGGCTCGGCCGAGAGCCGATCCAGCGCAAGGTCGACCCTGCCGCGAAAGTCCGGCGTCAGGACCTCGATGGTGATGCCAGGGTTCGCGGCACGCACTTCGCGAATGCAGTCGGCAAAATGCTGGGCACCACCGTCACGCAGGTCGTCGCGGTCGACCGAGGTGATCACTACGTACTTCAGCCGCATGCCGGTGACCGTCTGCGCGAGGTTCATCGGCTCCGCGGGGTCGAGCGGCAGCGGTCGGCCGTGACCTACGTCGCAGAACGGGCAGCGCCGGGTGCAGATCGCACCCATGATCATGAACGTCGCCGTGCCGTGGGTGAAGCATTCGCCGAGGTTCGGACAGTTGGCTTCCTCGCACACGGTGTGAAGCCGGTTTTCGCGCAGCGTGGTGGTGAGCTCACGCACGCGCTGCGTGCCACGGAACGCGGCGCGAATCCATTCCGGCTTGCGCAATTGCTGCTCCGGTGTGATGGGAATGATCTTGACGGGAATGCGCGCCGTCTTGTCGGCTCCGCGCAGCTTGACGCCGACCTGAGGATGACTTGTGGGTTTCATGAAGATCCTTGCGGGCGGCCCGATCGTGCCCGGGCGCGCCCTGATTGGTCAGCCGCGGTAATAGCGCTGCGGGACGAACGGTGTGCTTGCGACTTCGACCGGGATCGCCTTGCCGCGGACCATCGCCGACAGCTGGGTGCCCGGCTTCGCGAGCGCGGTCTTGACGTAGCCCATTGCGACCGGCGCTTCCAGCGTCGGCCCGAAGCCGCCGCTGGTGACGATGCCAACGCTGTGGCCGCTCGCGTCGACGAGCTCGGTCCCTTCGCGCACCGGCACGCGGGCATTCGGGCGCAGGCCTACCCGCTTGCGTCCAACTCCGTTGGCGATGTGACCGAGGATCACGTCCGCGCCGGGATAGCCACCGGGGCGGGCACCGTCGGCGCGGCGCGACTTCGATAGCGCCCACGACAGGCTGCTCTCGACCGGCGAGGTATTCACGTCAAGATCGTGGCCGTACAGGCAGAGGCCCGCCTCCAGGCGCAGCGAGTCGCGTGCGCCGAGGCCGATCGGGGCGACTTCCGGGTGGCCCAGCAGTTCACGCGCGAGCGCCTCGGCCTTGTTCGCGGGCACCGAAATCTCGAAGCCGTCCTCGCCGGTGTAGCCGGAGCGGCTGATGTAGCACTGGGCGCCGGCGAGCGTGACGGTCATCGTGGTCATGAACAGCATCCTGTCCGTCTCAGGGACGAGGCGGGCCATGACCGCCGCGGCGGCAGGTCCCTGCAGTGCGAGCAGCGCGCGGTCATCGAGCACTTCGATGGTGCAGCGCTCCGAGAGGTGTTTGCGCATGTGCGCGATGTCCTGTGCTTTGCAGGCGGCATTGACGACGACGAACAGGCAGTCGCCGAAGTTCGCGACCATCAGGTCGTCCATCACACCGCCGGTCTCGTTCGTGAACAGCGCGTAGCGCTGCATGCCCTGCGGGAGGTCGATGACGTCGACCGGCACCAGGGTTTCCAGCGCTGCAGCGGCCTCGGGGCCACGCAGGAACACCTGGCCCATGTGCGAGACATCGAAGAGTCCGGCCTGGGTGCGGGTGTGGGTGTGTTCCTTGATGATGCCAGCCGGATACTGCACAGGCATCGCGTAGCCCGCGAAGGGCACGATCCTCGCACCGAGCGAAACGTGAAGGTCGTACAGCGGGGTGCGTCGCATAAGCGCATCGGTATTATTGTCAATCATTTCCATTCCTTATGGATGTGTCGCGTACCCGTCAACATTCGATGACGTTCACGGCGAGGCCGCCGCGCGCGGTTTCCTTGTATTTCAGCTTCATGTCGGCGCCAGTGTCGCGCATGGTTTTGATCACCTTGTCGAGCGACACAAAGTGCTTGCCATCGCCGCGCAGCGCCATGCGCGCGGCGTTGATCGCCTTCATCGAGCCCATAGCATTGCGCTCGATGCACGGTACCTGTACGAGTCCGCCGACCGGATCGCAAGTAAGGCCCAGGTTGTGCTCCATGCCGATCTCGGCCGCATTCTCCACTTGCTCGGGCGTACCGCCGAGCACCTCCGCCAGTGCGCCGGCTGCCATCGAGCATGCGACACCGACCTCGCCCTGACACCCAACCTCGGCGCCGGAGATGGACGCGTTTTCCTTGTAGAGGATGCCGATCGCGGCGGCCGTGAGCAGGAAACGCACGACGCCATCCTCGGTCGAGCCGGAGACAAAGCGGCTGTAGTAATGCAGGACGGCGGGCACGATGCCGGCGGCGCCGTTGGTCGGCGCCGTGACGACCCGGCCACCGGTGGCGTTCTCCTCGTTCACCGCAAGCGCGTAGAGGTTCACCCAGTCCATCACCGTCAACGGATCGCGCAGCGAGGCTTCCGGCGCACCGGACAGCTTGCGGTACAGTTCGGCGGCCCGGCGTCTGACGTGCAGCCCGCCGGGCATGATCCCTTCCTGCTCGCAGCCACGGCGTACGCACTGTTGCATCACGTCCCAGATGTGGAGGAGTCCGGAGCGCGTCTCAGCTTCGGACCGCCACGCGCGCTCGTTCTCCAGCATCAGCTGGCTGATTGACAGACCTTTCGCCTGGCACTGGGCAAGAAGTTCAGCGCCACTGCAGAACGGATGGGCGAGCGGTGTCGTATCGGCCACGATGCGATTGGCACCCGCCACGCTCTCATCGACGACGAAGCCGCCCCCGATCGAGTAATACCCCTTGCTGGCAAGCGTTTCTCCTGCCACGTCGAAGGCGCTGATACGCATCCCGTTGGGATGGTACGGAAGCGATTGGCGACGGTACATCACGAGATGATCACGCTCGACGAACGGGATCGGGTGTTCGCCAGCGAGCATCAGGCGCTGCTCACCACGGATGCGCGCGAGCTTGCCCGCGATCTGCTCCGGGTCAACCCGATCCGGCGCCTCGCCCTCGAGTCCGAGCAGCACGGCCTTGTCGCTGCCGTGCCCCTTGCCGGTCGCCCCGAGCGAACCGTACAGTTCGGCCTTCACGCTTGCAACCCGGGTAAGCAGGCCGGAGTCCTTCAGGCCATACGCGAACAGCTGCGCCGCGCGCATCGGCCCCACGGTGTGTGAGGACGACGGCCCGATGCCGATCTTGAGCAGGTCGAACACGCTGATGGCCATATCGATTACCTCGAGGCTTCGCCAGCGTGCACGCCATTGCCGGCGCGGGATCGGGACATCAGGTATCCCGCGGTGAGCAGCGCGAACCACGCGGGTGCGACGTACAGCGCAACGCGCGTCCCGGCGTCGAATCCCAGGAAAACCGTGACGAGGAGCAGGAATGCAAGGACGAACCAGTTGGCGTACGGCGCGCCCGGCATGCGGAACGACACCGGCCTGGCGAGACCCTGGCGGACCGCCTGGCGATATTTCAGATGCGCCCACACGATGATGCCCCAGGTCCAGACTGCGCCGACGGTCGCCACGCTGGTGACGTAGGTGAACACTTCCTCGGGCACGAAATAGTTGAGGACGACGGCGAGCAGCATGAAGGCTGCCGACAGGGTGATGGCGTTGGCCGGCACGTGGCTCCTGTTGACCTTCCCGAACGCCGCTGGCGCCTGCCCGAACTGGGCCAGGGTATAGAGCATCCGTCCGGTGCTGAAGATGCCGCTGTTGCACGAGGATGCTGCGGCTGTGATCACTACGAAGTTGATGATGCCTGCCGCCGCCGGGACGCCGATTTTCTCGAACACTGTCACGAACGGGCTCATGTTCGGGTTGATCTCGTTCCACGGCACCAGCGACATGATGACGACCAGCGCGCCGATGTAAAAGATAAGAATCCGGTAGGTAATGCTGTTGGTCGCATGTGGCAGAACGCGCTCGGGATTTTCCGCCTCCCCGGCGGCGACGCCGATCAGTTCGACGCCGGTATAGGCGAAACATGCGATCTGCAGGGTCAGCACGACGCCGACCAGCCCCACCGGCGCAAACCCGCCGTGGGACCACAGGTTCGAGAAGCTCGCGGTCCTGCCGAGGTCGCCAAAGCCAAACACGATCACCCCGACGCCGATCACGAGCATGGCAACGATCGTGATCACCTTGACCAGCGCAAACCAGAATTCCATCTCACCGAACACTTTCACCGCGATGAGATTCGCGCCGTAGAGCACGGCTAGCGCGACGAGTGGCGGTATCCACTGGGGAACGCCGGGAAACCAGTAATGAAAGTAGACGCCGATCGCGGTAAGTTCCGCCATCCCGGTCACAACCCAGGTGAACCAGTAGGTCCAGCCAGTGACGTAGCCGGCCCACGGACTGACGTATTCTTCGGCATAGGTTGCGAATGAACCTGCCACCGGACGGTGGAGCAGCAGTTCGCCGAGTGCGCGCATGATGAAAAATACTGCGACGCCAGCAAACGCATAGGTCACCAGCAGCGCCGGGCCGGCCTTGCTGATGGCCTTTGCGGAGCCGAGAAACAGGCCTACTCCAATCGCCCCGCCAATGGCGATGAGCTGGATGTGTCTGTCCTTCAGTCCCCGTTCGAGGTCCTTTCTTTCGTGTCGCTGCTCTTCGTCGAGCATGTCGTTGATACGGGCCATGCGATTGTCTCCTTCCTTGGATTTGAACAACATCTCTCTGCTGATCTGGAAGATGGGGCGCCCACCCGCGCCCCCACTGCGCCTTATTTTTTTAATGCCCGTAAACCGGGAACCGGTCGCATAACCCAGCGACCTTCGCGCGCACCGCGCCGATGACCGCGGGGTTTTCAATGTCGTCGAGGATGTCGCAGATCCATCCTGCGAGCGCCGTCACCTCGTCCTTGCCAAATCCACGCGTGGTGGCGGCCGGCGTACCGATGCGAATGCCACTCGTGACGAAGGGCGACTGCGGATCGTTGGGCACAGTGTTCTTGTTCACCGTGATATGCGCCGCGCCAAGCGCCGCGTCGGCGGCCTTGCCAGTGATGCCCTTCGCGATCAGGTCGACGAGAAAGAGGTGGTCGTCCGTGCCGCCGGAGACGATGCGGTAGCCGCGCTCGATAAACACTGCCGCCATCGCGCGCGCGTTTGCGATCACCTGCTGCTGGTATTCCTTGAATGCCGGTTCCAGCGCTTCCTTGAACGCGACGGCCTTGGCGGCGATCACGTGCATCAGCGGGCCGCCCTGGGTACCGGGGAAGACCATTGAGGCGATCTTCTTCTCGATGTCAGCGTTCGCGCGGCCGAGGATGATGCCGCCGCGCGGGCCGCGCAGCGTTTTATGGGTGGTGCTGGTGACGATGTCCGCAAAGGGCACCGGGCTGGGATACAGCCCCGCGGCGACGAGGCCGGCGACGTGGGCCATATCGACGAAGAGCAACGCCCCGACCTTGTCCGCAATTGCGCGGAAGCGCGCAAAATCGAGGTAGCGCGCGTAGGCCGAGAAGCCCGCGACGATCATCTTCGGTTTGCACTCGACGGCCTGCGCCTCGAGTGCGTCGTAGTCGATTACGCCATCGTCGGTGACGCCGTACTGCACGGCATTGAAAACCTTGCCCGAGAAGTTCACCCTGGCGCCATGCGTAAGGTGACCACCGTGCGCGAGGCTCATGCCGAGGATCGTCTCGCCCGGCTGCAGCAGTGCGAAATACACTGCGGCATTGGCCTGTGAACCGGAGTGCGGCTGGACATTCGCCCAATCGCTGCCGAAGAGCTGCTTCACGCGATCGATAGCAAGCTGCTCGACCACATCAACGTGCTCGCAGCCGCCGTAATAGCGCTTGCCGGGATAACCCTCGGCATACTTGTTGGTGAGCACCGTGCCCTGCGCCTGCATTACGCGCGGGCTGGCGTAGTTTTCCGAGGCAATCAGCTCGATGTGGTCTTCCTGGCGATGGCGCTCGGCTTCGATTGCATTCCAGAGCGCCGGGTCGAAGTCGGCGATCTGCATGACCTGGTTAAACATTTGCGTGTCTCCGAAAGGTTTTAGATATGCGAAGGAGTAGTAGCGGTTCACTCGTCGTCGGGCGCCACTTTGAGATCCACCATCAGCTCGTTCGCCAGCGTCTCGAGCTCGCCCTGAAGGCTGGCAGGCAGCACCGAGGTGGGCAAATGGACGTCGATGCGCGCACGAAAGAGCGGCTCTCCGCTGAACGATGCGCTTTCGCAGCGCGTTTCGAGTCTGTCGATGCTTGCGTTGTGGCGCGCCAGAATTGCCGAGATCTGGCGCACGATGCCGGGCCGGTCCTGGCCGACAATTTCGATCGCCAAGGCGCGATGGAGGGAGCCAGCACCAGCCGCGGTGCCACGTTCGATCATCAGGTGCAGGCCTTCGGTCTCGAGTTCGCGCAGCGCGGCCTCGAGTCTGCCGGCTTCGGCCATGGCAATTTCCAGTCGCACGATGCCGGCGAACCTGCCGGCCAGCTGTGCCAGATTGCTTTCCATCCAGTTCGCGCCGCAGTCGGCAGCGCGCGCCGCGAGCGCGTTGACCAGACCCGGACGGTCCGCACCGATCAGGGTGATGACGAGGGATGTGTTCATGTCGGTTGCTCCTCAAGCCTGTTCATAGTCGGACATCGGCGGGCATGCGCAGACGAGGTTTCGGTCGCCATATGCGTTGTCAACGCGGCCGACCGGCGACCAGTACTTGTTCGTACGCAGACTTGCCAGCGGGTACACGGCCTGTTCGCGGCTGTACGGATGCGCCCATTCGCCGGTAATCGCGGCAGCGGTATGGGGAGCGTTCACGAGCGGGTTGTCCTTCGCGTCGAACTCGCCGCTGGCCACCTTGGCGATTTCCTCCCGGATCGCAATCATCGCGTCGCAGAATCGGTCGAGTTCGACCTTCGATTCGCTCTCGGTCGGCTCGATCATCAGCGTGCCGGGCACCGGGAAGGACATCGTCGGAGCGTGGAAGCCGAAGTCGATCAGCCGCTTGGCGACGTCGTCGACGGAAATGCCGGTACTGTCCTTCAGCGGGCGCAGGTCAAGGATGCATTCGTGCGCAACCATGCCGTTCTCGCCCCGGTACAGCACCGGGTAATGCGCTTCGAGCCGCCTGGCAACGTAGTTCGCGTTGAGGATCGCCATCACGCTTGCATGCCGCAGGCCATCGCGGCCCATCAGCGCGATGTAGGTCCAGGTGATCGGCAGGATGCTGGCGCTGCCCCAAGGTGCGGCCGCCACCGCACCGATGCCTTTCAGCCCCGTCGTGCCGTGACCCGGCAGGAAGGGCGCGAGGTGTGACTTCACGCCGATGGGGCCGACGCCCGGACCACCGCCGCCATGCGGGATGCAGAAAGTCTTGTGCAGGTTGAGGTGTGAGACGTCGCCGCCGAACTTGCCGGGGCCGCAAAGACCGACCATCGCGTTCATGTTGGCCCCGTCGATGTAGACCTGGCCGCCGTGGGCATGGACGATCTCGGTGATCTCGCGGATCGCGGTCTCGAACACACCATGCGTCGAGGGATAGGTGATCATGATCGCGGCAAGATTCTTGCTGTGCTGCTCCGCCTTTTTCTTCAGGTCGGTGACGTCGACATTGCCGTTGTCATCGCACGCGACGACAACGACTTGCATGCCGGCCATCTGCGCCGTCGCTGGGTTGGTACCGTGGGCCGAGCTGGGAATCAGGCAGACGTTGCGGTGTGCTTCACCGCGGCTCGCGTGGAAGGCGCGGATTGCCAGAAGACCGGCGTACTCGCCCTGGGAGCCGGCGTTCGGCTGCAGTGAAACGGCGTCGTAACCGGTGCACGCGCACAGCATCTGCTCCAGTTCCGCGGTCAACTGCGCGTAGCCCTGAGCCTGGTCGGCCGGAGCAAACGGATGAATGTCGCCGAATTCCGGCCAGGTGACCGGGATCATCTCGGTAGTCGCGTTAAGCTTCATCGTGCACGAGCCGAGCGGAATCATCGTGCGGTCGAGCGCGAGGTCCTTGTCTGCGAGCGCGCGCAGGTAGCGCAGCATCTTCGTTTCCGACCGGTGTTCACTGAACACAGGGTGCGTCAGGAAGGCCGACGTACGCAGTTGCCCGGCAGGCAGTGTATCGCGGGCGCCGGACTCGATAGTGTTGAAATCCGGAACGACCGCGCCGTTGGCGAAGACCGTCCACAGCGCCCCGACGTCGGCGCGGGTCGTCGTCTCGTCGAGCGAGATGCCGATGGTATGCGCGTCGATCTCGCGCAGGTTCATGCCGTAGCTGCGTGCAGCGGCATGCACGGTGGCCGCATTGGAGACGGCAACGGTCAGCGTATCAAAGAAGCTGCCGTTCGCCGCCGTGTATCCAAGCCGGCGCAGACCCTCGGCCAGCGTTGCGGTCAGGCGGTGCACGCGACGTGCGATCGTCGTGAGTCCCTGCGGACCGTGATAGCAGGCGTAAAGGGCGGCCATCACGGCGAGCAGCACCTGCGCGGTGCAGATGTTGCTGGTCGCCTTTTCGCGACGAATGTGTTGTTCGCGAGTCTGCATCGCAAGGCGGTAAGCCTTGTCGCCGTGGCTGTCGATCGACACGCCGACAACGCGGCCCGGCATCACACGCTTGTGTGCATCACGGGTGGCGAAATACGCGGCGTGCGGGCCACCATAGCCGAGCGGGATGCCGAAGCGTTGCGTTGTGCCGATCGCGACATCGGCGCCGAACTCGCCCGGAGGCTTGAGCAGTGTCAGCGCGAGCAGGTCTGCAGCGACCACGACCAGCGCCTGCTTCCCATGCGCAGCGGCGACGATGTCGTCGTAATCGATTACCTCGCCGGTGCTTGCCGGGTACTGCAGCAGTACGCCGAAGAACTCATGCGCGCCAAGTTCCGTCGCCGGATCGCCGACGATGACCTCGAAGCCCAGCGGCTCGGCGCGCGTGCGCACGACTTCAATCGTCTGCGGGTGGCAGTCACGCGAGACGAAGAAAGCCTTGGCCGGGTTTTTTGACAGGCGCCGGCAGAACGTCATCGCCTCCGCTGCGGCGGTTGCCTCGTCGAGCAGCGAGGCATTCGCGATCTCCATGCCGGTGAGATCCGTGACCATGGTCTGGAAGTTCAGCAGCGCTTCCAGGCGGCCCTGCGAAATTTCCGGCTGGTAAGGCGTATAGGCGGTGTACCACGCCGGGTTTTCGAGCACGTTGCGCTGCACGACAGCCGGCGTATGACAGCCGTAGTAACCCGTGCCGATGAAGGAACGGAACACCCGGTTCTCCCCCGCGATCTCGCGCAGCCGGGCAAGGGTTTCGGGTTCGCTGCGGCTTTCAGGGAGGGAGAGTGGCGAAGACGACAGGATGGAACCCGGGATCACCCGGTCGATGAGCTGATCGATCGAGTCGAGGCCAAGCGTGCGCAGCATCGCACGGGTTTCGGTATTGTCGGGGCCGATGTGGCGGCCGACGAAATCATCGCGCTGTTCAAGCTGCGCGAGCGTCGCGGGGAAACGGGTGTCGTTCATGTTCATGGCGTGGTCGTGGTCGCGGAAGTCGGGCAGTCAGGCGATCAGCTTGTCGTAGGCCGCCTGATCGAGAAGCCCGGCAAGCGTGGACGGGTCGTCGAGGCGGATGCGAATGAACCAGCCGGCTCCCAACGGATCCTCATTGGCCATGGCGGGGGTCTCGGCCAGTGCGGCGTTGACTTCGACGATGGTGCCAGCGACCGGCATCTTTACCGCGCCGGCGGCCTTTACCGATTCGATGACGACCGCCTCGGCGCCAGCCGCGAAACTTGCACCGACGTCCGGCATCTGCACAAAGACGATGTCGCCCAGCGCGCTCTGGGCGTAGTCAGTGATGCCTACCGTCGCGACGTCGCTGTCGACGCGCAGCCATTCGTGGTCTTCCGTAAATTTCAGGGTGCTCATGGTGTCTCCTTGAAGCGCATGCGTTGATGTGAAGAGGAAGGGGTTACGTGACGGCGTTCATGGTAGGCGCGCGTTGACATTTGTAGATTTGATTGTTTTAATGAAAACATGAATATCCCAAATGGTTAGGCGCGGGTGATCAACATCCCAACGGAATTGCTACGGACCTTTGTGAAGGCCGTCGATCTGGGCAGCTTCACGCGCGCTGGGGAGGCGGTCGGTCGCACACAGTCGGCGATCAGCCTGCAGGTCCGGCGACTGGAGGAATTGCTCGAGGTGCCGCTCTTCGTGCGCGGGACGCACAGCGTGAAGCTCACTGATGAGGGAACCATTCTCGTCGGCTACGCCCGGAGGATGCTGGCGCTCAATGACGAGGCGATTGGCAGCCTGTGCCGGCCGAAGGTCGCTGGCAGCGTGCGACTCGGCGCGCCGCACGAATACACCGCGTCGCTGCTGCCGGTGATCCTCAGCAAGTTCGCCCAATCGCATCCTGGCGTCATGCTGGAAGTGACGTGCGATCTCAGCAAGAACCTGCTGGCGCGTCAGGAAAAGGGGGAGTTCGATCTTGTGATCGCGCTGCACGACAGTTCCGGGGCAGGCGGCACCAAGGTACTCACCGAACCGCTGGTCTGGATCACCAGCCTCGATCACGCGCGTGATCAGCAGCGCCCATTGCCGCTGGTCGTTGCGCCACCGCCGTGCATCTACCGCAGTCGTGTGCTGGAAACTTTGGGTCGACTCGACCGGCCGTGGCGCATCGCCTACGCCAGCTCCAGCTATAGCGGTATCATCGCCGCGGTGCGCGCCGGCCTCGGCGTGACGCTGCTCGCGGCGAGTACCGTGCCCGAAGGCGTACGGGCACTCAGCGAACGCGAGGGCTTCCCGGCGATGGGCGAACTCGACGTGCGTCTGCATCAGCGGCAGGAAAGCACGACGGAGGCGGTGCGTTGTCTGGCTGATTACATCTCGGCCAGTTTCGCGTAGCACAACGGGAGGCTCGCTGCGGCCCAATTACCGCGAGATTCAGCGTCACACGTCTCCAGGCGTTTTGTTGCAATAAGGCGGTCGGCTATGTTGTGAGGAACAAGAGGAACGAATGAAAGCTTGATGAAGACGCTGAATCCGAGCGTGGCACGCATGCTCAAACGCCGGCATTACCCGCTTGATGTGATCCTGACTTGTGTTCGCTGGTATGTGGCCTGTCCGCTCAGCCTGCGAAACCTTGAAGAAATAGTGGCGGAGCGAGGCATTTCAGTGGGTCATTCAACCGTGCATCGCTGGGCCCTCAAGCTGCTGCCGGTGCTGGAAAGAGCGTTTTTGCCGCCACAGGCGCCCCGTCGGCAAGAGCTGGCGCGTCGACGAGACCTACATCAAGGTCAACGGCCAATGAAAATACCTGTATCGCGCGGTCGACAAGGCCGGCAACACTATCGACTTTCTGTTGCGGGCACATCGGGATAAGACTGCAGCGCGGCGGTGTTTCGAAAAATCGACCGCCCAGAATGGCGAATCCGAGACTGTGACAATTGACAGAAGTGGCGCCAATCCAGCTGCGCTGAAAGCCATCAACGCCGAGCGCGAAACACCCATCAAGATCCGGCAGGCGAAGTACTTGAACGCCATCATTGAACAAGACCACCGCTCAATCAAGCGGCGTACCCGCCCCATGCTCCGATTCAGGAGTTTCCAGTGCGCACGCATCGTGCTCAGTGGCATCGAGGTGGCTCATATGATCGCCAAAGGGAAGATGAGAGATAACGGCGCCCAATAAACTGTCGCCGAGCAGTTCTCTTCGCTGGCAGCATAAGTAATCCTGGCCATATCAGGCTTTGTTCAACCTGCAATCGCTATCGCGACAAAACCTCCTTTTTCGCGTGCGCTTCGCCTGTGATGCCGCCCATCAGCTTTTCATTGCGTTGACTTGACGATATGTCAATCTGCGCGTCGCATTCACATACAGTTCGCAAGACTGTTCTCAGAAGTTGTATTGCAGGTAGATCTGGCTGAAGTTGACGCCGGGATTCGGGTGCTTGAGCCCAGCATTCGACAGATGCTGGAAGCGAAAGCCGGCCTGATAGTTCTGACGTTCGCCAAATTGCGCGCCGACACCCACCATATCGGCAAACTGAAACGACGACGAGAAACTCCGGTCCCGCGTTTCATCCACATGCGAAAGCAGCCGCACCCCCACACCGGCTTCGATAAACGGGCGGATATAACCCGAACTCTTCACGAAGCGAAAAACGGGTGTAAAGCCGAACTCCCAGATGTTCGCATGCGACACGGGCTTTTCCTCAAGATCCCAATACGCCACATGACCCTCGCCCACCACCGTGAAATGATAGCCTCCGATTTTCCACCATTGCCAGCCCGGATCCCAGACGCCCCCCAGATCCGCTTTCTTCACGTCGTGGTCGGCGACGCCGCCCGCGAGCTGAACACCCCATCGAGCGGCGTGCGCCGCCGTCGACCCTGCGAGCAACCCTGCGAAGAGAAACGCAAGAGGTAGCTTTCTTTTCAGCATTTCATCTCTCTTTCATTTTTCGACTCTCGTTCAGCGCGACTTCGTCAATCGAAAGCGCGTGCCGAATAGAATTCCCGGCGGATTATAAACTCCGAATTTTCTTCGTAAAAATATTGAGAATGCAATTATTTTTTACGGAACTTGCAAAAATAAACGAGACCAAATATCGAAATGTAGAACGTGTCAGGCACTTTGGATATCTGCCCTTTCGCAATCATGTATATCAGTTCGATGCTGGCCAGAAGGATCCGGGGTGCCCTCAAGAAACGGAATTTTTCGGGTTCTATCGCAGTAAGGGTTGGTAAAGATCGCTTCACACATACGTAAAGGATTCCTTATCTAGCCAATGAATAGAATTGATGGGCGGGTGTCCGGTCCATGCGATTCCCTTTCATCTTCCCTTTGGTGATCATGTGCATTAGTTCAATGCCACCGAGCAGGATGGGGGCGCAGCGAAAGTCCTTGAAGCCCATCATTGGCCGTGTCCGGCGCTTGATGGCACGGTGATCCTGCTCAACAACATTGTTCAGGTATTTTTGCTGACGGATCTTGATCGGCTGCTCGCGAGCGGCGTTGATGTCCTTGAGCGCTGCGAGGTTCACTCCACTCTTATCGATCGTCACCGTCTCAACGGGTAGACAACATACCAACGCACGCAAAGCAGAATCACATCAATCGGGTAATGCAGCCGTTTGAACGCTCGCTTGAAGGTCGAATTCAGCTCGGGACTCATCGTTCACATCGTCAATTCGCACTCGGACAGCACAACAAACCGCCTTACTGCGACAGAACCCGGCGCCGCATGAGGATCGTCCCGGCCAGTTGCTTGTGCAAGCATCGCATCAAACTCTCATTTGCGTTTCTGGCGGCCGTGTTCGCACGAGATGAGGTATCCTGCACCTGGTTAAACCCCAAACATTCTTATCGTGTTCGGCATTTCCTCACAGGCTAACCTTCCGCCTCAGCCGCTCGTCTGCGGCCGCTTTATATTGACTTTCGAGCGCCCGCTCGTGATGGGTATCCTCAACGCCACACGCGATTCGTTTTCCGACGGCGGCCTCTACATTACCGTTGACGACGCCATGCATCGTGCCGAGCAGATGCTCGCCGACGGCGTGGACATCATCGACATCGGCGGAGAGTCGACGCGTCCCGGCGCGCCACCCGTTCCCCTCGACGAGGAGCTCCGGCGCGTGATACCCCTTGTCGAAACGCTCAAAGCTGCGAATGTCCCGTTGTCGGTCGATACATACAAGCCGGAAGTTATGCGTTACGCACTCGCGGCCGGTGCGGATCTTATCAACGACATCTGGGGCTTTCGCATGCCGGGCGCGATTGATGCGGTGCGCGGAAGCAAGTGTGGCCTGTGCGTGATGCATATGCTCGGCGAGCCTCAGACGATGCAGGTGGGAGAGCCCGATTACACCGACGTCGTGGGTGAAGTTCGCGAGTTTCTGGAAGCGCGCTGCGCAGAGCTCGAAACAGCGGGCGTCGCGAAGGCGCGCATTAGCGTTGATCCCGGTTTCGGCTTCGGCAAGTCCGTTATCGAACACAACTATGCGCTGCTTGCGCAGTTGGCAGAGACTGCACCCACCACAGCTCCCGGCGTCGCACCCTATCCGATTCTCGCCGGCATGTCGCGCAAGTCCATGCTCGGCGCGCTCGTGAGACGACCGGCGCCAGAGCGCATTGCTGCAAGCGTCGCGGCGGCGGTTTGTGCTGTGCAAAATGGCGCAGCGATCGTTCGCGTGCATGACGTCGCGCCGACTGTCGACGCTCTGAAGGTATGGGGAGCGATGCGGCATGCACACAACGATAACAGTTGAAACGGAATCACGCGGGTTCTGTCGCGGGCTCTGTCAGGTTGGAGAGCATACGGCGGTAGAATCAAGCGATGAAGAAGACGAAATCGCTTTAGCATGGCCACCGCTTCCCTGCTGTCGTGATCAGCTGCGCGGTTCGGTGGCACTTCCGGTTCAGCCTGAGCCTGCGTGACATCGAAGCGTTGCTGCTCGAGCGCGGCGTCGTGGTCACGTACGAAACGATCCGTTCATGTAGACAAATTCGGCGCTGTCTTTGCACGGTGCGCCAAAGCGGCGCGACAAGGCCGCGGCAAGGCGCTTCTTCCGGCGGATGCTGCGTTCCAACCCGGTGCCGCGCAGGATCGTTACGGACCGGCTGCGCAGTTACGCTGCGGCGAAAGCCGAGATTCCCGAACTCGCTCACGTAAAGCACGTATTCGTCAAAGCGGCTGCACGCGTGAACAATCGCGCCGAGAATAGCCACCAGCCGACCCGCAGGCGCGAGCGCCAGATGTGTGGTTTTCGCGACGCATTTCGCACACAGGCCTTTCTCTCATGTTTCAGACCGATCCGGCAGCACTTCGCGTTGCCCAGACATCAGATGAACGCGGCACATCATCGCGCCATGCTCAAAGTACGCTTCGCCAAATGGCACGACTGGACGGTCTCTACCGCTGCAGATGAAGTGATCTGATAAGGATACCTACCATTACATCACGCCAGCAGCCTTGGCTAATTAACCTGACAGAGCCGCCGCCCCAATCGCCAATCCGTCGTCAAGGCCGAAAGATATCGTAGCTTTCGTTACGATATATCTGTCCACCCTTCATTATGAAGTCGACTGTCTCCGTATAACGGATGTCTTTCAAAGGATCCCCCCTCATAGCGACAATATCGGCTCTCTTGCCTTCCGCAATTACCCCAATGTCGTCCTGCTGTAGCAATTCCGCTGCTACGCTCGTGGCAGCCTTCAGTGCGCGAAGGGGTGATATCCCCGCTGCGACCATCGCCTGAAACTCAAGTATTCCATTCTCGAACGGAAACATGCCACAGTCAGTTCCGAACGCCACCTTGACATCACTGTGTGCAATCCTCCGCTGGGCTCGCTCGATTTCCTCGAGATCTCGCCGGAACTTCCATTTTGCCTGCATTGGGAGCTTACCAGCATCGAGCAACGCTTTGTCTTCGCGGGTCATTTGCATGGTCGGGACGAGAAACGCTCCCGCTTTGTCCGCCAAATCAATGCCATCGTCATCGATCAGGTAGCAATGCTCCAGGCTGCGAGCGCCTGCTCGCAGTGCCTGCTTGCATCCCTCTGCTGCTCCTGTATGTACCGCCACAGGAAGGCCAAGCTGATGGGCTGTTTCCGCGAGACACTGCATCTCCTCCTCGAACCAGGTCACTCTTGCGGGATCGTCGCCGAAGCTCATATAGCCGCCGGTGTTCATCGTTTTGATCCAGTCGCTGCCATATGCGTGTTCGGTTCTCACCAATTCGCGGATCTTTCCCGGTGAGTCGGCGACCTTCGAGAGTCCTGCGTGGCACCGGCATGGAAAGGCTCCCTGCATGTCAGCGTGGCCCGCTGTGGAACTGATCATGTGAGCAGCCACAAAAAGACTCGGCCCGGCGACAATTCCCTGATTTAGGGCATCACGAAGGTTTACTGTTGGCCATTCCGGATCAAACGTACCCAGGTCTCGCAATGTTGTGAAACCGTGGCGCATATATTGCTGGGCGAGATGCAAGCCGGTCAGTGCCTTGCTGGCCGAGCACTGCAATACTTGCTCGCGAAGATTAAGCCCATTCAGGCAGAGGTGTACATGCGTGTCGATAAATCCCGGCGAAACTGTCCGGCCGGCGAGATCGATTATCTTCACATTTGAGGGGCGCCTGACCGTGGGGCCGATTTCTGCTATGACATCGTTCTCAACGAGAATTTCGATGGAACCGGATAGTGTTTCGCTGACCCCATCAAATAATCGCTCGCAAACAAGCACCGTTGTGACCATGATGGAATACTCCCGATAAGGAACAAGACTAACCTCACATCTAGTGCGAACGGCGGCTGCCGGTTGATTACAGAGCGAGCCTGCAACCGTGATTATTTGTTGGGTGGGAGGGCGTTCTCGCCACGACCGTCACAGTATGTATTGCTATCGCACGATATCTGGACCGCAATCAAAAACAGTCCCGATTCTCATCGGCAAGAATTCCGGCAGATCGTTACGTCCATCCGCCTCTATCACAACCTCGCCGTTGCCAGTTTGATCACTCATTGATTGCGGCGGGGTAGTTCGGCCTCCCTGCTTCCATTAATCACTGATCCGATGATGTCTTTCCCGCATTATGGTCAGAAAATGTCGGGATATGCCACTGGAAGTGGAGCGACATGAGGCGCAATCCAACGCATACAAACGTTGCAGCCCAGGGCGTCCAGGGCTGCGCCATGCCCAGTTGCTCACACGCAACCTGGATTCCTGCACCGATCAGTGCTGCAGACGCGTAGATCTCCCGCTGCAAAATCACTGGCACGCGCGCGAGGAGCACGTCGCGCACTGCCCCGCCACCGACTGCAGTTAATACGCCTAATAGTATTGCCACCTCGGCATTGTGGCCATAAGCAAGCGCTTTTTGGGAACCGGAAACGGCAAACAACCCCAGGCCAATGGCGTCGAAAAAAAGCACCGGATTTCGCAACCGTCTCACCTGCGGATAGGCGGAAATCGTCGCCAATGCGGCCGCGATGGCTGCGGCCAGATAGCGCCAGTTCGCGAGGCCCGCCGGCGGTAGTGCGCCGATGCACACATCACGTACGATGCCTCCGCCGCACGCCACCACAAATGAAATTGTCAATATCCCGAACAGATCGAGCTTTCGCTGCTTCGCCGCTACTGCGCCGCTGATAGCGAAGACAAATGTGCCGACCAGATCAAGCAACAGGAACAGGAAATGTCCGCTCACCTACATATTCCAGAAAATGCACGCGCAACATCGTCCGCTGCGACGGAGCGAGTTCCGTAGACGCGTAGTCACCCAACTGCACTTCGGCTGGACTCTAGTTGCGCGAAATGTCCCAATCGCGACAACTGTTCTGCGCTGCGGCCAGATGGCTTCATTCAATTGTCTGAAAGTACAACCGTTGGTAACCAGAAGGTGCGCCCCACAACTGTAGAAAACACAATGCATGCCGCCCCCACTTCGCGCGCCCCCGTCAGTCCCCCTTCCCTTTACATAACCATGCTGCAGCGGCCGTGAGCATGGCCTGAAGTCCCGTTTCGAGGGTCGGATGAATGACCGGGGCGAACTTGGGTGAATGGTTGCTTGGTATCCTGTTGATCTGTTTTTGCTTCACCGCCGTTTCATATACCTCCGCGTCTGTACCACCTATAAACCAGAAAACATAAGGTACATTCCAGGTACGCCCGAATATGCTGAAATCCTCGCTGGCAGACGCAGGCTTCGTTTCACAGGCTCTTTCCTCAAACTGGGTCCTGAACGCTGATGCAACGACCTGCGTCGCAGCAACGTCGTTTTCTGTCAACGGATAACTGCTCAGCGTCGTGAACTCGGGAGGTTTCTCAGCATTGGAGGCTTCGCATTCCGCACAGCAAATGCGCCTGATAGCCGACAACATGTACGTGCGTACATCCTCATCAAAAGTGCGCATGTTGAGCTTGATCGTTGCGTCGTCAGGAATGATATTTTCCTTCGTGCCCGCCTGAAGGGCGCCGATGGTCAACACCGCATTGTCCAGCGGAGATATTTCGCGAGAGACGATCGTCTGCAGACGCAATGTGGTAGACGCGGCCATGATGACGGGATCAATCGAAGTCTGTGGCTGGGAGCCATGCGAACCGCGCCCAAACAACCGGATCTTCAGGCTGTCCCCCGCAGACAGGATGACCCCGGGCCGGTAGCTCACCGTGCCGGATCGTCCTACCATGACGTGCTGACCGAGGATGATGTCTGGCTTCGGGAAACGCCCATTTCCCCAGTCGCTCACCATGCTGGAGGCTCCGCGGCCCACTTCCTCGCCGGGCTGAAAGACCACCATAACGATGCCTGTCCAGGCGTCGCGATGCTCCGCCAGGATTTTCGAGGCCCCCATCAGCCATGTCACGTGCATGTCATGGCCGCAGGAATGTGCTACGCCGACCTCGATGCCATCCTCGTCCTTCGCCCTGACTGTGCTGGCATACGGTAGCCCGGTGTTTTCTTCCATGGGAAGCGCATCCATGTCGGCGCGCAGCATCACGACCGGACCTTCTCCATTACGAAGGACACCTACCACACCTGTCACGCCCACTTCCCGCGTCACTTCGTACCCAAGTGCCTCGATATAGTCAGCAGCGAGTTTTGCTGTCCGGACCTCCTCCATTGATAACTCAGGATGCTGATGGATATCCTTGTAGATCGCTTCGAGCTCGGTAAGCAGTTCGCTACGGCCCGCAGCCTGCAGAAGTGAGTTCATGGCGAAATCCACCTCATCTGAGTGGTAGCCAAGTATGCCACCGATTGGTCTCAGAAGGAGTCTGCGTTAGCCGGTATCCCGCAGCCCAATGCCGAAGGTAAAGGGTCAAGTCGGCTGCTGCCTTACATGCGACCAACACAATCCAGTATCCAGTCATCGATCACGCGAGAGCCTCAGTGCCGAACCGACCGGGAGGATGACACCGCACAGGTAATACGCTCACGAGCAACAGACATTCCCGTCGACCGACTTCACGTAGGCCACATGAAGTCCGGTTTCTTGAGCCGCCGGTGACGATTGTGACGATCCTTGTTGAGGGCCGCATCCGAACTTCATCCCGTCGCTGAAGACGCGAAATGGCCTGCTCTTTCGGTGCTGGATTGACGCGCTCGACGACGCCTTAGCTGTGGCTCACTTGGGCCTTCAGGTCGCCGTCTCTGCCTTGCGGGAAGGGACGGTGAGCATAATGGACAAAATGGCCATGACGACCATCAGCACGTTGAAGCCCGGAGCAATGATGGCTGCCTCACGCACCGCAAGATTGTCCTGACGACCAGCGAAGGTAATTACGCCCTCAAGCCAGCGCACGCTCGCGTCGTTGGCGCCCAAGGCAGTAAAGATCGCAGCCGAAATGGCAACTCCGAATGCCGCCCCCAGTGAAGATGCCATCTTGTAGATGCCTGAACCCGAACCAGTCTGTGCCGCCGGAAGGCTCGACAGCGCTGCGTCGGTAGACGGGGTTGCATAAAACGCCAGTCCGATGCCAAACAAGGTGTAGCCGATGATCGCCAGGATCTTGTATTGCGACAGAAGGAGATTGGCAGGTGACAGCAGGATAATGGAAAGCCCGTTGATCATGCAGCCCCAGATCATCGGTTTGCGTGCGCCGAAGCGTTGCAGCAACTTCTCGCCTACGCGAATGAAGGCGATAATGCCGATCGCGTAGCCTAGTGAGAGGTGGCCTCGCTCGTTCGGACAGTCTTCTGAGATTTTTAAGTGGAACGTCCGAGGCGATCATGCTGCCGATTTGATCGCAGGCAGCGTCGCGAAGTATGCCTCATCCGGCGTGCGATCCGCCAGGCTCGAATGAGGCCGCTTCCGGTTATACAGCTCGATGTATTCGCCGATGGAACGCCGGGCATGGCTGACCGACTCGTACGCCTTCAGGTAGACCTCCTCGTACTTGATGCTGCGCCACACTCGCTCGACGAACACGTTATCGCGCCAGCTTCCCTTGCCGTCCATCGACAGCCGGATGCCTCGGCCCAGCACGACCTCGGTGAACGCGCCCGCTGTGAACTGGCTACCCTGATCGGTGTTCACGATGTCCGGCAGCCCGTAACGGGCGAACGCTTCTTCCAGCACTTCAACGGCGTGCACGGTTTCCAGCGTGATGGCGACCCGGTGCGAGAGTACCTTGCGGCTCGCCCAGTCCACCACCGCGGTCAGATACACGAATCCGCGCGCCATCGGAACGTACGTCGTATCGAGTGCCCACGCCTGGTTGGCCCGCTCGATCTTCAGGCCACGCAGCAGATACGGCCAGATTTTGTGCTGTGCGTTGCGGCGGCTCGTGCTCGGCTTGCAGTACAGCGCCTCGACGCCCATGCGCTTCATCAGCGTGCGCACGCGACGGCGACCAACTTCATGGCCTTCCCGGCGCAACAGGCGCGCCAGCATCCGTGCTCCGGAAAACGGAAATTCCATGTGCAGTTCGTCGATTCGTCGCATCAGCAACTGATCTGCCTCGCCAACCGGCTGTGGTCGGTAATACGCGCTTGATCCATCGTCGACAAACAGCCCGTGTGCCGCGTTACCAATCAGGTTGGATACATTGACGTTCGAGATCGCGCCAGCGAGAGTGGCGCTCGTCCTACTTGCAAAAAAAGGCCATATGAAAATCATTCTCCAGCGTCAACTGGCCGATCTTCGCGTGCAGCGTTTCACATCCACCGGCGGTTCGCTCGACGGCGCGCCTGCCGTGCCAAACACGTCCGCCGCACGCTCCTGCAACTGCCGCTTCCATTCCGTGATCTGGTTCGGATGCACATCGAACTGTTGCGCCAGTTCTGCCAGCGTCCGCTCGCCTTTGACCGCTGCTAGCGCCACTTTCGCTTTGAACGCCGCTGAGTGCGTTCGTCGGGTCCTCTTCGTCATTTCCTCGGTTCCTTTGCCAGCATTATCGCTGGCTCAGGCCCCGGCCAAACCACTTATCCGACCGTCCGAATTTGCGTGGCCACCTCTTCATCAAAATCGGATTACATTTTGTTATCCTACCTAATGTTAATTTTCCTCAGCTACCAAGCAGGAAGTCGAGCACGGTCCGGGTATATTGCCCGGCGACTTCGATATTCGAAAGATGCGAAGCGTCAGCAAACTCGATAAATTTTGCGCCCGCAATCGATGCTGCCAGGTCAGCGCCGAGCATCGGCGGCGTCGACATATCGTGTTTGCCCGCGATCACCAACACCGGGGCCTTGATCGTGCGCGCTTCCTCGCGCAGATCAGCCGTGTTGATCGCTTCGCAGTTAGCGGCATAGCCCTCGCGGTCGGTATGCACGAGCGTATCGCGCAACGCGGCGTGGGCAAACGGTGCGTTTGCAACGGTCTGCGGTGTGAGCCAGCGCGCCAGCACGGCATCGGCCATAGCAGCAAGCCCTTCCTCACGCGCCTTCGCAGCGCGCGGCAGCCAGATCTCGGGCGTGCCGATCTTCGCTGCCGTGTTCGACAGGACGATGCGCTCGAAGCGGTCGGCGTGACGCGCGCCGAGACTGACGCCCGTCAAGCCGCCCATCGAAAGACCAAGGAAGTTCGCACGCGCGATGCCGAGATGATCCATCAGGCCGATCACGTCGCCCGTCAGTTGTTCGATCGTGTACGGACCCTGCGGCGCGTCCGAGCGGCCATGGCCGCGCGTGTCGTAACGCAGCACGCGAAAATGTTCCGCGAAGGCCTGGACCTGCGGCGCCCACATGCCGACGTCGCTTCCGAGCGAGTTCGAGAGCACGAGCCAGGGCGCATCGGGCTTCACGCCGTCGACGCGGTAATGCAACTTGATGCTGTTGATGCTTGCGTATGCCATGAAGTGACTCCCTGCTTACTTTCTCCGGTTCCCCGACCTACGTTCCGCCGCAGACCTGAATGTCAGACGCGTTCGAGCGCAAGCGCCATGCCCTGCCCGACGCCGATGCACATCGTGGCCAGCGCGAAGCGGCCGCCCGTGCGATGCAACTGGTACGTCGCGGTCAGTGCGAGGCGCGCGCCGCTCATGCCGAGCGGATGTCCGAGCGCAATCGCGCCGCCATTCGGATTCACGCGCGGATCGTCGTCGGGCACGCCGAGCATGCGCAGCACGGCCAGACCCTGCGATGCAAAAGCCTCATTCAGTTCGATCACGTCGAACTGGCCGATGGTCATGCCGAGACGCGCCAGCAGTTTCTGCGTGGCCGGCGCCGGGCCGATGCCCATCACGCGCGGCGGCACGCCGGCCGTCGCGGTGCCGAGCACGCGTGCGCGCGGCGTCAGCCCGAAGCGGCGCACGGCTTCCTCGCTCGCGACGATCAGCGCGGCCGCACCGTCATTCACGCCCGAGGCATTGCCGGCCGTCACCGAACCGTCCGGACGCACCACGCCCCTGAGCCTGGCGAGCGCATCCAGCGAGGTCTCGCGCGGATGCTCATCACGTTCGACGATGCGCGGGTCCCCCTTCTTCTGCGGGATCGCAACCGGAACGATTTCCTGCGCAAGTGTGCCGTCGGCCTGCGCGCGCGCAGCCTTCTGCTGGCTACGCAGCGCGAACGCGTCCTGATCGGTGCGGCTCACCTTGTAGTCGTCCGCGACGTTCTCGGCTGTCTCCGGCATCGAATCGACGCCGTGCAACTGCTTCATCAGCGGATTGACGAAACGCCAGCCGATCGTCGTGTCCTGCAGTTCGGCCTGGCGCGAGAATGCGCTGCTTGCCTTGCCCATCACGAACGGCGCGCGGCTCATGCTTTCCACACCGCCCGCGATCATGAACTGCGTCTCGCCCGACTTGATGGCGCGCGCGACCGTGCCGAGCGCATCGAGGCCCGAGCCGCAGAGGCGGTTGATCGTCGAACCGCCGACCGAATTGGGCAGGCCGGCGAGCAGCGCGGCCATGCGCGCGACATTGCGGTTGTCTTCGCCGGCCTGGTTCGCACAGCCGTAGATCACGTCGTCGAGCGAGGCCCAGTCGACGTTCGGGTTGCGTGCGATCAGCGCCTTGAGCGGCACCGCGCCGAGATCGTCAGCTCGCACCGACGAGAGTTCGCCGCCGTAGCGGCCGATCGGAGTGCGTACCGCGTCGCAGATAAAGGCTTCAGCCATGTCGGTCTCTCGAATGATTCGGTTCAGGCCTGGCGCGCCGCGCCGGTATGGTCGATCAGTCGGACACCGACCAGTTTCCCAAGCTCGGCAAACGCGATATCGCTGCAGATTTCGCGTACGGCCACGCCCTGCGGGGTGATGTCGAATACGGCCACGTCCGTGTAAACGCGGTTTACGCAGCCGATGCCGGTGACCGGGTAAGTGCAGGCCTCGACGAGCTTGCTCTCGCCCTGCCTGGTCAGCAGCTCCATCATCACGAACACCTGTTTCGCGCCGATCGCCAGATCCATCGCGCCGCCCACGGCCGGGATCGCATCGGGCGCGCCCGTGTGCCAGTTGGCGAGGTCGCCCTGTGCCGACACCTGGAACGCGCCAAGCACGCAGAAGTCGAGATGGCCGCCGCGCATCATCGCGAACGAATCGGCATGGTGGAAAAACGCGCCGCCGGTCAGCAGTGTCACGTGCTGCTTGCCGGCGTTGATCAGCTCGTCGTCTTCTTCGCCCCTGGCGGGCGCCGGGCCCATGCCGAGCACGCCGTTCTCGCTGTGGAGGAAGATGTCCTTGGAGGCGTCGAGATGGTTCGCCACGAGCGTCGGCACGCCAATGCCGAGGTTCACATAGGCGCCCTCGGGAATGTCCCGCGCGACGCGCCGGGCCATCTGGTCACGAGTCAGTTTCTGCATTGAAATCTCCTGTCTTGCGCCGGTGCCTCAGGCAGCCTGACCCAGTTCGTTCGCGTGCACGGCCTGCGGCGCTTCCACCACGCGCTGCACGAAGATGCCCGGCGTCACGATGACCTCGGGATCGATCTCGCCGAGCGACACGACCTGCGAGACCTGCGCAATCGCGACCTTCGCGGCGCTGGCCATGATCGGGCCGAAGTTGCGCGCCGTCTTGCGGTAGACCAGGTTGCCCCAGCGGTCGCCCTGCAGCGCCTTGATCAGCGCGAAGTCGGCATGCAGCGGCGTCTCGAACACGTAGCCGCGGCCGTCGATCATGCGCGTTTCCTTGCCTTCGGCGAGCAGCGTGCCGAAACCCGTCGGCGTGAAGAAGCCGCCGATGCCGGCGCCCGCGGCACGGATACGCTCGGCGAGATTGCCCTGCGGCACCAGTTCGAGCTCGATCTGGCCCGTGCGATAAAGCTCGTCGAACACCCACGAATCCGACTGGCGCGGGAACGAGCAGATGATCTTGCGCACGCGCTTCGCCTTCAGCAACGCGGCAAGGCCCGTGTCGCCATTGCCGGCGTTGTTGTTGATGATGGTCAGTTCGCGCGCGCCCTGTTCGATCAGGGCGTCGATCAGTTCGGCCGGCATGCCCGCCGTGCCGAAGCCGCCGATCATGACCGTCGAGCCGTCGCGCACATCGGCCACGGCAGCCGGAAGGCTGTCGAAAATCTTGTTGATCACTTGCATCTCCTGGGGGGAAACGGCGCGCGCAATACCGCTTGCGTCATAGCCGGCTCTTGCGTGATATCTGCCCGGCTTCAGCCGTTGTCGCCACCGGCCACCGGCAACACCGTGCCGGTGATGTAACTGGCCTCGTCCGAGGCCAGGAACAGGATTGGCGCGATTTGCTCATCGAGCGTGCCATAGCGCTTGAAGAAGGTCGATTCGGTCACCTGCTTCACGGCCTCGGCCATCCAGGCCTGCTCCTGCTCGCTGTCGCCCGCTGCATTGCGCGGCACCCGGCGCGGCGGCGCGCTCGTGCCGCCCGGCGCCGCGGCGACCACGCGGATATTGTGTTCGGCGTATTCCATCGCCAGCGAGGCGGTCAGCGCGTTGACGCCGCCCTTGGCCGCCGAATACGGCACGCGGCGGATGCCGCGCGTCGCGTTCGAGGACACATTGACGATCGTGCCGCCGCCGTTCTTCACCAGGTGCGGCAGCACCGCGTGGCAGGTATAGAGCGTCGGCATCAGCGAGCGGCGGATTTCCGCGTCGATCTGCGCCGGCTCGAACTCTGCGAACGGACGCATGCGGATCGCGCCGCCCACGCCGTTGATCAGGATGTCGATACGGCCGAACTTCTCGACCGCGCAGGCCATCGTCGCGGCCGCACCCTCGTAGGTTTCGAGATCGGCGACAAAGCCGGCCGTGTCCGCACCGGCGGCTTGCGCGGCAACCTCGCCCACGAAATCGGCGAGATCCACGAACAGCACCTTGCCGCCCTCGGCCGCAGCGCGCAGCGCGACGCCGCGGCCAATACCTTGCGCGGCGCCCGTCACCACCAGCACCTTGCCTGCAAATCGTTGCGCGTTCATTTACCTGGCCACCGCGTTCGGAGTGAACTTCTCAGAGTGGAAGCTGTTGGGCTTCACGCCGTTGTCGTCGAAGTACTTGCGCACCGCATCGACCATCGGCGGCGGGCCGCACAGATAGACATCGACGTCGCCGTCATTGAGCGCGTTCGCCGGCATATGCTGCGTGACCCAGCCCTTGCGCTCGTGCGTCGAGCTTTCCTCAGCCACCACCGTCGCGTAGCTGAAGTTCGGCAGCCTGGCCTTGTATGCCTCGATCGCCTCGACCAGCACCAGGTCCAGATCGCGCGTCACGCCGTAGATCAGATGGACTTGCTGCTGCGATTTCGCCTGCGCCAGCACTTCGAGCATCGACAGGAACGGGGCAAGCCCCGTGCCGCCTGCGAGGAACAGCAGGGAACGCTGCACTTCGCGCAGGTAGAAGCTGCCGAGCGGACCGGTCAGCTCAAGCTTTTCGCCCGGCTTCGCGGCCTCGATCCAGGTGCCCATCGCGCCACCCGGAATCTTCTTGATCAGGAAGCTGATCGCCTTCGCACCGGGTGCCGACGAAAAGGAATACGAACGGTGCTGCCCGCTGCCCGGCACGTCGATATTGACGTACTGGCCAGGCAGGAACACCGGCGCCTCGCCGTCCACATCCATCTCCAGCACCACGGCTGCGTCGTTGTGCTGCACGACCCTGGTAACGGTCGTGGCGAACGTGCTGTGGCCCGTCTTGCACGATACCGACGACGCCGGGACGGCGATTACGCAATCGCTTTCCGGCACCATCTGGCAGGTCAGTACCAGACCGCTTTCCTTCTCGTCCCCGGTCAGCGCGTCGTCGATATAGTCCTCGCCGAGGTCGTAGCTGCCGCTTTCGGCGCGGCACTTGCAGGTGCCGCACACGCCGTCGGAGCAATCCATCGGCAAGTTGATCCTGGCGCGGAAGGCGGCATCGAGCACCTTCTCGCCCTGCTTGCATTCAATAAAGCGCGTCACGCCGTCTTCGAAATTGAGCGCAATCTTGTAGCTGGACATGAAATCTTCTCCTCTCCGCCCCGTCACGCTCAGATGTGGTAAATGTCCAGCACCTGGCGGATATAGTCGTTCTTCAGCACGATCTTCTTGTACGAGAACACCAGCGCGTCGCCCTGCTCGCGTAGCGTCGCATACACCGTGCCGAAGAACTGATCGGTATGCTTGTAGCGGTGGCTCAGCGTGTGGAAGTTGTAGCGCACGTCGATCTCGCCGGCACGTTCGGCCAGCACCTCGACGTTGGTTACGTTGTGGCTGGTGCGCGGCTCCGGCATCGAGGCGCCGCTGCGCTCGGTCTTGATGCGGAACACGCGGTCTTCCAGGCCACCACGGTCCGGGTAGTACATCAGCGAGATCTGAGTCTGATGGTCTTCGGTGAGCTGATCGTCGTCGCCCCAGGCAGGCAACCAGAAGGTCACGTCCCCGGCATAGCAGTTCAGCCATTCGTCGAACTCGCGGTCGTCGATCAGACGCGCCTCGCGATACAGCGCGGCGCAGATTTTCTGGTAATCGGAACTCATGCCGCCGCCTCCGTTTCCTGTTCCTTCTTCAGTGCATCGCGCATCACGCGCACCCAGTATTCGTGCTGCACCACGAACAGACCCTCGTCCTCGCTGCGCTCGCCAGAGATCTTCGGGTTGAGACCCATCTTCTGCGCATTCGCGTCGGCGCCGTGGACCCACAGCGGCGCACCGCGCGACAGATCGTTGTACAGATCGCCGGCCCCGTTGTAGGTCGCCTGGCACGCGCGGAACTCCTCAAGGTCGTCGGCGGTGCCCATGCCCGAAACGTTGAAGAAGTCCTCGTACTGGCGGATACGCGTGGTACGGTCTTGCGCGCTCTCGCCCTTCGGCGCGAAGCAGTAGATCGTGACTTCGGTCTTGTCGACGCCGATCGGGCGCACTACGCGGATCTGCGTGCTGAACTGGTCCATCAGGAACACATTCGGATACACACACAGATTGCGGGTCTGGCCGACGATAAAATCGGCGCGCTCCTGACCGACGCGCGCCGCGATTTCCTCGCGATGCTGGTAGACCGGGCGAACTTCCGGGTTCATGGTCTGGGTCCACAGCAGGATGTGGCCATTATCGAAACCGTACACGCCGGCCACCGACTTGCTCCAGCCGTTCGCATCGACCGCCTTGGTGCCCTCTTCCTTGCGGCGGCCCATGGTGGCCGCGTAGTTCCAGTGCACGGTGCTGACGTGATAGCCGTCACAGCCATTCTCCATCTGCATCTTCCAGTTGCCGTCGTAGATGTACGACGAGCTGCCGCGCAGCACTTCGAGACCGTTCGGCGCCTGATCGACGATCTGGTCGATGATGACCTTCGACTCGCCGAGGTAGTCTTCGAGCGGCAGCACGTCCTCATTGAGGCTGCCGAACAGGAAGCCTCGGTAGCTCTGGAAACGTGCTACTTTCTTGAGGTCGTGCGATCCATGGCTATTGAACTGCACAGGATATTCAGTGGCCTTCTCATCCTTGACCTTCAACAACTTGCCCGTATTCGAGAAGGTCCAGCCATGAAACGGGCAGGTGAAACTGCCTTTGTTGCCATGCTTGCGGCGGCACAGCATCGCGCCCTTGTGTGCGCAGGCATTGATGACTGCATTCAGCTCACCGCTCTTGTCGCGCGTGATCACGATCGGCTGCCGGCCGATCCACGTCGTGTAGTAATCGTTGTGGTCCGGAATCTGACTTTCGTGCGCCAGATACACCCAGTTGCCCTCGAAGATATGCTTCATCTCGAGTTCATACAGTTCGGCGTTGGCGAAGATGTCACGACGGCAGCGATAGACGCCGTTCTGCTTGTCTTCCTGTACGGCGGTGGCCAGCAGCTGGTCCAGTTCCCTGGCTTTGTGGATGATGGCGGACATGTTCCTCTACTCCCCATGCACGTTTCCGCGCCAGCGGAAATCCGATGCAACGGTGTCAGATGATTTCTCGCCGCGAATCGTGCGGCGAACACCAGGCGGTGCGCAAAGCGCCGCCCGCGTGACGCATACGGCCTGAGCCGCGCCTTGCAGCAACGTCGGATCAGGCTGCGGCCGCGGCACGCAGACGATGGACGACCTGGTTGTCCTTGCCCTGCACCAGCGGCGTCAGCACGAAGTTGAATTCGATGTCCTTGTACGCATCGGCCTTCAGACCCAACGCAGCGCCGCCGGTCTTTTCCGTTACCGGCGGGATCAGTTCCTCGCGGGTGGCGTAGGCGAAGTCGTCCCAGATCAGCGGATCGCCTTCGATGTTGAACTGCGTGGTCAGCTTGCGCTGGTTGTCGGCGCTGACGAAGAAGTGCACGTGCGCCGGACGGTTGCCGTGACGCGCGATCCCGTTCAGCAGTTGCTGCGTCGCGCCTTGCGGCGGGCAGCCGTAGCCGACCGGCATCAGGGTGTGGAATTCATACTTGCCGTTCGCGTCCGTCCTGACCGCACCGCGCAGATTGAAGTCGCTCTGTGCGCCAGTCGGGTCGAAGTGCGAGTAGAAGCCCTTCGAATTGGCGTGCCAGCATTCGACCAACGCGCCCGCGACCGGCCTGCCCGCGGCATCGGTGACGGTACCGTGGATCACAAGCGGACCCGCGTCAGCATCGGGATTGACATCGATCTTCGCAACGCCGTCGCGCACCGGCACGCCGGCGACGTAGAGCGGACCTTCGATGGTGCGCGGCGTGCCGCCTTCGAGACCGGCTGCCTTATCGGCTGCGTCCATACGAATGTCGAGATATTTTTCCAGGCCGATACCGGCTGCGAGCAGCGCCGCTTCGCCATCCTGACCGAGCTTGTTCAGGTAATTGACACCGGCCCAGACTTCGTCAGGCGTGATGTCGAGGTCGTCGATGGCCTTGAACAGATCGCTCAACAGGCGATGCAGCACCTGCTTGAAACGCAAATTACCCTCTTTGCCCTCGAGGTTGGCGGCAGCCTTCAGCAGATCCCGGACTTCTTTCGTTTCGAGAACTTTGACACTCATGTTTTCTGTCTCCTATGGATCGGGTCGTCGAATGAATCCGGCCCAGTAATTTCTCTACTCAGGAAATGACTTTGTTTCAGGCATCGCCATCGCGGACGGACGACGGATGCCGGCACAGCGGCGTTACCGAAATCTTCATATACGGGAACAACGGCAGGCCGGTCAGGATGTCGTGCAGTTCGGCATTGCTCTCGACGTCGAAGATGCTGAAGTTCGCGTACTCGCCAGCAAGGCGCCAGATATGGCGCCACTTGCCGCTGCGCTGCAGTTCCTGCGAATAGGCCTTCTCGCGCGCCTTGATTTCGGCGGCGGTGTCGGCCGGCAGGCCGGCCGGGATGCTTACATCCATGCGTACGTGAAAAAGCATCTTCGATGTCCTTTAAATATCCGTCGTATTACTGTGTGATCTTCAGTAGTCCGTCGCGTGTGAAGCGCTTGATCTTCGCCTCGTCAAGCTCGATTCCCAGGCCCGGACCGTTCGGCACGGTCAGTTCGAAATCGCTATAGTCGAGTGGCATCGTCAGAATTTCTTCGGTAATGAGCAAGGGTCCGAACAGTTCGGTACCCCACCGCAGACGCGCGAAGCTGGAAAACAGATGCGCCGAGGCAATCGTGCTGAACGCGCCTTCCAGCATGGTTCCGCCGTAGAGTTCGATGCCGGCCGCATCGGCGATCGCGGCCACATGCTGGGCTGCGAACAGGCCGCCGCTCTGCTCTATCTTGATCGCGAACACGTCGGCGCCGTGCTGCCGGGCGATCTCGAATGCACTTTCCGGACCCTGCAAGATTTCGTCGGCCATCAGTGCGACTGGGAAGCGGCGCATGAGGCGCGCCAGCGCCGCGGCCGACGCCACCGGTTGCTCGACGAGCTCGCAGCCGGCGTCTGCCAGTGCCGGAATCGCCCAGGCTGCCTGCGTCTCGCTCCAGGCCATGTTGACGTCCACGCGAACCGTAGCGCGCTCGCCCAGCGCCCGCTTGATATCCGCCACGTGCTTTATGTCGGTGTGAAGCGCCCTGGCGCCGATCTTGAGTTTGAATACCCGATGACGACGCACTTCGAGCATCGCTTCGGCTTCCTCAATGTCTCGCGCGGTATCGCCCGAGGCTAGTGTCCAGACCACCGGCAGGCGTTCCCGGCGGCGTCCGCCGAGCAGTTCGCTGACCGGCACGCCGAGGCGCTTGCCGTGTGCGTCGAGCAGGGCGGTCTCGAGCGCGCTCTTCGAAAAATGATTGAGCTTGACCAACTTGCCCAGATACGCCATCAGCGCCTGGATGCGCGTGGCGTCCTGGCCGATCATCGCCGGGGCAAAGTAGGCGTCGATCGCAAGCTTCATGGCCTCGGGGCTTTCCGGGCCATAGGCCATGCCCGCGATAGTGGTGCCTTCGCCGATGCCGGTCACGCCGTCGCTGCAATACACCTTCACCAACATCAGAGTCTGTCCGTGCATGGTCGCAACGGAAAGCTTGTGCGGGCGGATCGTCGGCAAATCGACGAGGCTCGTTTCGATACGTTCGATGGTCGGTGCAGTCATCACCAAATCAGCTCAAAAAGAAGTTCGTTGAGCGGATTTATACTTGCCGCACCGTGCCTGCGTCCAAGACCATTTTCATCTCCATCAATACCTTTTAGGTATTGATGTCCATAAAACGGTGTAAATTAGCCCGTATAGTGACTCCACATACTTATGAGGTATAGGGAATACCCTATGCCGCCCCACCTTTCATGGACCTTCGCCAACTCCGCTACTTCGTCGCCGTAGCCCGGGAACGCAATTTCACGCGCGCCGCAGAGCAGCTCCACATTGCGCAACCGCCATTGAGCCGGCAGATCCAACTGCTCGAGCAAGAACTCGGGGTAGCGCTGTTGCTGCGCAACAGCCGTCCGGTGCAGCTCACCGATGCGGGCCGCCTGTTTTACGAGCAGGCCATACAGATCCTCGGACGGGTCGAACAGATGCAAGCGGCCACCAAACGTGTTGGCCTGCATCAGCGCAGCGTGCTGTCGATCGGCTTCGTCGCGTCAACCCTGTATGGCGGATTACCTACGTTGATGCGCATGCTGCGCGAGCGCGCGCCCGAACTCGACATTCAGGTGTTGGAGCTGATGTCGATGCAACAGATCGAGGCGCTTAAGGAAGGCCGCATCGATATTGGCTTTGGCCGCGTCCATCATAGCGACCCGAACGTGGCGGGAATTCTCCTGCGTGAAGAGCGCCTGGCTGTCGCCCTGCCAATGGGGTCGCCCATGGCGCAATCGTCGGCGCCATTGCCGATCCAGCAACTTCACCGGCAGAAACTGATTGTTTATCCGAAGGATTCGCATCCGGGCTTTGCCGATCAGGTGCTGAATATCCTGCACGCTCACGAGGTCCAACCCAGCGAAGTGCTCGAGGTGAGGGAAATCCAGACGGCATTGGGCCTGGTCGCTGCGGAATTTGGTGTGTGCGTGATTCCCTCGTCGGCGCGACAAAGCCGCAATGACGTTTGTTACCGAACCATAGACAGCGATCGCGCGGTTTCCCCTGTGATCCTCAATCATCGCGTCAATGACAATTCGAAATACATCATGCTAGTCGAGCAGTTAATCACGGAGATGTACGTTAAACAGCAATCATGGCTCGATACACATAATCTACCGACCTTTGCGAAGCGCGATGGTGTGAAGCCTGAGGATGTCAAATAACCAGCGATATGCCGACAGACGTTCCCGCGCTCAGCCATGGTAAGGGTTTTGTCGCGTTAAGGAGCTGGAATCAGAGTTTCCCAGATTTAACAGTAGTTCTAATTTAACGAGTCAGTAAAACTGCGCGGCGGGTGTCTGGTTCCTGGCCACAGTCTTCATCTGCCCTTTGACGATCATGTGCATCAGCTCAATTCCGCCCAGCAGCATGCGCGCACGTCGATAGTTCTTGAATCCCATCATCGGGCGAGTCCGGTGTTCTCTCGGCGTAGGTTTTCTTGAGAGAAGGATAGTTGGCGTAGGTTTTTTGTTCAACGCCAAAAAACCTACGCCAACACGGCAAGTTCAGGCACGCGGAGACAAGCGTCGACGCAGCAATCCAAGGGCAACGAAATCGAAAATTTTTCTTTTAATTCACGCCATTACAGCACCTATCGAATCACCCCGGACCTCTCCGGACACTGCTGAATTTCCCCCTACTCATTCTCTTCGAAGTAATGCCCAAACTTGACCTGCTTGGTTCGAATGTAGCGTTCGTTCTCTTCGCGCGTCGAAATAGGCAGTGCAACGCGCTCGATGACCGGGATGCCGTGTTTCGCGAGCGTGTCGAACTTCTTCGGATTGTTGCTCATGAGCCGCACTGACGAAACCTTCAGCATACGCAGGATCGCCGCAGCGGAATCGTATTCGCGCGCATCTTCAGGCAGGCCGAGGTCGAGATTGGCTTCGACCGTATCGCGGCCCTGCTCCTGCAGCGCATAGGCGCGGATCTTGTTCGACAGGCCGATGCCGCGTCCTTCGTGGCCGCGCAGGTAGAGCAGCACGCCGCGTCCCTCGGCCGCGATGTTGCGCAACGCGAGATCGAGCTGCTCGCCGCAGTCGCAGCGATATGAACCGAGCACGTCGCCGGTCAGGCATTCGGAGTGCAGGCGCGTCAGCACCGGCTCGCCGCTGTCCACGTCGCCCATCACGAGCGCCAGATGCTCCGCACCGCCGTCCTTCACCCGATAGACATAGGACGTGAACGTGCCGTAACGGGTCGGCAGCGAGGCGGTCGCGTCAAGCACGACGCATTCGTTGGCGTTGTTGCCGTCCGCGCAGGACGACTCTGGAAACGTAGGCATGTTCTGGAACAGATGACTGACAAAGGCCGGCGCACGCGCCGGATTGAAGTTCGGAACCGGAGTTTACCGCCATTTGGCTTCCCTCGCCGGGCGCGCAACCTGTGCGCGTTCGGGCACACCCCAACTTCCCGCCACACATCGCACGCGTATACTGGAATCGCTTTCCGATGGCACGCAGGGCGTCCGCCCAGTGTGCTCCGCCGCGCAATGGTTGAAGGACGAATGGGAGTCGCCCTATGACGAGCGTTGCACAGGTACTCAAATCAAAGCCGGAACAGGTGGTCTACACGATTGCCGCCTCAGATTCCGTTTATAACGCAATCCGCCTGATGGCAGAAAAGCAGATCGGTGCGCTAGTGGTGACCGACGGCAGCGCGATCGTCGGCATCGTCACCGAGCGCGACTACGCACGCAAGATCGTGCTGATGGACCGATCTTCGAAAACAACTGCCGTGCAAGACATCATGAGTCCGCACGTGCGCTTCGTCGAACCCACCCAGACCTCTTACGACTGCATGGCGCTCATGACCGAGCGACGCATGCGGCACCTGCCCGTGCTGGACGGCGGGAAGCTGGTCGGGATGGTGTCGATCGGCGACCTCGTGAAAGACATCATCGCCGAGCAGCAATTCACGATCGAGCAGTTGGAGCACTACATCACCGGCCGCCCTGTGGTCTGAGCCGCAGCCGGTTGCGCGTAAAAGAAAAAAGCCCAATCCGGCAGGGTTGGGCGAAAGCCGCCTTGCGGCGACGGAGGTTCCACGTATCAAAATCGTGCGGCGCAACGCAATGCATACACGCATGCCGGTCAGGGCAGGCTTCGCGCCGCCCTGACCGCATCAAATCAGTCTCCAGAACAGATCGAGCCAGCGTGCCTGCACGGGCTGGCTGGGCTCGCTATAGAGCTATAGAAGTTTATTCAGATGAATGACCAGGGCAAATACCTATTTGCCCAAAACATAATTGCTCCGGATACAACAATTCAACACGGGTTGCGTTCCGTCGTTGCACTCGGCCCCGATTAACGAACAAGCTTTGCGGTCCGCTCACGAACCGGCTGCCCACCTCGAAAAAGCGCAGCAATCGCTGCGTCTCCGCGAAAGTCCGATGCCCGTGATCACGCCGACCGGACGCGCGGGCTCATCGATGCGGCCAATCCAGAGGCCGCGCCCACTGCACAGATCGATACCGTCGAACGCCGCGCCGATGCCGCACGCCTGAGTCAGCCGCCATCGAGCGCGCCGTCTATCGCGTATACATGGCCCGCGTGTGCGCCCCGCACGGCCCGCACAGCCCGCGCGACTGCTCGGCCATTGCGTTACCATCTTCCGCACAGCCACACGACCTGCCGCGCACCCGCCATGCGGCGCCGAAGGAGCCACGAGATGAACGAGCAACGCGCGATCCAGTTCCTCAACGATGTCCGCAAGCCGCTCCTTACGCTGCACAAGGCGATCCTCGATCACGAGCGCGCCGACTATCAACGCGAGTTCGGGCCGGTGACGCCCGCAGCGTTCCTGCAGGTGCTGATCAACGGATCCGGCTTTCGCTGGATCTCGCCGCTCTCGGCTGTCATCACGAACCTCGACGAGTCGCTCGACGCCAAAGACGCCACCGATGAAGACCGCATCGGCGCCGCGCAGGCCGTATGCGCGCTGTTCTCGGGCGAGGAGTCGGTGGAATTCTTCACGCACTATCAGGCGCTGATGCAGGCAAGTCCCGAAGTGCTCCAGTTGCACGGGCGACTCGTTCCGCTACTGCGCAGCGTGCAGGACGCCTGAGGCAGCCAGCCTGCGTGCCTTCGTCACGGACTGAACTGGACTGAACTGGACTGAATCACGCAAGCGGCGTGCATCGCCGATATTTCACGGCGCACGCCTGCGCTTCGCCGGAGCAGTCGCAACCGCCACACCGTTGGCCTCGCGCGCCGCGTTGAGCCTGCGCCACAGCGTCGTCTTGCTGATGCCGAGCAGCGCGCACACGCGATCGCGATCGCCGCCGCAAGCTTCCAGCGCCGCACGGATCTCATCGGCTTCCACGCTCAGGCTGCGCTCGCGCAGCGTCAACGCCGTATCGCCCGCCGCGCGCAATTCGAACACTTCCGGTGCAATCGCGCGCAATACGTCGGGCGTCAGCGTGTCGTCGTCGGCATCGGCCAGTTCCACGACGATGCGCTCCACCACGTTCTGCAATTCGCGCACGTTGCCCGGCCAGTCGTGGCGCGCGAGCGCGTCGCCCACGGGCGCGAGCACCTGCGCAGCCGCTTCGCCCGTGCGGATCCGCAGCGCCACGCGCGGCTCGCGGCGCGCGGCCTGCGCCAGCAGTTCGGCCGCAAGCGGCACGACATCGCCGCCACGCTCGCGCAGCGGCGGAATCGCGAGATTGAGAATGTTGAGCCGGTAGTAGAGATCGGCGCGGAATTCGCCCGCCTCGATCTGCCCGGCCAGCGAGCGGTGCGTCGCCGCAACCACGCGCACGTCCACGCGCGTCGGCTCCGTCGCGCCGAGCCGCACGACTTCGCGCTCCTGCAGCACGCGCAACAGGCGGCTTTGCAGCGGCAACGGCATCTCGCCGATCTCGTCGAGAAAGAGCGTGCCGCGATGCGCAGCCTCGATCAGCCCCGCCTTGCCGCCGCGCCGCGCGCCCGTAAACGCGCCCTCTTCATAGCCGAACAGTTCGCTCTCGAGCAGCGTCTCGGGAAACGCGCCGCAATTGATCGCGACGAACGGAAAATCGCGCCGCGCACTCTCGCGATGGATGCCCTGCGCAACCAGTTCCTTACCCGTGCCGCTCTCGCCGCGAATCAGCACGGTGGCGTCCGATTTCGCATAGCGCTTCGCAAGCTGACGCACGCGCGCGATGCCCGGTGTTGCGCCGCTCAGGTCGTCGATCTCGTAACGCGCCACGAACTGCTGCGCGCGCTGGCGTGAACGCAGCGTGCGGTCGAGCCGCTCGACCGCGCGCGATTCCTGAAACGTGAGCACGGCGCCGGTCGTCACTCCGTTGTCGACAAGCGGTCCGCGATGCACGACGTAGCTCACGCCGCGCACGGTTTCGAGCGATTCGCCGTCGGCTTCGGGTAGCGTGAAGGCGATGTCCGGCGCAAGCGCTGCGAGCGGCTGGCCCGCCGCCAGCAGCGGATCGATGCCGAGCACGGCGGCAAGCCGCTGGTTGATCGCCTCGACGCGGCCCTGCGCATCGAGCGCGACCACGCCGTCGCGCAAGTGCTGCAGCACGCTGTCGAGCCGCTGGCGCCGCTGCGTCTCGCGCCAGGTGGCCTGCACGACTTCGAGCGCGTTGTCGAAGGCCGCGCGCACCGAGGGCCGCGAATAGACGAAGAACGGCACGAGCCCGTGCCGGGCCGCGAGATCGTTGACGAGACCGGGCCCCACGACCGCGCCCACGCCGCGATCGCGCAGGTCGAGCACGCACGTCTCCGCGTCCTGCATGGTGCGATACGACGCGAACACCACGTCGAGCCCGAACGCGTTCGCGAAGCTGCGCACTTCGACGGGCGTCTCGCCGTAGGTGACGAGCGCGACGAGATCGGCCTCGCGGCGCGCGCGGGCGAGCGACTGCATCACGTCGTAGCCGGTCGGCTGCAGGAGCACGACAGGCAGATCGATGCGCGACTTCAGATAGGTGCCGTTCGAGCCCGCGGCGACGATCACATCGGGACGCTGGTTGGGCCCAGCGGCAACGATTTCCGCTACCGCTTCCTCGAAGCCGCGCGCGACGACCCGCAGGTCGGCGAGCTCGTCGTATTCGCGTGCGATGTCGCGAAACAGGTCGCGCAGGCGGCTGATGCCCATCGCCCAGACGCGCGGGCGGAAGTCGGAAGGGGCGGGAAAGCGGTTCATGAGCGGTTCATCAGCGGTTGATGGCGAGCGGGTGCGGCGAGAGAGGAATTCATTATCTCTCGCGCATTTCAAATTTGAAATTGCAATTTCATCCAAGAAATTTCACTATCAGGCTCAGATCAGCCAATCCGGCGCAAAATCAATGCGTTAGCCGCGCCGCCGCGCGCTGGCACGGTATCTGCAATATCCGACCGAGATTTTCCAGGAGATGCCCAAATGACCAACAAATCCCCCGCCAGCGCCGGCGCCAAATTCCGTGCCGCCGTGGCAGCAGAACAACCGCTGCAGGTGGTCGGTGCGATCAACGCTTACGTCGCCAAGCTCGCCGAAGCCACGGGCTTCAAGTCCCTCTACCTCTCGGGCGGCGGCGTGGCGGCCAACTCGCTCGGCGTGCCCGATCTCGGCATCAGCACGATGGACGACGTGCTCACCGATGCGCGCCGCATCACCGACGCCGTCGACCTCCCGCTGATGGTCGACATCGACACCGGCTGGGGCGGCGCCTTCAATATCGCGCGCACGATCAAGTCGTTCATCAAGGCGGGCGTCGCCTGCGTGCACCTCGAAGACCAGGTGGGCCAGAAGCGCTGCGGCCATCGTCCGAACAAGGAAGTCGTCTCGACCGGCGAAATGGTGGACCGCGTGAAGGCCGCCGTCGACGCGCGCACCGACGACCAGTTCGTCATCATGGCGCGCACCGATGCCGCAGCCGCTGAAGGCGTCGATGCGGCGATCGAGCGCGCGGTGGCCTATGTCGAGGCCGGCGCGGACATGGTCTTCCCCGAGGCGATCAAAACGCTCGACGACTACCGCCGTTTCCGCGCGGCGGTGAAGGTGCCGATCCTCGCGAACCTGACCGAGTTCGGCTCGACGCCGTTCTTCACGACCGAAGAACTGAAGAGCGCGAACGTCGACATCGCGCTGTACTGCTGCGGCGCGTACCGTGCGATGAACGCTGCGGCGCTGAACTTCTACGAAACCGTGCGCCGCGACGGCACGCAAAAGGCCGCCGTTTCGACGATGCAATCGCGCGAGGACCTCTACAAGTACCTCGGCTATCACGCTTACGAAGACAAGCTCGACGCGCTCTTCGCAGCGAAGAAATAACCCCTTTCATCAGACATCGAGGAAGACACCATGAGCGAAGCAGACAAGAACACGCCCGCAGCGGGCGCTTTCAAGCCGAAGAAATCGGTTGCGCTGTCGGGCGTGACCGCCGGCAATACGGCGCTGTGCACCGTGGGCCGCACCGGCAATGACCTGCACTACCGCGGCTACGACATTCTCGATCTCGCCACCGCATGCGAGTTCGAAGAAGTCGCATACCTGCTCGTGCACGGCAAGCTGCCGAACGCAGCCGAACTCGTCGGCTACAAGACGAAGCTCAAGGCCCTGCGCGGCCTGCCCGCGAACGTGAAGGCCGCGCTCGAATGGGTGCCCGCTTCGGCGCATCCGATGGACGTGATGCGCACGGGCGTCTCGGTGCTCGGCACCGTGCTGCCCGAGAAGGACGATCACAACCTGCCCGGCGCACGCGATATCGCCGACCGCCTGATGGCTTCGCTCGGCTCGATGCTGCTGTACTGGTATCACTACTCGCACAACGGCCGCCGCATCGAAGTGGAAACCGACGACGATTCGATCGGCGGCCACTTCCTGCATCTGCTGCACGGCCGCGAGCCGTCGAAGTCGTGGGTCGAAGCGATGCACGTCTCGCTGAATCTCTACGCGGAGCACGAATTCAACGCTTCGACGTTCACGGGCCGCGTCATCGCGGGCACGGGCTCGGACATGTATTCGTCCATCACCGGCGCGATCGGCGCGCTGCGCGGGCCGAAGCACGGCGGCGCGAACGAAGTCGCATTCGAAATCCAGTCGCGCTATGTCAACCCTGACGAAGCGGAAGCCGACATCCGCCGCCGCGTGGAAGCGAAGGAAGTCGTGATCGGCTTCGGCCATCCGGTCTACACCATCTCGGATCCGCGCAACAAGGTGATCAAGGAAGTCGCACGCATGCTGTCGAAAGAGCAGTCGAACCTGAAGCTCTTCGATATCGCCGAGCGCCTCGAAACCGTCATGTGGGACGTCAAGAAGATGTTCCCGAACCTCGACTGGTTCAGCGCCGTGTCGTATCACATGATGGGCGTGCCCACGGCGATGTTCACGCCGCTCTTCGTGATCGCCCGCACCGCAGGCTGGAGCGCACACATCATCGAGCAGCGCGTCGACAACAAGATCATCCGCCCGAGCGCCAACTATACCGGCCCGGAAAACCTGAAGTTCGTGCCGATCGCCAAGCGCTGATCACCCCGATGGCCGGACGGCATATCGGCCGTCCGGCCAGCTGTGACCCGCCGCGAAGCTGTAATAAAGTGGCGCCGTTGCCTCCCCGATCCCTATTCCATTTGCACCCCACGCCGTGAACACTGCCTACCGCAAGCCTCTTCCGGGCACCCGGCTCGATTACTTCGACGCGCGTGAAGCCGTCGAGGCAATCCAGCCCGGCGCCTATGACACGTTGCCGTACACCTCCCGCGTGCTCGCCGAAAACCTCGTGCGCCGCTGCGATCCGGCTACGCTTACCGCCTCGCTCAAGCAGCTTGTCGAACGCAGGCGCGACCTCGACTTTCCGTGGTTCCCCGCGCGCGTGGTGTGCCACGACATCCTCGGTCAGACCGCGCTCGTCGACCTCGCGGGCCTGCGCGACGCCATCGCCGACCAGGGCGGCGATCCGGCACAAGTGAATCCGGTCGTGCCGGTGCAGCTGATCGTCGATCACTCGCTCGCCGTGGAATGCGGCGGCTTCGATCCGGATGCGTTCACGAAGAACCGCGCAATCGAAGACCGGCGCAACGAAGACCGCTTCGATTTCATCAACTGGACCAAGAAGGCGTTCAAGAACGTCGACGTGATCCCGCCCGGCAACGGCATCATGCACCAGATCAATCTGGAGAAAATGTCGCCCGTGATCGGCATCGCGAACGGCGTCGCCTACCCCGACACCTGCGTCGGCACGGACAGCCACACGCCGCACGTCGACGCGCTCGGCGTGATCGCCGTCGGCGTGGGCGGGCTCGAAGCCGAGAACGTCATGCTCGGCCGCGCATCGTGGATGCGGCTGCCCGATATCGTCGGCGTGGAGCTGACCGGCAAGCGCCAGCCCGGCATCACCGCCACCGACGTCGTACTTGCGCTCACCGAATTCCTGCGCAAGGAAAGAGTGGTCGGCGCGTATCTGGAGTTTCGTGGCGCAGGCGCCGCGAGCCTCACGCTCGGCGACCGCGCAACGATTTCGAACATGGCGCCCGAATACGGCGCAACCGCGGCGATGTTCTTCATCGACGGCCAGACGCTCGACTATCTGCGTCTCACGGGCCGCGACGAAGAGCAGGTGAAACTCGTCGAGACCTACGCGAAGACCGCGGGCCTCTGGGCCGATACGCTCGCGCACGCGCAATACGAGCGCACGCTCACGTTCGATCTGTCGAGCGTCGTGCGCAACATGGCCGGTCCGTCCAATCCGCACAAGCGCCTGCCCACGTCCGATCTGGCCGCGCGCGGCATCGCGGGCAAGTGGGAAGAAGTGCCGGGCCAGATGCCGGACGGCGCGGTCGTCATTGCCGCGATCACGAGCTGCACGAACACCAGCAATCCGCGCAACGTGATCGCCGCGGCGCTGATCGCGCGCAACGCGAACGCACGCGGGCTCACGCGCAAGCCGTGGGTGAAGTCGTCGCTCGCGCCGGGCTCAAAAGCCGTCGAACTCTATCTGGAAGACGCGAAGCTGCTGCCCGACCTCGAAAAGCTCGGCTTCGGTATTGTCGCGTTCGCGTGCACCACCTGTAACGGCATGTCGGGCGCGCTCGACCCGAAGATCCAGAAGGAAATCATCGACCGCGATCTGTACGCCACAGCCGTGCTCTCGGGCAACCGCAACTTCGACGGCCGTATCCACCCGTACGCGAAGCAGGCATTCCTCGCCTCGCCGCCGCTCGTTGTGGCCTATGCGATTGCGGGCACGATCCGCTTCGACATCGAAAAAGACGCGCTCGGCACCGACCAGGACGGCAAGCCGGTCTACCTGAAGGACATCTGGCCGACCGACGAGGAAATCGACGCGATCGTCGCGCAAAGCGTGAAGCCCGAGCAGTTCCGCAGGGTGTATGAGCCGATGTTCACGACCACCGCCGCGAGCGGCGAGACGACCGATCCGCTCTACGACTGGCGCGCGCAAAGCACGTACATCCGCCGCCCGCCGTACTGGGAAGGCGCACTCGCGGGCGAGCGCACGCTCAAGGGCCTGCGTCCGCTCGCCGTGCTCGGCGACAACATCACGACCGACCACCTCTCGCCGTCGAACGCGATTCTGCCGAACAGCGCGGCGGGCGAGTACCTGGCGAAGATGGGCTTGCCCGAAGAGGACTTCAACTCGTACGCGACGCACCGCGGCGATCACCTCACGGCACAGCGCGCAACCTTCGCGAACCCGACGCTCATCAACGAGATGGCCGTCGTGGACGGCGCGGTGAAGAAGGGTTCGCTTGCGCGCATCGAGCCGGAAGGCAAGGTCACCCGCATGTGGGAAGCCATCGAAACCTACATGGACCGCAAGCAGCCGCTCATCATCGTCGCGGGTGCGGACTACGGCCAGGGTTCGTCGCGCGACTGGGCCGCCAAGGGCGTGCGTCTCGCGGGCGTGGAAGTGATCGTCGCGGAAGGATTCGAGCGCATTCACCGCACGAACCTGCTCGGCATGGGCGTGCTGCCGCTCGAATTCAAGGCTGGCACGAACCGCACGACGCTCAGCATCGACGGCACCGAAACGTTCGACGTGATCGGCGAGCGCACGCCGCGCGCCGACCTCACGCTCGTGATTCAACGCAAGAACGGCGAGCGCATCGAAGTCCCGGTGACCTGCCGTCTCGATACGGCTGAAGAGGTCTCGATCTACGAAGCGGGCGGCGTGCTGCAGCGCTTCGCGCAGGACTTCCTCGAATCGTCGAAGAAGGCCGCGTGAGCAAGGGCTGATCCAGCAACGCAATGAACGGGCTGAACGGGCGCTACTGAAACCTGCCGGTAACGTAGCGCCCCGCCCATTTCAGGATTCGACATGGCACACCTTCCCCAGATCAAAATCCCCGCCACGTATATTCGCGGCGGCACCAGCAAAGGCGTGTTCTTTCGTCTGCAAGACCTGCCCGCAGCGGCACAGCAGCCGGGCGAGGCGCGCGACAGGCTGCTCATGCGCGTGATCGGCAGCCCCGATCCCTACGGCAAGCAGATCGACGGCATGGGCGGCGCGACATCGAGCACGAGCAAGACCGTGATCGTCGCGAAGAGCAGCCGCCCCGGGCACGACGTCGACTATCTGTTCGGCCAGGTCGCCATCGAGCGCGCATTCGTCGACTGGAGCGGCAACTGCGGCAACCTCTCGGCGGCGGTCGGCCCGTTTGCGATCAGCGCAGGCCTCATCGACCCGGACCGCGTGCCCGATAACGGCGTTGCGGTCGTGCGCATCTGGCAGGCGAACATCGGCAAGACCATCATCGCGCACGTGCCCATGACGAACGGCCAGGTGCAGGAGACGGGCGACTTCGAACTCGACGGCGTGACCTTCCCGGCCGCAGAAGTGAAGCTCGAATTCATGGACCCCGCCGCCGAAGAAGAAGGCGCAGGCGGCGCGATGTTCCCGACCGGCCATCTCGTGGACGACCTGGAGGTGCCGGGCGTCGGCACGCTCAAGGCCACGATGATCAACGCGGGCATCCCGACCATCTTCGTCAACGCCGAGGCGATCGGCTACACCGGCACCGAGCTTCAGGACGCGATCAACGGCGACGCCGCCGCGCTCAAGAAGTTCGAGACGATCCGCGCGTACGGCGCGCTGCGCATGGGCCTCATCAAGCAACTCGACGAGATCGCCACGCGCCAGCACACGCCGAAAATCGCGTTTGTCGCAAAACCGCAGGCCTATACGTCGTCGAGCGGCAAGCGCGTCGGCGCCGAAGACGTCGACCTGCTCGTGCGCGCGATGTCGATGGGCAAGCTCCACCACGCGATGATGGGCACGGCGGCTGTGGCAATCGGCACGGCGGCGGCCATTCCGGGCACCCTCGTCAATCTCGCGGCAGGCGGCGGCGAGCGCACCGAGGTGCGCTTCGGCCATCCTTCGGGCACGCTGCGCGTGGGCGCCGAGGCGCGCGAAGAAAACGGCCAGTGGATCGTCAAGAAAGCCATCATGAGCCGCAGCGCGCGCGTGCTGATGGAAGGCTGGGTGCGCGTCCCGCAAGACTGATTGTCTTCGGGCTCGACCGATGCAAAAACGCCGTCCCCGCACAGGCTCGCGGGGACGGCGTTTTCGTATGTCGGATCAGGAATTCGTCGCGGCGGGAATCAAGCCCCGGCGCTGCGCGCTCAGCTCTTCGGCGGAAGATACGGCATCGGATCGACCGGCTTGCCGTCGCGGCGCACCTCGAACAGCACGGCCACGCGGTCGTTCTTTTCGCTGCCCATCTCCGCGATCTGCTGCCCCTGGTGCACGGTGTCGCCGATCTTGACCAGCAGGCGGCGGTTATGGGAGTACGCGGTCAGGAAGTCCTTGTTGTGCTGGACGATGATCAGGCTGCCGTACTCGTTGAGGCCCGTGCCGGCATACATCACCTTGCCGTCGGCGGCGGCGCGCACCGGGTCGCCCGCCTTGCCCGCGATCTCAATACCGCGTGTCTCGCCGGCCTGGAACGCCTCGACCACCGGCCCCTGCGCGGGCCAGACCAGCGCGACGCTGCGCGCATGCCGTGCAACTTCGGCGGCTACCGCCCGGTTTCCAGCCGTGCTTCCAGGCGTATTCCCAGCCGCGTTCGCCGCCGTTGCGCCTGAACCGGCCGCCTGCACGGTAATGGTCTGCTTCGAGACGATCTTCAGCGACTGGCCCTTACGCAGACGGCCCGTCTTGCCACGGTTCCAGGCCTGCAGATCCTTCACGGAACAGCCGTGAAGCTTCGCGATCCGCGCGAGCGTATCGCCGCGCCGCACGCGAACCCAGGTCGTCTTTGTCACGACCTTCGTGACCGGCGCTGGCGCAACCACGGGTGCGGGCGCGGACGCCGCTGCGGCATCGGAAGCCGGCGCGGCGCCTGACGCTGCAGACTGATCCGGCTCCGGCCCGCCCGGCTGTTGCTGCTGGCCCAAGTTGGCACAACCACCGAGCAGGGCGACGAGTCCGACCCCGGCCCAAAAGCGCTTCAAACGGTCGATACGCTGGCCGCTACCTTCTTTAAGCATGTACGCCTCCGGCTCTAGTCGCGGTGGACAGTGTGCGATGCACGCGGCAAGCGCGGCGCGGTGTGCGGCGTCTGGCGCGCTCCCGGCGTCGCGTGGCTCCGGCGTTTCTCCTCACCCGGCCCGCATCGATCCACATCCATCCGAGCCCCTTCTTCCGACAAAAGGCTCCTTTCACCACTTAACCGCCCGCATTCAGCAGACGATCGCAATCAAGAAATCGACTTGGCATTGTAAAGCGCATTCGCGGCGTTCTGGCCGCCCGGAACACTCTGATACAAAAGCTTACAAGCGCGATCCGGCACTCGTCACGGCCCTTGGTGCAACACGGATGCAATACCGCGGCGCATGCCGGCCTTAAACGCTTATCGGCACGTGCGTGCGCAAACTTGAACGGACATGCGGCGCGCGATGAACGCAACAAGAAATCAAGAGAATATTTACCTGAATCAAGCGGCTGACTTCATGGCGGGGAACCTGAATGTCACAATCCGGTCTTTTCCTTACCTGTTGCCCGGCCAGACGGGACACTTCATCCCGACCACCGGCGCCTCGCGCCCCACGGCCTCATTCCATCGCCGATTGACACAGCCGCCCGATACCCGCGCGCATCCTGCGTTGCAGCGCGTCGCCGCGGCCTGTTAGCAAGACCCATGTCACAGCCATCCAGCCGTCTCGTCGAACTCGATTTTTTCCGCGGTCTCGTCCTCCTCATCATCGTTGTCGATCACATCGGCGGCAGCATCCTCTCGCGCTTCACCCTGCACACCTACGCGCTATGCGACGCGGCGGAGGTTTTCGTCTTTCTCGGCGGCTACGCGAGCGCCACCGCCTGGGCCGCGCTCTGCGCGCGCCGCACCGAAGCCGCCGCGCGTCAGCGTTTCATCCGGCGCGCGTTCGAGATCTATCGCGCCTTTGTCGTCACGGCGCTCTTGATGCTGCTCGTCTCCGCGATCCTGCTCGCGTGCGACATCACCGCGCCCAACCTCACCGTCACCGACCTCGACGACCTCGCGCTCGCCCCGGCCGCCGCCTTGAGCGATATCGTGCTGCTGCGCCGCCAGCCCTATCTGGCGGGCGTCCTGCCGATGTACGCCTGGTTCGCGCTCGCCGCGCCGCTGGCGCTGCCGCTCGCGCACAAGAAGCCGTGGTGGCTGCTGGCGCTCAGTCTCGCGCTGTGGGGACTCGCGCCGCTCGCCACCCCCTGGCTGCCGCACGCCGCGGGCATGCAGTGGGACTTCAATCCGCTCGGCTGGCAGCTGATGTTCGTGTTCGGCGTCATCGCGCGCGCGCAGCCGGTCTTTCAGCGCGTGAGCGCACACCGGCTCGGCTGGATCGTCACGCTCGCCGCGCTCGCCACCGTCGTGGCGTGCGCCGCCTGGCGGCTTTCCCCCGACGCGGTATTCGACAGCGATCTCAAGCGCAACCTCGCCTGGTTCCGCGCCCTGAACTTCCTCGGCATCGCGTGGCTCACGGCGCAGACGGTCCGGCTCGGCTGGACGAAGCGGGTTGCCTGCGCGCTGCCGTGGATCGGACTCATCGGCCGCAAAGGGCTGCTGTCGTTCGTGGCGGGCGCGGTCATCTCGCTCGTCGTCGATTCGCTGCTCTACTGGTACACGGACGGCTATCTGGACGTGCCGCTCGGACTCGCCGCCGATGCACTCGCGCTCGGCAGCCTGATGCTCGTCGTGCGCCTGTCCGGCGCGCTCGAACGCCTGCTGCCCGCAAAGGTCAAGGTCTCCGCCTGAAGCGGCGCTGGCCCGCCGCGCGGGGCGGCTGCAAGGATGATGGCCCGCGCCACGGGCGCCATCCGCCAGTTATGATCCGGTTCCGACGTGTTCCGTTTTGCCGCCATGCGCAGACTCCTCCAGACAGCGCTGCTTGCGCTCAGCACCGCGCTCGCCGTACCCGCCTCGGCCAGCACGATCGCCGTGCACATGTTTCGTTCGGCCGCGCTTGGCCGCGCCTGGCCGTACGTCGTCTATCTGCCGACCGGCTATCGCGCCGACGGCCCGCGCTATCCGGTGCTCTATCTCCTGCATGGCAACAACGGCGACCCGATGGACTGGATCACGCAGGGCGACCTGCAAATCGCGGCCGACGCACTGATTGCCCGCCACGAGATCGCGCCGGTCGTGATCGTGATGCCGCAGGGCGGCATCGACTGGTACGTCGACCGGCGGGAGAAGATGGAGACGGCGTTCTTCGGCGACCTGATCCCCGAGATCGAAACGCACTTCGCGGTGGAGAGTCAGCGCAGCGGACGGGCGATCGGCGGCGTCTCGATGGGCGGCTTCGGCGCGCTGCGCTACGCGCTCGAGCACCCCGATGAATTTTGCGGCGCCCTGCTGCTCTCGCCCGCGATCTATTCGAGCAATCCGCCGCCCACGTCGGCTGCACGGTACGTCGGCGTCTTCGGCGAGCACCAGTTCGATCCGCGCGTCTGGCGCGAACTCAACTATCCGGCGCTGTGGAACCGGTATTTCGCGCAGCCCGCGCGCGTGTCGTTCTTTATCGCCTCGGGCGACGACGACCTCGTGATCCAGGCCGAAGCGTCGCTGCTCTACACGCGGCTGCGCAAGGCCGGCAACGCGGCGGCGCTGCGCATCGTCGACGGCGGCCACGTGTGGCCCGTCTGGCGCGAGGTGCTGCCCGCCGCGCTCAAGTCCGCGCTGGCCTGTGTGCGCTGACGCGCGCGGTAGTGGCTGCGCGCTGGCGTTCGTACCCGGTTGCCGGGTTCGGAGCAGACGGACGGCGAATCAGGTAATCTGCCATGCCTTGACGGATTGACGCCCGCTCACCGCGCGAAACGCATCCACATCCGCATCCGCATCCGGCCCCGGTTCCCACGCGTTCCGCCCCTCTTCCGAACGCCCGTTTCGTGTCGCGCTCCTGACAACACTGCGTTGCACAAATCCGTGTAGTTGACGCAGATCCCCCGCAAAGCCCCATTCCTTCGCCATTTGCCACCTATCACCCAAGGATTGTTGCAAATACTGGAATGGTGTTTCAACTGGGACACAATGGCACTTGCTGTCGGACAGGAATAAATTCCGGGCACCCCACCTACGGAGCCGACAATGAAATCCAAAGCGTGTCTCGCGCTAGACGGTGCCAACGGCGAGCGCATCGAAGTGCTCGAACAGAGCGATGGCGCGCTCGTGATCCGCTGGGTCGAGCCGGGGCGCTGTCACTATGGCGAGCAGCGCTGGCGCCGGCGCTCGGCGCACACGTCGGGCACCTGCGCCGTGTCGCGCCGCAAGATCCGCCGTGGCGACGCCGTGTTCAAACCGGCTGAACGCCCCGCTCCGCTCAATGCATCCGTGATGATCGCCGCCGAAGTGTTCGGCGACCTCGTCAACGGATAAGCCCCCATCCCACTCAGAGCGCTCACCGCGCACGCCGCGGCGCGAGCCCGATGGCGCGCGCCGGGTGACGCGGTTCGAACCCCGCATCGGCTGCCCGCAGCGCGGCCACGCGCGCGAGCACGTCGGCATCGAACGGCTCCGCGCGCGGCCCCGAGCGATCGACATGCAGCAACAATTGCTCGCTCGCCGATACGGGCTCCAGAGCGTCGTCCGCATACATCTCCAGATAGAGGTGAACGCGTTTCGCGTCGTGTTCGAGCACGCGCACATCGACGCGCACGCGCGCGCCTTCCTTGATCTCGCGCAAATAAGTCAAATGCGCTTCGAGCGTGTACATCGAGCGCCCGCGTGCGTCCCGCTGCGCTGAATCAAGTCCGATTGCATCGAGCAAAACGTCGGTCGCATAGCTGTAAATCAGCATGTAAAATGCGTCGCGCAGATGGCCGTTGTAGTCGACCCACTCCGCACGCACAGTGTCCTGGTACACGACACTCGCCTCCCGATCCGCCCGCTTCTGGTGCGTCATCCCGCCTCCTTCGTTTTGCCGAGAGTGTAGCTTTCAGGGCGACTTTTACGCGGGTTATTATTGGGATGGGGCAAGCACCCGCCCAGGGGATGGAGCGAGCCCCCGCCCAGGGGATGGGGTAAGTCCCCGCCCAGGCATGCGGTGTCCGGTACGGTCGGCTACCTCTGCCCGTTAACCGCCGCGCGACGTTCGCGCGGCGCAACCCAAGGACCAGGTACATGGCCGAGAACGAGCCTTCAATTCCGCTCGCGGTTGCCCCGCAGCAATTCTCCCTCGACGTGATGCTCGAGAAATACGCCAAAGGCGACGAGCGCACCGCGGACGACATCTACCTGCGCGTCGCACGCGGCGTCGCAATGGCGGAGCCGCCCGAACTGCGCGCCGAAATCGAGGCGCGTTTCGTCGACAACCTGCGCCACGGCGCACTCGGCGCCGGGCGCATCATGAGCGCGGCGGGCAGCGGCATCGCCGCCACGCTCATCAACTGCTTCGTGCAGCCGGTCGGCGACAGCATCCAGGGCTTCGACGACCAGGGCCGTCCGGGCATCTACGTCGCGCTTCTGCAGGCCGCTGAAACGATGCGGCGCGGCGGCGGCGTGGGCTACAACTTCTCGGCGATCCGTCCGCGCGGCGCGCACGTTCATTCGACCGGTTCGTGCGCCTCCGGGCCGTGCGGCTATATCGACGTGTTCGACGCTTCGTGCCGTACGGTCGAAAGCGCAGGCGCACGGCGCGGCGCGCAGATGGCGGTGCTCGATTGCGATCACCCCGATCTGCCCGAATTCATCGAGGCCAAGCACTCGAAGGGACGCTGGAACAACTTCAACGTCTCCGTCGCCGTGACCGATGCGTTCATGCGCGCCGTCGAAAACGACGAGATGTGGCAGCTCGTGCACCCCGCCGAGCCGTCGCCCGCGCTGCGCGCCGCTGAAGATTTGCAGCAGCGCGAAGACGGCATGTGGATCTACGACGAAAGACGTGCCCGCGATCTGTGGGACACGATCATGCGCTCGACCTACGACATCGCTGAACCCGGCGTCGTGTTCATCTCGCGCATGAACGAGGACAACAATCTGCGCGCGAAGGAAACCATTCGCGCGACGAACCCGTGCGGCGAGCAACCGCTGCCGGCGTACGGCTGCTGCAATCTCGGGCCGCTCGATCTCACGCGCTTCGTCATCGATCCGTTCGCGCAGCTGAAGGGCGGCACGCCGGTATTCGACTGGGACGCGCTGGCCGAACGCACGGCGACGCAAGTGCGTTTCCTCGACGACGTGCTCGACGTGACCATCTGGCCGCTTCCGGAACAGGGCGCCGAGGCCGCGGCAAAGCGCCGGATCGGCGTGGGCTTCACCGGGCTCGGCGATACGCTCGTCATGCTCGGCATCCGCTACAACACGGAACAGGGCTGCGAATTCGGCGCGCAAGTGGCGCGCACGATGCGCGATGCAGCCTATCGCGCGTCGGTCGAACTCGCGCGCGAGCGCGGCGCGTTCCCGCTCTTCGACGCGGAAACCTATCTCGAGGAAGGCACCTTCGCTTCGCGCCTGCCCGACGACATCAAGGACGCGATCCGCACGCACGGGATCCGCAACAGCCATCTGCTGTCGATCGCGCCGACGGGCACCGTGAGCCTCGCGTTCGCCGACAACGCCTCGAACGGCATCGAACCCGCGTTCTCGTGGAGCTACCAGCGCACGCGCCGCATGAACGACGGCAGCAGCGAGACCTTCATGGTCGAGGACCACGCGTGGCGCCTCTATCGCACGCTCGGCGGCAACGTGAATGCGCTGCCCGCCTACTTCGTGAGCGCGCTGGAGATGAGCGCGCAGGATCACATCGCGATGATGGCGGCGGTGCAGCCGTTCGTCGACACGTCGATCTCGAAGACCGTCAACGTGCCGGCCGATTACCCGTTCGAAGCGTTCGAAGGGCTCTATCTCGACGCGTGGCGGCGTGGCCTCAAGGGGCTCGCCACGTACCGGCCGAACGAGACGCTCGGCGCCGTGCTGCAGACGCTGCCCACCGCTGCCGCGGCTGCTGCCGCAGCCGAGGACACGCTCAACGACACGCAGCAGGATCCGCTGCGCGTGGCGATCGATCACCGGCCGAAGGGCCAGTTGCCGGCCGTCATCGAAAAGATCGAGTACCGCACGCAAGCCGGCAAGGTATCGCTTTACGTGGCGGTGTCGTTCCTCGAAGTGACGGGCCAGGTGGGCGGCGAATCGTTGACGATCGAGCGGCCCATCGAGTTCTTCATTCCGGTTGGGCAGCGCGACGAATCGCAGCAATGGATCACGGCGACCATGCGCTCGCTGTCGCTCGCGGCGCGCGGCGGCTTCATCGCGCGCAATCTGCAGGATCTGCGCAAGGTGTCGTGGGATCGCGGGCAGGTGCGCTACGGCGAAACGCAGCGCCTCGACGGACACCGCACGCCGATGTGGCACGACTCCGAAGTGGCGGCGATCGCCTACGCGATTCAGCAGATCCTGCATCGCCGCGGCTTCCTCGATGCCGAAGGACGCCAGGTGCCGTCGCGTCTGCTCGCGCAACTGCGCAACGAGCATCGGCGCGCGGCCGGTTCGGCGCAGGATCAGACGGCGGCTGGCGCGCATGACGTGTCGGCGCATGCCGGCGACCGGGCGCACGACAACGCCAATGCAGCCTCGACCGACACGAAGCACGGCACACTGCACGTGATGCTCGGCCGCAAGTGCGGATCGTGCGGCGCCAATGCCGTCATCCGCAAGGACGGCTGCGATTTCTGCACGGCGTGCGGCGAAGTCGGAGCGTGCGGCTAACTGCTGTATCGGGCGTCTGAAGTACGAGTGCGAACCACGAAGCCTGCCATCTCATGGATGGCAGGCTTCTTTTTTTGCGATCAGAGGGACGTCTCGTCGGCAGAGGGGTCTGATGTATCCGCCCAAGCCAATTGGCGTTATTTGTGTGCAGAAAATCAAGTATATCCAGTAGTTTTAGTATGCAAACAACGCTGGAACCACGAGATCACGCCGGTTCGTCAAATTTTCGGCGGCGTTAAAAATTTGCAGATAATTTAAAAAACACAGCATATACTGCAATCAAATAACGCAACCGGAAGGCGTCGATGAGTAACAAAACAGTCCAGCGGCTGATGCAGGAGAGTCGGCGCGGTCATCCGGTCGATTCCGCCATGCTCAGGAACATGGGGATCAGCGCCGCGCTCGCGGCGCAGATGGTCAAATCCGGGTGGCTGCAACGGCTCTCGCAGGGCGCCTACCTTTTGACCGGCGACACGCCGACAAGGGACGGTTCGATCGCGTACCTGACTCGACGCATTGCCGGTCTTCACGTTGGGGGGAAAACAGCCCTTTCGTGGCAGGGCGTCCGTCACAACATCGCGTTTCGGGAAAAGGTTGTGCTATGGGGCCAGAAGCCATATCGCATCCCCTCCTGGGTAGGCCAGCACCTGACCTACTCATTTCAGACCACCGCCCTCTTCGACGACGATCTGCCCTACGAAAAGGGCCTGAAACCGCTCCCTGCGGGCGACCCGGAGGTCAAGGTGTCAGTGCCTGAGCGCGCGATTCTGGAACTGGCCAGCGACATCGGGAAAGGCCAATCGCTCGAGGAAGCGAGCAACCTGATGGTGAGCCTGCGTAACCTGCGCGCCGACGTGCTGGACGAGTTTTTGAGCCACTGCCACCGTGTGAAGGTTGTCAGGCTCGTGCGTGATCTCGGGCTTGAGGCTGATTTTTCGTGGGCTCGGGGAATTCAGAAGCATGTGGACCGTCTCGGCGCCGGGAAAAGATGGTCGAATCAGACAAAAAATGGCCGGATAACGCTCAAACCAGAATGAACGAGATCTACGTGGACACGGTCCGGCTGATGCTGGGCATCGCACCGATCATTTTCGATACGCCTCTGTTCGCAATGAAAGGTGGAACCGCGTTGAATCTGTTCCTGCAGGAAATGCCTCGCCTTTCTGTTGATATCGATGTCGTGGTGACGGACCCGAAACTCGACCGTGACGAAGCGATCACCGCGATCGGCAAAGAGATCGAACGGGCCAGAGCACGCATCGAGGTCGAGGGACATGCCACGAAGTTTTCGGCGGCCACCACCTCCGGTAAGGCCAGGGGCGATGAAGTGAAGCTCATCGTGATCTCAGGCGAAACCTCGGTCAAGGTGGAAGTCAACTACGTGTTCAGAGGCACATTGCTGGAGCCGGTCTCGCGCCCTCTCGTGAAATCCGCAGAGGAACTGTTCAACACCCGTATCGTCGTGCCCACCCTCCACGAAGCCGAACTTTACGGGAGCAAGCTCGTCGCGGCGCTGGACCGCCAGCACCCACGTGACCTGTTTGACGCGATGCACATGTTCTCGGCATTCGGTCTGCGTGCCGATATCGTGGATGCCTTCGTGGCTTACCTCGCGGGGCACAACCGGCCGATTCACGAAGTGTTGTTTAACCACAAGCATTCGATGGCGGGCGCCTACGAGAGTGACTTCGTCGGGATGACGAAAGAAGCCATCGGCCTCGATGTCCTCGAAGCGACACAGGAACGTCTGCATCGGGAGCTGCCGGCCGCTCTGACCGATCAACACCGCCGGTTCCTGATTTCCCTGGCTCGCGCCGCCCCCGACTGGTCCCTGATGCCTTACAGGCACCTGAGCGAACTACCAGCCATAAGGTGGAAGCTCATCAATCTCGAAAAGCTCAGAAAAGGGAACCCGGCACTGTTCGCGAAGCAGGAAGCTTCGCTGCACGAGGGCTTTGCCGCACATCTCCAGACGGAAAATCGCGGTTGAGTCCGTTGTGCGCCGCTCCTGGTGATGCAGGCGACTCCGTCCGCGCAAGTCCGCAATCACACAGAAGCAGCATGCCCGATGGCCGTCATCAACTGGCGCACCGCCGAACGGTATGTGCCGCTATTGCGGCCATCGGTCAACAGCGTGCGCAGCAACGCATGCCGTACCGCATCATGGCCGTTTCCGGACGGCAGAATGTCGTCGAATTCGGTTAGCGACCGTGCAAACTCGTCGACAGCGGGATCATCCGTTCTCCGCCCGTGCAGCGCGTCCAGCAGACGCTGCCCCGCGCCGGGCACCGCTGAAATCAGCGCGACGCGCTCCTCCCAGAGCACGAAGCGCGCAAGGCGCGCAAGCACGCTCTCGCTGCGCGGCGCGACCGGCCAGGACGGTTGATTCGCCATCCATTCGCGCATGCGTCCGGGCTCCATTGGCCGGGCGATCACGTAGCCCTGCGCGCCGTCGACGCCGAGTATCGACAACGCGTGCACGAGCTCGATCGTATCGATCCCCTCCGCAAGCACCAGCTTGCCGAGCGCATGTCCGAGGTGAGTAAGCTGAAAGATAAAGCGCAGCACGTCGAGTGCGCCGTCACCGTCGATGCGCACGATTTTCCGGTCGATCTTGATCCAGTCGAACGGCAGTTCGCGCAGTCGCGCGAGCCCGCTGTGACCCGAGCCGAGGTCGTCCTGCGCAAGCAGCACGCCGAGCCCGCGAAAGCGATCGAGAATCGCGCACTGCCCCTGGCTCAGCGACAAAGATTCGTTCTCCAGAACCTCAAGCGTGAGTTTCGTGGGCGCACACGCGTGCGCCGCCAGCGCGGAACTCGTCGCTTCGAAATAGCGGATATCGTTGAGCGCCGCAGGCGGCAAATTGATCGAGATTTCCAGATCGAGGTTATCGCGCAGCCACTGCTTGCGATCCGTGAGCGCCTCGTCGAGGCCGTGCGTATACAGCGCGAGCAGATCGTCCGAGGCAAGGGAGGACAGGAATGCATCCGGCGTGAGCACACGCCCGCCGTCGTGCAGCCGCGCGAGCGCTTCGGCTTTGCCCACTTGCCACGTGCGCAGGTTCAGAAGCGGCTGGTAGTACATCTCCAGCCCGTCCGTGCGCACGAGCGCGGCCCAGTGCTGCCGCACGCTCACCGGGACCGCATGGCTCTTGCCGTCCTGGGTTTGCAGGCGCATCGCGGCGCAGCCGAGCAAGGTCTGCAGCAGTTCGATGAACGCCACCTGGTGCGGACCGATGAAACCGCCCGGCAATGCGCTAAGGAGCACGAGAATCGCCATGGGCGAATGGCCCTGCGCCGCGATCGGGATGGACACCGACGAGCGCAGTCCTTCGCGCTTCGCAAGGTCGCGCCACGGCAGGACGAGCGGATCGGTCTGATAGTTGGCCACGCGCTCGGCCTTGCCGCTGCGCCACGCGCGTCCCACTGCACTCTGCCCGTGAGGATCGTCGGCACGTACGCTCAGGGGCTGGCTCTCGTCGGTCAGCACTTCCAGCAACCCGGCGCGGGCGCGGCCGCCCGCGCCTGCCTCGAAGTGAAACGCGCCGTGCTCATCGGGACGCCCGATGATGCAGGCCGCGATCTCGTCATGGGCCGAAAGCACTTCGACCAGGTCGTCGATGAAATTCGTATAGCTGTCCGCTTCCCACACGAGACGCGTGACGCGCAGCAGGACTTCCTGCTGCGAATCCTGCACGTTCTGATACGCCTTGAGCTGCCAGGCGAGATCGGTCGTGAGGCGGCTCGCGCAAAACGAAAGGGATTCGCCGCTCACCCGGTTGCTGATCGGCTTGAAAAGCAGTTCCTGGAGGATGCCGCGGCTGCGCACCAGCTCTTCCTTGTCGAGCCCCACGATGGCGTGAATGCGCCCGATGCGCAGCGCCATCTCGGCGTGGCCGTCCGTGGTCAGGTCGGGGTCCGAGAGGGCGAGAAGATTCTGGACCTGCTTCGATTTCAGATGAATGAGTTCATCCGCCGACAACATTTGCAGAATGAGCCGGGATTTGGGTAATCGTGACAGCTCCTCATAGAACTGATTCACTACGAGGACCGCACATTGGTGTAGCGCCTCGGTCAATGTTTGCATGCGTTGGATCGGCTTGTCGCCCCTCGGAAGGTGAAGCGGCACGTCAGTACGTTCCGCACACAACGACTCTACACGACTCGGGTGAAATAAAAAGACACGGCGCCAACCCGCCCGCGCCATGCCGAAACGGCAAGCGAAACCGGAATCCACGCCGCCTGGCCCGATCGCTTCGCCGTTAATTCGACATACGGATGATCCGGGTTTCTTGACGCGCGTTAAACCGCCGTCACATAACGCGGCGCGGCTGGTGCGACGCGCGGCGCCGCGCCCTCGGCCTTGGCCTCTCCGCGCGCACGCCGCATTTCGTCGGCCGGACTCAGGCCGAACAGGCGCTTGAACTCGCGGCTGAACTGCGACGCGCTCTCATATCCCACGCGCGTCGCCGCAGCGCTCACGTTGAGCCCGTCATGCGCAATCAATAAACGCGCGTGATGCAGGCGCGTGGTCTTCACGTATTGCATCGGCGATGTGGACGTCACGGTCTTGAAGTGCGCATGGAAGACCGCGAGGCTCATGCCCGCCTCGTTCGCGAGCATGTCGACGTCGAGGTCGGTGCAATAGTCGGCGTGGATGCGGCGCAGCGCCTTCGCAATGCGGCCGAAGTGGTGCTGGTGCGCGAGCGCCGCGCGAATCGCGTCGCCCTGCACGCCGGTCAGCACGCGGTAGAGGATCTCGCGCACGATCGACGGCCCGAGAATGCGTGCGTCGCACGGCGAAGCGAGCGCTTCAAGCAGGCGCAAGACGGCGTTGGAGAGCGGTGCGTCGAGCTGCGTGGCGTAGATGCCGCGCGGCTCGGACACCGTGCTGCCGCGCGACTCGTTCAGCGCCATCAAGAGTTCGGCGACCATCGTCAGATCGACGCGAATCGAAATGCCGAGCAACGGTTCCTCCGGGCTCGCCTCGGTTTCGCATTCGAACGGCAGCGGAACCGAAAGCACGAGGTATTGCTGCGCGTCGTAGACGAACACCTGATCGCCGAGAAAGCCGCGCTTGCGGCCCTGGCAGACGATAAAAATGCTCGGCTCGTACATGACCGGCGTGCGCGGACGCGCAACGCTCGCGCGCATGAGGCGCACGCACTCGAGCGCGGAGGGATTGACGCCGTCCTGGCGCGTGAGTTGCGTGAGCAGCTCGACCATGCGGCGCTGGGTGTAGCTGCCCTCGTCGATCAGGCCGCCTTCGTGGCTGACCTGATGGCTGGCCGATGTGACTGCAGTAAGAACGTGTGTCATGTCGTATGTGCCCCAAATGCAAACACATTGCAGAGAAACAGGCTTGGAAATCTATCACCGATCCCTCCGGCGCGCCCGCAGCCAGGAGAATCAGGCAAGTCTTCGATAGATTCAGGTATTCCCCGTCCACGGCCCGGTCCTTAGGATGGGAACCCTGCCGCCATACGCACCCTCGGCACCCTCGGCACCCTCGCCGGCTTCCCCGGTCACAACAGGAGTCAACATGTACCCGACTTACGGCTATGCCGCCCGTGACGCAAGCACGCCGCTCGCACCGTTCGAATTTCAGCGCCGCGCCCTGCGCGAATACGATGTGCGCATCGACGTGCAGTTCTGCGGCGTGTGCCACTCCGACCTGCACCAGGCGCGCAACGAATGGCACAACACGATGTACCCGGTCGTGCCGGGCCACGAGATCGTCGGACGCGTGGCCGAAACCGGTCCGGGCGTCACGCGTTACCGCGTCGGCCAGCTGGTCGGCGTAGGCTGTCTCGTCGATTCGTGCCGCACCTGTGCAAGCTGCGCCGAAGGCCTCGAACAGTATTGCGAGAACGGTTTCGTCGGCACCTATAACGGCATCGACCGCGTGAGCGGCGAGACCACCTTCGGCGGCTATTCCACGCAGCTCGTCGTCGACGAAGCCTTCGTGCTGCGCGTGCCGGAAAACCTCGACCCCGCAGGCGCCGCGCCGCTCCTGTGCGCGGGCATCACCACCTACTCGCCGTTGCGCACCTGGGGCGCGGGTCCGGGCAAGAAAGTCGGCATCGTGGGCCTCGGCGGACTCGGTCACATGGGCGTGAAGCTCGCGCACGCCATGGGCGCCCATGTCGTGCTGTTCACCACGTCGCAGTCGAAGATCGAGGACGGCAAACGTCTCGGCGCCAACGAGGTCGTGATCTCGAAGGACCCGGAGCAGATGAAGGCTCACGCCAACAGCTTCGATCTGATCATCAACACGGTCGCCGCGCAGCACGACCTGAACCCGTTCATACAACTCTTGCGGCGCGACGGCACGATGGTGCTCGTGGGCGCGCCCGAACACGATCACCCGTCGCCGCAGGTATTCAACCTGATTTTCAAGCGGCGGCGCATCGCGGGCTCGCTGATCGGCGGCATCGAAGAAACGCAGGAAATGCTGGACTTCTGCGGACAGCACGGCATCACCTCGGACATCGAGATGATCAAGATGCAGGACATCAACACCGCTTACACCCGCATGCTCAAGAGCGATGTGAAGTACCGCTTCGTGATCGACATCGACACGCTGCGCGACGCCGCGCGCTAAGACACCGAACGCCCGCCCCACCGGGCCGCCGGTTCCCGACGGCCCGCCAGCCTGCCACCCCGCGCCGACGCCTTGCGTCGGCGTCCGCTTCCTTCAACCGCCGCGCGCCCTTCTCCGCAGACGCCGGCATCGCGAGCCGTTTCGGCCTCGCGCCTCATCGCTTTCGCGCAGCACTGCGGACCTCTCAAGTCAGTAAGGACAGGAGTTTGCCCGTGATCGACCGTATCCAGGCGATGCGCACTTTCGTTCGCATCGTCGACACCAACAGTTTCACCAAGGCCGCACAGTCGCTCGACATGCCGCGCGCAAGTGCGACGACGATCATGCAGAATCTCGAAGCGCTGCTCGGCACCGCGTTGCTCGTGCGCACCACGCGCCGTCTATCGCTCACGCCCGAGGGCGCGGCCTATTACGAACGCTGCGCGCAGATCCTCGCCGATATCGACGATGCCGAGGCGAGCGTGCGGCAAACGCCCGGCGGCATCACCGGGCGCCTGCGCGTGGAAATGCCGGGGCTGATCGCGAACGCGGTCGTGCTGCCCGAACTCGACGATTTTCACGTGCGCTATCCGCAGATCGATCTCGCGATCGGCGTGAGCCTGCGCAATGTCGATCTGGTCGGAGAAGGCGTCGATTGCAGCATCCAGCTCGGCGAGTTGCCCGACTCGGGACTCGCCGCGCGACGGCTCGGCGTACTCGAACACGTGACGTGCGCGAGCCCCGCGTATCTGGCGCGTCACGGCGCGCCCGCGTCGCTCGACGAGCTCGCGCAGCATCCGGTGGTGAACTTTCTCTCGCCGCGATCGGGACGTCCGCTCGAATTCGACTTCGAGGTGGACGGCAGCGCAACGAAAGTCAAGGTCGATGGATTCGTCCACGTCAGCGACGACATCGCGTACCTCACGTGCGGGCTGCAAGGGCTCGGGCTTGTGCAGCCGCCGCGGCTCGCGGCGCAGCCGTATCTCGACAGCGGCGCGCTGGTGGAAGTACTGCCGCAGTGGAAGCCGCTGCCGACGCCCGTTTCGATCGCCTATGTGAAAACGCGCCAGGCGTCGCCGCGCGTGCGCGTGTTCGTCGACTGGCTCGCGGGGCTGTTCGAGGGCGCCGGGCCGATGAATCGCGATCTGTCGCGCGTGCAGCAGCTTTTGAACGGGATGCAGCCCGCCTGAGGCAGGAATGCGCCCGTCGACGGCGCCGAAAATCGCCCGCGCACCGCTTCGCCCACTCAGGGATTGACCGTAGCCGCGCCTGAAAACCAGAAAGCCTGACAGAAATAAAGATAACGTAAGGCAAACGTTCTCCGGCCCCCAATTTAGTCATATAAAAACCGGGTTGCCGATAATTGATGCGTTTAGAATAATGCGCGCCGCCTGCTCCCTGGACGATCCGTACGCGATCTTTTCGTGATTTGTCCGTCGCAGGCGAGCGGCTGCACACCGGCTGCACACCCTATCTAGTCAAAAAACCGAGTCTTCGATCTCGCAGGCAGGATGTCAAACGTAGCACACACAACCGATCCAGCCACGGTCGCGGAGCGCGTGCGCGCGCTGATGAGCCGTCATGGCATCGGCAAGCGCCAACAGACGACAGAGCTTTGCCGAATCCTCGAGCTGAGCTTTTCGCAAGGGCACCGCAAGCTGCGCGGCGAAAGCCCGTGGACGCTCGCGCAGATCACGAAGGTCGCCGCCGCGTTCGGCGAGCCGGCCGGGCATCTCTTCGGCACGCAACTGCCCGATCCGTACGTGGCGGGCGCGAGCGCGCATGACGCGCGGCTGTGCGTGAACGCGGCCGTGCTGCCGTGCGTCGCGTGGATCGGCGCGCCGGTCGAGCCGGGCTGCCGGCCCGAATTCATCGCGTATGAAACGCAGGGCCAGTGGCGCGTCGTGCGCCCCGACGGCACGCATTACCAGGACGCGCGCGAAGTCCTCAAGATCGAGATTTCTCCGCGCCGCGCCGAGGCCGACAAGCCGCTGATCGCGGTCGTCGACGACGACCGCGCCTCCGCCGACAACCTGCGCGACTACCTCGAACAAAACGGCTATGCGGCCACGGCCCATTACGGCCTCGCCGCCTTCGAAGCGGCGCTCGCGAACCAGGTGTTCGACGCCGTGGTGATCGACTGGCTGTTCGGCGCCCAGACCGCCGGTGACGCGATCCGGCTCGTGCGCGCGTCCGAGAATCCCGACGCGCCGATCTTCGTGCTGACCGGCGAACTGCTGACCGGCAAGGCGAGCGAATCGGAGATCAGCGAGGTCGTGCGCCACTACGACGTCGCGTGCTATGAGAAGCCCGCGCGCATGGCGATTCTCGTCGCCGATCTTTCGAAGCGGCTCAACCGCGGCTGACGTCCCGAGTCACTTCCTGGCCAGGCGTGGATAAGGCAAGCTAACCCGCCTCGGTCTCCGGAGCCGTAAGCGGCACCGACAACGCGCGCTGCAACGCCGCGCGCAACACCTCGTAACGGACCGGCTTTGCCAGGCATTCGAAGAACGGTCCGCCCTCGCATGCCGCGTTGAGCGCCGCGACATCCGCGCTCACGGCGATCACCCGCGGACGCGGCCCCGCCGTTCCGCCCGCTTCCAGCCCAGCGAGAAACGCGTAGCCGTCGCGCCCAGGCATATGCAGGTCGAGCAGCACCACATGGCATCGGTGCGTGGCGAGGCGCGCGAGCGCGCCATCGACATCGCTGTCCGCGAGCGCGGCGTATCCCATATGCTCGGCCATCTCGCAGAGCGACTCGCGCACGAGCGGATTGTCGTCGACCACGAGCACCCGCGCACGCGCGAACTTGCCGCCGGTCTGCTGCGTCGCGCCGTCCGCCTCGCGCGCGTCGACCGGCGCAACCGGCACGGTGACCGTGAACTTCGTGCCCTCGCCCACCCGGCTGTCGGTCTCGATCGCTCCGCCGAACAGGTCGACCAGGCCGCGCACGATGGCGAGGCCCATGCCCGCACCTTCGTAGCGGCGCGAGCGCAGCGTGTCGAGTTGCGTGAACTCCTTGAAAATGAGCGGAATCTGCGACGGCGGCACGCCCGGCCCCGTATCGCTGACGATGATCGACAGCGTCTGCGCGCCGAGCGCAAATTCGACGCGCACCGAGCCCTGCTCGGTGTAGCGGATCGCGTTCGTGACGAGATTGTTCGCGATCTGGCGGATCCGGTGCGGATCGGCGACAACCGGATGCCGGTCGCCGTGCCACGCATGCTCGAACGCAAGCCCGCGCGCCGTCGCGACGGATTCGTTTTCGTCGACGATCGACTGCAGCAATTCGAGCGGATCGAACTGCTGGTGACGCAATTCGAGCTTGCCTGCACCGAGCCGCGCGTAATCGGTGAGGTCCTTCATCTGCGCTTCGAGCTGGCGCGCGGCGGTTTCGAGGCGCTGGATCACCTTGCGGTCGGACGCGGAATGCGAGTTGAAGCCGAGCAGTTCGATCGACGAAACGATCGCGTGCAACGGCGTGCGCAGCTCGTGGCTGATCATGCCGAGAAACGCGTCCTTCGCCGTGCCCGCTTCGCGCGCGGCGCGGCTCGCCTCGTGCTCGGCGTCGAGCAGCGCGCGCTGCTGGTGGATGAGACGCGTGCGCCGGTAGCCGTTCATGACGAGCAATACCATCGCCGCCGCCGAGAGCATCAGCAGAAAGATCGCCGCCGCAAACAGTTCGCGGCGCTTCGCCATGAAGTCGTGACGGAGTGCATCGCGCTCGGTGATGTCGGCTAAATGGCGGCTCAGCGAGAGATCGACGACCTGCGGCCAGTGCGCGCGCAGCACGCGCACCATCGACAAGGCGCGCCGAGGATTGTCTGCGAGCGTTGGGAACTGCGCCTCGAACGGCGCGATTGCCGCTTCCAGCACGGCGAGATCGTCCTGTTCACGCTTCATGAGGTGCGGCCGCGCGCCGAGCCCTTGCGTCGTGAAGTTCGCGACGTTGAGCTTCGCGCGCAGCACCGTATAGCGCAACTGCAGTTCGTCGAGGTCGCGGTCGGCGCCGTCCGCGTAGATCAGCAACTCGCTCTCGAAGCGCGCGTACGCGTTCTGGAGCTGTGCTGCGTCCCAGTAGAGGCCGTTGTAGGTGCCGGTGAGGCGATCGATGACGCGCGGATCGAGCAGATTTGCGTAGAGCAGATAGCCGACCGCCGCCACGGGCGGCATCAGCGCGACAATCCAGATCAGAACGTGAACGAACCTGCGTAGTGGACGATGCATCACCGGCCACCCGCGTTCGGCGCGCGCATCTCGGCGTCGTTATCGCCGTCGTGATCGCGCGCGCGCAGCGTACGCGGCACGGCGCGCGCCGCAATCGCGCACGCGGCCCCGACCACGGCAACTACAGCGGCCCCGCGCCGCCAGCCAGCCGGTTCCTGCAAGACTTCCAATTCCCTCACGCTTTGAATCCCTGAATCTTCGAATCTTTGCTTCTTCGATTCGTTGTTGTTGAAGGCACGGCGCGGACCTGTGCGTCCGCTGCCAGCCTCGCCCGGCGGTCCAGCGGGGCCGCACGAGCAAAGGCATAATATCGCCAAACATTGGTCCTACAGTAGCCGTCGTTGCCGCGCGCCTTGCGCGGCCCACCCTTTTTGCGTCGCTATATCCGTTTCCGACCCGATGAACAAACCCGTCGTCCCGCTCACTTACGAACAACTCGATCAGTGGGTCGAGTCGCTTCGGCCGGCGCTGGCCCTGGAGGCGTTCGCCGCCGTGATCGGCATTCTGCGCGGCGGCGCGCCGCTCGCGCTGATGGTGTCGCATGCGACCGGCGCGGACGTCGCGTTCCTGCGCTACGAGCGCGCCACCCGTGAAGTCCGCTGGGATTCGACGCTGCCGCTGCCCGAGCCCGGCTCGAAAGTGCTGCTGTGCGAGGACATTGCGGGGCGCGGCAACACGCTCACCGACTGCATCGCGTTCCTGCGCGAACACGGCCTGATCGTGCGCACGCTCACGGGCGCCTTCGACGATTTCTCGCGCCTGCGGCCCGATTATTCGATCGACGCGAGCGGCTATTTCACGCTGTTCCCGTGGGAGCGCCAGGCCTACACGGACCGCTATCGCGCCGACTGGTCGCGTAAAGGCGCGCAGCAAGGTTCGCTGATGGCCGACGATCACGAGTACACCGTCTACGCAATCGACCTCGACGGCGTGCTGCTGCCCGATCTGCCGCTCGAACGTTACGAACAGGACCTCGATGCGGCGCTCGCCGAGCGCGATGCGCTGATGCCGTTCGAGCGCATTCCCGGTATCGACGTGCAACGCGCGCGCGCCATTATCACCGGACGGCCCGAGATGGACCGCGCGCGCACCCAGGCGTGGCTCGAACGCTACGGCTTCGGGCATCTCGATCTCGTGATGCGCGCATCCGACGAGCACGACGACACGCCTTCGGGCGCCGCCGCGCACAAGGCCGCGGCGGCGATCCGCCGCGGCGTCACGCATTACATCGAAAGCGACCCGGTTCAGGCGATCCTCATCGCCCGTCTCGCACCGCTCCTGCGCGTGATCTGGTGGAACGCGCACACGCGCACCGGCACGCTGATCGGGGCCTCCGTCTGGAGCTAGGCTGCGGCCCGCCCTTCACCCAAAACACGTGCTGCCCGCTGCGACGCCACGACGATCAGCTTCATCGTCGCGCGCGTCGCGCCGACGAAGAGCTTGCGCGCGGCGCGCTCATCGAACGCGTCGAAGTCCACTTCGGTCAGGATCACGCAGGGCGCCGACTGCCCCTTGAAGCGATAGACCGAATCGAGCAGCACGTCGCCGTCGCGATACTGCGGATTGCCGAACAGGTCGTACTGCCCCGTGAAGCTGCGCAGGCGATGCGGGCCCAGATGATCGAGCGCCGCGAGCTGCGAATGCTCGCGTCCGCGAAACGACAGCACCACGATGTCCTGCTTGCGAAAGCCGAGCGAGAGCGCCTGGGTGATCGCGCGCTTGGTTGCAGCCACAACGGGCGGCTCGTCCGCTGCTGTGCCCGCTGCTGTGCCCGCTGCTGCGCTCGCGGTTTCGTCCCACGCGGCGAACGTGACGTCCGAGCCGTCGAACGGACTGCCCGCCGCAAGCTGCGCGAGCGCGGGCGCGGCGGGACCGGCGGCCTCGCGCAGGAAAGCGAGGATGTCGCGCGGACTCCGATAGTTGGTGTTCTCGCGCAGCACCGTCCATCCCGGCAGCGCGACCGGATCGCGCAGATAGAGGTTCTGCAGCGGATCTTCGAGCCACCACCACGCAGCGCCCGGGCGCAGCAGCCGCTCGAGTGCGTCCACCCACGTCTGCTGGAAATCCTGCCCCTCGTCGACGATCAGGACGTCGAAGCGCCAGCGCTCGTCGATGGGTGTTGCGGCGAAGCGGCGCTCCAGGTGGTCGAATACGTTCGTGCCGTGGAAATCGGGCACGTGGCCGCCGTCGCGCGCAACCCAGTCGCAGAGCTGGTGATAGTTCGTGACCGTGGCGCCTGCGGGCGCAACCTTCGCGATGTGGTCGGCAAGCGGCCGGTTGAAGCACACATAGAGCGTGCGCTGGCCGCGCGCGAGCGCGTCCTTCATCACCTGCACCGCCAGTTGGGTCTTGCCCGAGCCCGCCGTGCCGATCACGCGCAACCGGAACGGCGAGAATTCGAGCCGCCGCGCCCACGTTGCGAGCCCGCCCGCGAGCCGCGTGACGAGCGTGCCCGCCGCGCCGACGAGCGCGCTCGCGTCGGGCGCGAGCGACAGTTCGTCGGAGAGGAAATGGTGAATCCTGGCCGCGCACGGCAGGCGCGGCGCGTCGGCGGGCAGCGCATCGAGCACGATCGAGGCGAGCTGCGCCTTGCGCGTCGCGTCGACGATGCGAGCCGGGCTCACGCCCGCGATGGCCGGATCGCGCACGACATGGTCGGGGCAATAAAAAAGCTCTTCGAGGAAGTACGTTCCCGCGCCGAACGCCGCGGTAAAGCGCCGGTGCAGGCCTTCGAGCGTGCGCGCGAGCGCCACGGCCACGTTGCGCTCGGTCTGCAGGTGCGCCTTGACGAGGCCGTTGGGCGTCTCGCGCAGAAAGCCGGTTTTCTGCTCGACGATCATCACGCGCCCGGCCGGGCTCACGATCACGAAATCGACTTCGCCGAACACCGAAAAACCTTCGGTGAGGCGCGTCCAGTGCACACCGTGATAAACCGTATAACCGTCGGGCAGGCCGCGTTCGAGGAGCGCGAGCGTCTCGCGTTCGCGCGCGGCGGCGCCGGTGGCTTCGAGGTGCTGCCAGTCGTCGGGGACAATGCGGGCCATGGGCGGATCTCGTCGCTTAACGTTGCCTTAGCGTTGCGGTAGGTAGCGGCTGTTCTGCAGCGGCTATTCTACGAGATGCGCGGTGCGTCAAAAGCGGCGTCCGATCGTGTATCGTGTCGCCCGGCGCAACCGTCGCGCCCTTTTTTACAACGTCAAGGAGAGTGCGCCTGATGATCACCATCTGGGGACGCGCCAATTCGGTGAACGTCCAGAAAGTCCTGTGGTGCTGCGACGAACTGGTGCTGCCGTTCGAGCGCATCGACGCGGGACTGCAATACGGCCGGCTCGACGAGCCCGCATACCTTGCCATGAATCCGAACGGGAAAGTGCCGACGCTCGTCGACGGCACGTTCACGCTGTGGGAATCGAACGCGATCCTGCGCTACCTGGCCATGCAATACGGCCCGTCGAGCCAGCTCTATCCCGCCGATCCCAAAGTGCGCGCGCTGATCGAGCGCTGGCTCGACTGGTCGCTCGGCACGCTCGCGCCCGCCGAGCGCCCGGTCTTCGCCACGCTCGTGCGCACGAGCGTCGAACAGCGCGACATGACGAAACTCGCCGCCGACTTCGAAGCCGTCGGCGCGCTGTGGAAACGGGTCGACCGTCATCTGCAAGGCCGCTTTTTCCTCGAAAACGAGCGCTTTTCGCTCGCCGACATCGTGATCGGCGCGTTCGCGCGGCGCTGGTTCGGCCTCGCAGGCGTCGAGCGTCCGCCGCTGCCGAATCTCGAGCGCTGGTATCAGCGCCTCGCGCATCGCGAAGGCTTTCGCAAGTACGTCGATGTGCCGCTCACCTGATCGATCCCCGTCATGCGGGGCCCGGCGCGCAGCCGACGCGCCCCGTATAATCGCGGGATGAACACAGCAAAACCGTCCCCGGATATGGCGGCCCCGCACGATCACCATCACGATCACGACGGCGATCACGCGCACCTCCACGACGGCGCGCAGGCCCGTTCACCCGCGCGGCCCGCATCGCCCGCGTCGCTGGATGCCGCACTCGCGATGGCCGAGGCGTACTGCCGCGAACGCGGCGAAAAGCTCACGCCGCTGCGCCGCAAGGTGCTGGAATTGCTGCTCACCTCGGGCCGGGCCACCAAGGCCTATTCGCTGCTCGACGAAATGCGCCAGATCCATCCAGGATCGGCGCCGCCCACCGTCTATCGCGCGCTCGATTTCCTGCTTGCGGCGGGGCTGATTCACCGCATCGAATCGATCAACGCATTCGCGGTATGCCACGATCTCACGCAGTGCCAGCACGGCATCCTCGTCGTGTGCCAGCAATGCGGCAACATCACCGAACTGCACGAGCCGAAGCTGCGCCAGGCGCTCGTCGCCCAGATCGAGGCGGCGGGTTACCGGCTCGCGGGCGACGGGATCGAGCTAAAAGGGGTCTGTGCGCAATGCCAGGCCGCCGAACCGGCGCCGGCCGAAGCCGCCGCGCAGTCCTGAGGTGACAGTCACGCAGATTCACGCGCGCTCAGGCGCGCGTATGGGCGCTTAGGTACGCTGAAGCACGCCGATGCTTACATGTGCCGGGAGTCGATCGCGTCGCTCAACAGCGTCACGAGTTCATCGGGGCGGGCGGGTTTCATCATGAAGTGCTGAAAACCTTCGCCGATGCTGCGCAGGCGCCAGCTTTCGTCGGTGTGTCCGGTCAGGGCGACCGCAATGGCGGGTGCGTGATCGCCGCGGATTTCGTGATCGCGCAATCGCTGGATCAGATAGAAACCGTCCATTGCCGGCAGATCGAGATCGCAGACTACCGCGTCGGGCAGCAATTCCAGCGCTGCTTCGACGCCGGTCTCGGCGTCCTCCACCGCTACGACATGCGCCCCCTCCGATTCGAGCAACGACGTAAGCGAAGCCCGGGAGAGCGGATCGTCTTCGACGAGGACGATGGTCGTCCGGTCGAGTCTGTGTACTGCGTTCATTGTGTTTGCTTGAATGCCGTTCTGTCTGTGTGGCGAGCCGCGCCATGCGCGAAAGCCGCCGCAGGCCGCCGTTGATGCGCAATATTAATGCCACCGCATGAAGCGCACTGTGGACCAGTCATGGGTTGGTACATGACGCGCCGCGCACGATAGCCCGCCATTAAGACAAGCCGATGAAACGCGTTAGCGGCGCTTCGCCGCGCTGCCGGTCGAAGCGTGTTTGACGGCCGGTTGCGGCCGGTCGTTCCCGGATGCGCGCCTGCTGCTTCGAAATGTTGCACCCTGAAACGCCACAATTGATGGATCGGCACGGCGAAACAGCCTGTGCGTTCCGGCACCGATTGCTGCACGCCAACGTGTTGCACCATAAGCGATATCGAATTGAAGCGCCGCAGATGCGCTGCGACATCGGCGCACGAATAACCGCTGGAATCGTGCGGCTTCGAGGTGAGGATGCGATGGCAGGACATACCGGCACGATTTGCAAAATCATCCACGTTCATGCGTGCCGTGCGCCGGTCCGACGCCCTGCGTGATGAGCGCGACCGCATGCCGTGCAATGTCGCGCGCGCTCAGTTCGCGGCGCGCCGGGTCGTTGCGCCAGACGCGCGACGTCGCGAGCGGCAGCAGCGTCAGGCCGAGCAGCGACTGGAACAACAGAGACGGCTCCAGCGCCGCATTGAGGCGCCCCTCGCGCTGCCAGCGCGCAATCGCGGCCTGCGCCGCCAGCTGATGCGACTGGCCGAAACGCGCATGCATGCGCTGACGCAGCAGTCCACCTTCGCTGATTACCTCGCGCACCCACAGCGGCGCAAACCACGGATAGCGTTCGCCGATCTCCGCAAAGCGCTCGGTGAGCAACGTGAGCGCGGCCACGGGATCGTCGGGATGCGCCTCGAAGATGCCGCCCATTCCGGCGCGCAGCGGCAGGAAACACTCCTCGATCAGCACGTCGATCAGCTGGTCGCGTGTCTTGAAGTAGTAGTGGACCATCGCGGGCGTGACACCGGCCTCATGAGCAATCGCGGCGAGCGAGGTGTCCTGGATGCCGTCGCGCGCGAACAGCGCGAGCGCCACCTCAATCAGGCGGGCGCGCTGCTGCGCCCCACCCGCGCCGCCGCTCGGGCGGCCGGGACGGCGCGCCGCGGGCGCGGGTGCGTGGGAAGACACTGCGGCGGCTGGAATATCGGGGTCATTCATATTTCGTCACACTGCGTGCTTTGACCGGTATTGGGAATTCGCCTATATTAATTTCCACATTAATTAATTTCAAGCACCCTTCCGATCGATGGAACCCGCCACGGAACACCCCACCCCGGTCTCGAACAGCCCCGCGCCCGCAGCCGACCATCCGCCGATCCGGCTCCTGTTCCCCGCGCTCCTGCTCGTGATGCTGCTCGCCGCGCTCGACCAGACCATCGTCTCGACGGCGCTGCCCACCATCGTCGGCGAACTGGGCGGGCTCGACCGGCTTTCGTGGGTCGTCACCGCCTATCTGCTCACGTCGACCATCGTCGTGCCGCTGTACGGCAAATTCGGCGACCTGTTTGGCCGCCGGATCGTGCTACAGGCCGCCATCTTGATCTTCATGATCGGCTCCGCGCTGTGCGGCGTCGCGCAGAACATGATGCAGCTGATCGTGCTGCGCGCGTTGCAGGGCATCGGCGGCGGCGGGCTCATGGTCGTGACGATGGCCGCCATCGGCGACGTCATTCCGCCCGCGCAGCGCGGCAAATATCAGGGTATGTTCGGCGGCGTGTTCGGCCTCGCGACCGTGGTCGGGCCGCTGCTCGGCGGCTTTCTCGTCGAGAACCTGTCGTGGCGCTGGATCTTCTACATCAACCTGCCGCTCGGCGCCGTGGCGCTCGCCGTGATCGGCGCCGTGTTCCGGCCGCGCACCGCGCACGTCAGGCACGTGATCGACTATATGGGCGCCGCCTGGCTCGCCTCCGCCCTCACCTGCCTGATCCTCTTCACGAGCCAGGGCGGCACGATCCTGCCGTGGACCTCGCCGCAGCTCTGGCTCACGCTCGTGCTCGGCGTCGTTTCCGTCGCCGGTTTCATCCACGAGGAAAAACACGCGGCCGAACCCATCATGCCGCTCGAACTGTTCCGCCACCGCACGTTCTTGCTGGCGAGCCTGATCGGCTTCATCGTGGGCGTTTCGCTGTTCGGCTCGGTCACGTTCCTGCCGCTCTATCTCCAGGTCGTGAAAGGCTCGACGCCTTCGCAGGCCGGCATGCAGATGCTGCCCATGATGGGCGGCGTGCTCACGATGTCGGTGATCACCGGGCGCATCATCAGCCGGATCGGCAAGTACCGCATCTTTCCGATCACCGGCACGGCGCTTGTCGGCGTCGCAATGACGCTGCTCGCGCGGCTTTCGATCGATACGCCGCTGCACTGGATGTATCTGTACATGGCCCTGCTCGGCTGCGGGCTAGGCATGGTCATGCAGGTGCTGATCCTCGCCGTGCAGAACGCCGTCGAGTTCCGCCACATGGGCGTGGCGACGTCGGGCGCAACGCTGTTTCGCTCGATCGGCGGTTCGGTCGGCGTGGCCGCGTTCGGCGCCGTGTTCTCGCACGGGCTGGACACGCGTCTCGACAAGGTGCTCACGCCCGGCGTCACGCTGCCGCAGCCGCTCACGCCCGATGCGATTCATCATTTGCCGCCCGTGCTGCACGCCCAATATCTCGACGCGTTCGCGGGCGCGCTGCACACCGTCTATTTCCTCGCGGCGTGCGTCGTGGTGTTCTCATTCGCGCTTGCCTGGTGGCTGCAGGACATTCCGCTGCGCAAGCAACATTAGGGTCTGTTCAGGCCGGCTGCGCGCAGCGCTCCATCGCGCGCTGCAATGTTTCGTACACCTTCGGGCGATTGCACTGCGAGACGTTGAAGCGCAGAAAATCGCCCGCGCTGTGCGACACGCTGAACACATTACCCGGCGCGAGTACGACGTCCGCCTCCAGCGCTTCGCGCGCCACGCGCGCTGCATCGAGCCCTCCGGGCAGGCGCGCCCAGACGAACAGTCCCGCCTGCGGCCGCGTCCACGGCTCGATGCCGAGCGCGCCGAGGCGCTGCAGCGTCTCGCTCATCGCATCGGCGAGCCGCGCGCGCAATGCGTCCAGATGATGCCGGTAGGTGCCGTCCACGAGCAGCCGGTACACCAGATCGGCGGTCAGTTCGCCGTTGCCGAACGACACCGCGAGCTTCAGATCCACGAGTGACTCGATCCAGTCCGCACGCGCGGCGATAAAGCCGCAGCGCGCCGCCGCCGACATCGTTTTCGAAAAGCTGCCGATCGTCACGACGCGTGCGAGGCCGTCGAACGCGGCGAGACGCGGTGCGGGACCGGTTTCGAAGTCGGCGAAGATATCGTCCTCGACGATCAGCAGGTCGTGCGCTTCGGCGAGTTTGAGCAGCCGGTGCGCAACCGTCGGCGCGAGCGTCGCGCCGGTGGGATTGTGGATCGCCGAGTTGGTCACGTAGAGCCGCGGACGATGCTCGATCAGCGCGCGCTCGAACGCCGCGAGATCGGGACCGGCGGGCGTGTACGGCACCCCGGCCACGCGCACGCGGTGCGCGCGCAGCAGCGCCTGGAAGTTGAAGTAGCACGGATCATCGATGAGCACCGTGTCGCCCGGTTCGAGCAAGAAGCGGCACACGAGATCGAGCGCCTGGGTGCCACCGTCGGTCAGCACGATCTGGCGCGGCTCAGCCTCCACGCCGCGCTGCGCGAGACGCCACGACAGGTGCTGGCGCAACGCAGGCAGGCCGGATGGCGACGCGTAGTCGGTGAGCGGCGCACCCGGATCGCGCGCGAGCGCGCGCAGCGCACGCCGCACGGCGTCCTGCGGCAGCCACGATTCAGGCAGCCAGCCGCAGCCGGGGCGCAACGCACCCGAATCGGATTCGAGCGACTGACGCGTGAGCCAGAGCGGATCGATCTCGCGGTCGAGTCGCGGCCCCAGCGCGCCGAGCGCGAGCGGCGGCGCATGGCCCGCGACGTAGAAACCGGAGCCGCGCCGCGCGACGAGCGTGCCTTGCGCGACGAGCCGTTCGTAAGCTTCCACCACGGTCGATTTCGACACGCCGAGCTGCTCGCTCATCGTCCGAATGGACGGCACGCGTGCGCCTGCCGCGAGCGCACGCGCAGCGATGCGTGTGCGCACCGTCTCCATGACGAGCCCGGCGCGCGTGGCCGTATCCTGTGAAATGTCTTCCATCTGTACTGCTCCGCGTCCAATACAGTTCGAACAAATTGTACTGATCTGTAGCTTAACGCCGACGCGCGCAACGCGCATCATCGTCCAGACGTTCCATGACCTTCCGACGACTTCACCGCCCGACCCGATCATGCGCAAATCCCTCGACCCCACCACCGACGGCTGGCTCTGCGGCCTCGCTGGCGTCCTGATCTTCAGCGGATCGCTGCCCGCCACGCGCGTCGCCGTGCTCGGCCTCGCGCCGCTGTTCGTCACCGGCGCGCGCGCCGCCATCGCGGGCGTGCTGGCCGTGCTGCTGCTCGCCGTCTTTCGCGCCGCGCGACCCGGGCGCAAGGAGATCGGCTCGCTCGTGATCGTGGCGCTCGGCGTGGTCGTGGGCTTTCCGCTGCTGACCGCGTTTGCGCTGCGTCACGTCAGCTCCGCGCATGCGATTGTGTTCGTCGGCCTGCTGCCGCTCGCCACGGCGATCTTCGGCGTGCTGCGCGGCGGCGAGCGCCCGCAGGCCGCGTTCTGGATCTTCTCCGCCATCGGCAGCGCAGCCGTGGTCGCGTTCGCGCTGGGGCGCGGCGGCGAGGCTTCGCCGGTCGGCGACGCGCTGATGCTCGGCGCGATTGTCGTCTGCGGGCTCGGGTACGCGGAAGGCGCGCGGCTCACGCGCCATCTCGGCGGCTGGCAGGTGATCTGCTGGGCACTCGTGATTTCGCTGCCCGTCATGGCGCCGCTCGCGTGGTGGACGCAGCCCGCTTCGTTTGCCGCCGTCGATGCCGCGGCATGGTGGGGGCTCGCGTACGTGACGCTATTCAGCATGCTCATCGGCTTCGTGTTCTGGTATCGCGGACTCGCGCTCGGCGGCATCGCGGGCGTCGGCCAGCTCCAGTTGCTGCAGCCGTTCTTCGGCTTCGTGCTCGCGGCCGTCGTGCTGCACGAGGCCGTGCCGCCCGCGATGATCGGCGTGACCGCTGTCGTGATCGCCTGCGTGGCAGGTGCGCGCCGCTTCGGGCGCGCGGCGCCCGTCGCCGTAACGCGCGCCTGAGCACCGGGACATCAGATCCCGTCTGACACCGATCCACCGTCTCGACGCGCGTTGAACGCGGCGGCGGCTCCGTCGCCCGAGGCGCGAACTGCGCGCACATCGTCTGAGCCGGGCCTCCGGCCCTTAGAATGGTCCCTTACGTCTCGTGCCGGCCACCCGCCGGCACGCTCCCGCCACAGTACGCCTTCACGCGTGCGCCGACGAAAAGGACACCTCAATGCAATCTCTCCTGGCACACATTCATCCATCCAACTGGAGCTTCCTGTGGAATGCGCTCAGCGACTTCGCACTGCGCCTCGCCGCAGCCGGAGCCATCCTGTGGATCGGCTGGTGGATCGCGCGCCGCGCGGGGCGCTGGCTCGCCGCGCAGACCAGCATCGAACCGACGCTGCGCCCGATCGCCCGCGACTCCGCCGTGTGGACCGTGCGCATCATCGCGCTGATCGGCGCGCTCTCGCAGATCGGCATCCAGACCGCCAGCATCGTCGCGGTGCTCGGCGCAGCCGGTCTGGCCATCGGCCTCGCGCTGCAAGGCACGCTGCAGAACATCGCGGCCGGGATCATGCTGTTGCTGCTGCGGCCGTTCAAGGTGGGCGACTTCATCGACGGCGGCGGCAACGTCACGGGCACGGTCGAGGAGATCAACCTCTTCACGACGCGGCTCACGAAACCCGACGGCATCTGCGAGTTCGTGCCGAACAGCGCGCTCTGGAGCAACTCGCTCCGCAATTACAGCCGCAATCCCACCCGCCGCCTCGACCTCGAAGTGGAAGTCTCGGTGCGCGACGACGTGAACCGTGCCATCGACGCGCTGCTCGCGCTCGTCGAGTCCGATGCGCGCGTGCTGCGCTCGCCCGCGCCGCAAGTGATGGTGAACCGCTTCGACGACAGCACCGCCGTGCTCAACGTCCGGGTCTGGTCGAACACGAGCGCGTTCTGGGACCTGCGCTGGGCGCTCTCGCGTCAGGTGCGGCAGACGCTGAACGACGCGCAGTGCTCGCTGCCGCTGCGCACGCGCGAGCTGCATATCGTGCAGACGCAACAAACGAACTGATTCGCCACTGACAACCCGGTGCTGCGCCGCGACCTCACGCGACCTTGCGCAAGCACCCGGTGCATGCCGCGCCAGCCGTAGAGGGCCGGGCTGCTAATATCGTGTGAGCCTGGCGCGAGCGCATGCGCGCCGAATCAACGAACTCGCGACAAACGCGCAACGAACTCGCGACAAGCCCACGACAAGCCCGCGACAACCCGCCGACAAACGCCCGATAAGCCCGCACCCTTCCCGTTCATGAAGCCGACCACCTCGCCGCGCCGTCCGGACACGGTGCCGTCAGCGGCGCAGACGGCGCCGCAGATGAACGCCGCCGCCCGCCGCCTGCGCCACTTCGCGATACAGATCGTGCCGCATGGCTATCTGGCGCTGCTGATCGTGATCGACGGGCTGATGCTGCTGCGCCCGATCGCCGAAAAGGCGCTGCGGCACACACGCGGCGGCTGGATCCACGACTGGATCGCGCTCATCGACAAAGTCGGCCTGCTCGCACTGCCGCAGGCCGTGATCGCCACGGGCCTCGCGACGATGGCAATCGGCATCGCACTGCGCGCACGCGTGGCATGGGTGCTCTCGCTCCTGTTGCTGGCCGCCGCGGCCTTCATCAGCGTGTGGGGCGGATACCGCAGCATCCCGCTTTTCGCCTTCACCCTCGCGCTCGCCGCCGCGCTGCTCTACTACTGGCGCCATTTCAACCGCACGAGCCTCGCCGCCGGAACGTTGTTCGCGATCCTCAGCATCGGCTCGCTGATGATTTACGCCGTGTTCGGCTCGCTCTACCTCGGCGACGGCTTCTCGCCGCCGATCCGCAACCTGCTCACGGCGTTCTACTTCTCGATCGTGTCGATGGCCACCGTCGGCTACGGCGATATCACGCCGCACTCTGACACGGCACGGCTCTTCACGGTATCGGTCATCGTGCTCGGCATCACCGTGTTCGCGACGTCGATCAGCGCCGTGATCGGCCCCGTGATCGGCGGCAAGCTCAAGCACATTGTGAAGGGAGGGATTTCAAACGTGTCCCGCAAGAACCACTACCTGATCGTCGGCGCCTCGCCGCTCGCGCATAACGTCTACGCGGGGCTGCGCAAGCGCGGCTACGCCGTCACGGTGATCGTCGCGCCGAACGCGCCGCATGCGTACCCGGAGAACGCCGATCTCGTCATCGGCGATTCGAGCGACACTGCGACGCTGCACACCGCGGGTGCGGAAACCGCGCTCGCCGTGCTCGCGCTGCGCGCGGACGACGCCGAGAATGCCTTCGTGATCCTCGCCATCAAGGACCTCGCGCCGAAGATGCGGACCGTGGTGCTCGTGAACGACAGCCGCAACCTGCAGCGGCTGCGGCTGCTGCAGCCCGACATGGTGTTCTCGCCGCAACTGCTCGCGGGCGAACTGCTCGCACGCACGCTCAACAACGAAACCATCGACAACGATCTCATCGAGCATCTGCTGTTCGGCAAGGCGCACGCGGGCGCAGCTTCGCCGATGCCGCCTTCGGCTCCCATCTGAGAAAGCGCGCGGGAGAGTCGATCGCGAGCGCGTCCGTGTCCGCACTCAATGCGCATACAACGTATTCCGTCAGCGCTTAATTCATCGGCGCGCGCACGGCATCCAGGCAGATTGACGCACCGCCACGGCGCGGTCTATTGGCGCAGCACCGGCTTCGCTGCGCGCGTCTGCCGCACGTTGAATTTTCACTCAAAATTCAATGTTATCAATGAGTTAAAGCATCACAACGCGATCTAACGATAGCGCGTGCGACAAGCTGGCGCAGGTTGGCATCGCAACAAACGTCCGCCATTCCCCTACCCTTGAGGGCATCCCCACAACGCGTCGCTCAAGCTCCCGGCTCACATTGCCGTGCGAGAGGCTCCGTGCACGCAAGCTTCAGGCATATACATGCACAGTTCACTTCGGGCTTTCGGCCCGACCCGGCTGCAATCGGCCCTTGCCGCTCCCTGGCGCAGATTTGTTTCTGCGCACGTCAGGAAGCCCGCGGGCGCCGTTGCCTTGCTGGCCGGCTGGATCATGACCAGGGCCGCACTCCAGCCATGGGTGATCCATGACCTAATGCGTAGACCGCAGGCCGTAATGCGTAGACCGCAGGCCTTGTCCCGTGCCGTAACGCATGCCGTATCACAGTCCGTATCACAGTCCGTATCACAGTCCGTAGCGCAAGCCGTTTTGCAGGACGTCAAGGACGCTGTAAAGGACGCCGCAAAGCAGGCCATAAAGCCGCTCGCGGCGCAGCAAGCGGGCGTACCGGCGACGGCGTTGGCCGCCGTCTGTTTTCTCGCGTCCGCGGGCCTCTACGCCGTCCTCAAGTTGATGAGCACGGCGCCGCCCGAGTACCGAATCGCACCTCGAACCGCACATCGACAGCTTTGCGCCGCCGATCAGCGGATCAACGTCTGACCCTCCCCTCCATCCGTAAAGAGGCAAGCCAACATGCATGTCACCGTCATCTGGGCTGCGATCATCGCACTCGGCGTGTTCATGTATCTCGTGCTGGACGGCTACGATCTGGGGATCGGCATCGTGCTCCCGTTTTTCCCCGACGACCACGAACGCGATCTCATCATGACCAACGTCGCCCCCGTCTGGGACGGCAACGAAGCCTGGCTCCTGCTGGGCGGCGCGGCGCTGTTCGCCGCGTTCCCTGTCGTGTACTCGACCGTCCTTTCCACGCTTTATCTGCCCCTCGCGTTCGTGCTCGGGTGCCTTGTGCTGCGCGGCATCGCATTCGGGCGCCGCACGAAGAACGATCGCATGAAGAAGCAGTGGGATCTCGCGTTCATCGCCGGTTCGGCGGGCGCGGCGTTCTTCCAGGGCGTCGCGCTCGGCGCGTTCCTGCAAGGCATGCCCATCGAGTCGCACCTGAACGCCGACCATGCCATGCGCTGGCTCACGCCGTTCAGCATGCTTTCGGGGCTCGGGCTCGTCGCCACTTACGCGCTGCTTGGCGCGTGCTGGCTCGTCGCCAGAACGTGGGGCGACCTGCAGCGCCGCTTGCACCGTCTCGTCTGGCCGCTCACCATGGGGCTGCTCGGCTTCATCGTGCTCGTGAGCGTGTGGCGGCCGCTGCAGGACGTGACGATTGCCGCGCGCTGGTTCGACGTGCGGCTCTTCGCGAGACTCGTGCCGGTCCCGCCGCTCGTGCTCGCGTGCGCGTACTGGATGCACCGCGCCATGCGCGCGCGCCGTCGCACCACGCCGTTTCTCGCGGCGCTCAGCCTCGTGTCACTCGCCTATCTGGGACTCTTCGCCAGCCTGTGGCCGTATGCGATTCCGCAAAGCGTCACGCTCTGGCAAGCCGCCGCGCCGCGTTCGAGCCATGCGTCCACGCTGGCCTGCGCGGCCATCGTTCTCCCGCTCATCCTCGCGTACACGGCGATGAGCCATCGGCTCTTCCGCAGCCGGATACGCACTGTCGGCACGCCCCCGTATCGCTAGGCAGTGCGCGCCGCACGGCTGGCTGACCGGTTGACTGACCGGCTGACCGCTTGGCTGGCTGACTGGCGCAACGGCGCCCTCGCGGGCGCCGGGAAGTTCGTCACAAAATGAGCGGCAGACCTCACCTGACGCTGGCGTACACACGCTAGACTGTTGGCCGTCCATCACTCGTGCGCCAACAACCATGCAACAGATGACCTTCAACGAATCCGTGAAGCGCGCGTGGGCCAGCGCCCGGGACGCTGCCACGCAGATGCCGCGCCTCACGCTCGGCGCCTTCGTCGCCTATGCGGCGCTCAGTTGCGTGGCGTTCGCCGGGCGGCCCGTGCCCGGCGCGGGCGAAACGCCCTCGGGCGCGCTCGTGTTCGCGGCGAACCTCGCGACGTTGCTGACCTGGATCGTCGATCTCGGGTTCATCATCAAGATCCATCGCTTCGTACTGCTGCGCGAAGGCTCGACGCCGCTGCTTCCGCTCGGCGGCAAGCCGCTCGCCCGCACGTTCGTCCTCGGGATCGTCATCACGCTCGGGCTGATCGCGAGCGCGCTCCTCCTCTATGCCATCCTGCGGCCACGGTACGAGAGCGGCGGCGCATTATTCGGCGTCATCGTCGGCGCTGTCTGGATCTTCATCTCGGTTCGGCTCAGCCTGCTCTTTCCCGCGATCTCCACCGGCAGCCGCATCGATCTGCGCGGTGCATGGCACGACAGCCGCGGCCACTTCTGGAACCTCTTCGGCGTGCCGTTCGTCGCGCTGCTGCCGCTCATCGGCTGCGCGATCGTCGCGCTGATCCTCATCGGCGCAGCCGGCATCACGCCTGCGGCCATCGCCTCGCCCGCCTGGCTCGTGCTGCTCGCCGCCGGTCAGGCCGCGGCGAACATCGTCTTCACGCTCATCTCGTCGGCATCGCTCGCGTGGCTGTACCGGCGTTACGCCAACCGGCTGCCCGTGCCGCCGGAAGCTTGACGCCCGAGGCCTGCGCGACGCAGCCGCGCTACCAGATCCCCGGCACGAAGCGATACCGCACGCGCTGCACATACTCGCGATAGCCGGGCAATCCGTCGACGAGCGTGCGCTCCTCCTTCACCGCACGCCAGCCGATGCCGGCCACCATGAGCGGCACGCACGCGAGCCCCCACCACGAACCGAGCATCAGCGGCGTGCCGGCCAGCAGCAGGATCGCGTACGCGTACATCGGATGCCGGACGTACGCATACGGCCCGGTATCGCTCAACGTGTGGCCGCGCTCGCGCTGGATCGCGACGACCGGCGATGCGTAGCGGTTCGCCGCGAACACGCCGCGCGTGAAGTAGATATCGAGAAACACCCCGACCGCGCCCGCCACGCGCAGCCAGAGCGGCACGTGCGACCAGCCGAAGCGCACGGCATCGATGCCCATGAGGCACAGCCACGCACACCAGGCGACGGTCACCGCCACCATGAACACGCGGTCCCACCGGCTCTGCCCGCGCGGCGCGAAGGGCGCGAGGCGTTCGGCGAGCAGCCCCCGATCGACGCGCCAGAGCCACATGCCGATCCAGATGCCGCACGCGGCCCATTCGAGCAGCCAGAGCCACGCCGCGACCCAGGCGAGCGTGCCCGCCGAGCCGAACAGCAGCGCGCCCATCCACGCGAACCAGACCACCGTCAACCAGATCATCCGTCCAATCATCGCGTCCTCCCTGATGGCCTGTCGCGCGCGTATCGGCGGGATGAGCTGCCATTTCCGCCCGTACGGCCGCCATCCGACTCACTGTACGCCCGTTCTGACAGCGGGATGGCCGCGCGCCAATTCCCCTACGGCACAAATTAGTATTTGCGAATCATTCTCATTTGCATTGACTATTAATGAGATGGGACGTAGGATTCGTCAGATTCTTCTGATTTGCAGCCCGATCGCCGCGCAACGACCCAAAGCCAGGCGCGCTCTTGCGCGGCGAGCCAGCCATCAACCATCTCGACAAAATCAAAACAAGGACCTCGATGAAGTTTGCCCAATCGGTTCGTCACGCCGCGTTGCGCGGGCACGAAACCCCGCACCGTCTGCCCGCCTTGCGCAGCCTTGCGATATCGGTCGCGGTCGCGTTTGCCGCGCTGGCGAGCGGCGTTGTAGAGGCGCAGTCGAATCCCGGTGCGCCCGAAGCCGACCTCGCCATCAAGGCGCAGCCCGCCGACTTCTGGACCGGCTTCTGGACCCGCGAGAACATGCTCGGCGACATGGGCGGCCTGCGGCCGTGGCTCGGCAAGTACGGGGTTTCGTTCCAGCTGACCGAGACGAGCGAATATCTGGCGAACCTGCGCGGCGGCCTCCAGCGCGGCGGCGCCTATGACGGCGTCACCACGGCGACGGTCCAGGTCGACACGAGCAAGGCGCTCGGCATTCCGGGCGGCCTCTTCAATGTCAGCGCACTGCAGATCCACGGTTCCAACCTGAGCACGTCGCATCTCGGCACGCTCAACACCGCGAGCGGCATCGAAGCGCAGGCAACGACGCGTCTGTGGGAGATGTGGTATCAGCAGTCGTTCCTCGACGACCGCGTCGACGTGAAGATCGGCCAGCAGAGCATCGACCAGGAATTCATCACGAGCCAGTACTCCGCGCTCTTCGTCAACACGATGTTCGGCTGGCCCGCACTACCCTCGTACAACATGCCGTCGGGCGGCCCGGCCTATCCGCTCGCGAGTCTCGGCGTACGCGCACGCGCCAGGATCACGCCTTCGCTGACCGGCCTCATCGGCGTGTTCGACGGCGATCCGCTCGGCAACGACCCGGCCAACCTGAGCGGCACGAACTTCAACCTTCACAACGGCACGATGGTGATCGGCGAGTTGCAGTACACGATCAACGAGCCCGCCGAGGGCGACGTCGTGAAGACGGCGGGCCGCGGCCTGCCGGGGACCTACAAGGTCGGGTTCTGGTACAACAACGGCAGGTTTGCCGATCAGCGCTTCGACAACACCGGCCTCTCGCTCGCGAATCCCGCAACGACCGGCATCCCTGCGCAGCACCACGGCAACTACAGCGTCTACGCCGTCGCCGACCAGACAGTGTGGCGCCAGGGCGACGACGGCCCGCGCAGCATCGGCGTGTTCGCGCGCGTCATGGGCGGGCCCGGCGACCGCAACCTCGTCGATTTCGCGGCGAACGCGGGCGTCGTGCTGAAGGCGCCGTTCGCCGGACGCGACAACGACAGCGTCGGCCTCGCCGCCACCTATATCAAGGTCGGCGGCCACGTCCACGATCTCGATCTCGACAACCGCTTCTTCCTGAACAGCCCGTACGGCGTGCGCACCCAGGAAACGACGCTCGAAGCGACCTATCAGTACCAGGTCACGCCGTGGTGGCAGTTGCAGGCCGATGCGCAGTACACGTTCAACGCGGGCGCGGGCCAGAATCCGCAAGACCCGCAGGCGCCGCTGCGCAATACGTTCGTGATCGGCATGCGCACCAACATCACGTTCTGATCGCACTGGCCGATGCAGCTTGTCGGCAAACCGTCCCATGCCTGCCCCCAAGTCCTCGCCCGCTGCAACGTCGCTGAGCGCCACCCTCGAGACGCCGCACGACGGCGAGGCCCGGAGATTCACGATGAAACACACCACGCGCACCCTCTTCCATCACACGGCACATGCCACCCGCGCGGCGCTCGCACTCGCCGTGGCAGCCGCGCTCGGCACCGCGCCGGCCGGCGCCCACGCCGATCCGCACGGCCTGCTCGAATCCATCCATCACCACAGCACGCTCATCAACACCGTTCCCGACAACGGCGACCAGAACCCGTATGCAATCGCCGTGGCGCCGGTCAGCGCGGGCACGGTCAAGCAAGGCGACGTGCTCGTCGATAACTTCAACAACGCGGCCAACCTCCAGGGCACCGGCAGCACCATCGTCGACTATCACCCCGACACGCAGCAGATGTCGCTCTTCGCCTCGATCCCGCGCGACCTCAAGGACTGTCCGGGCGGCGTCGGCCTGTCGACCTCGATGACCATGCTGAAGTCGGGCTGGGTGATCGTCGGCAGCACGCCGAGCAACGACGGCACGACGAACACCAAGGGCGCGGGCTGCCTTGTCGTACTCGACAGCAGCGGAAAAATCGCCAGAACGATCAGTAGTGCGAATATCAACGACCCGTGGGGCAACATGGCCGTGGTCGATAACGGCGACCACGCCTCGGTCTTCGTGAGCAACGCGGGCTTCGGCGTCGGCGGCACCAGCGGCGAACCGCCCGTGTCCCGGCATGCCACCGTGCTGCGCCTCGACCTCGACATCCCGAACGGCCAGGCGCCGGTCGTCAAGCGCGAAACGGTGGTGGCAGACGGCTTCGGCGCGCAGGCGGACAAGGACGTGTTCCTCGTCGGCCCGACGGGGCTTGCGCTGTCCGCCGACAACAAGCTGCTCTACGTCTCCGACGCGATCGGCAACCGCATCAACGTGATCGACAATCCGCTGACGCGCGGCACGAGCGCAGGCGTTGGGCGCGAACTCACCGCAGACGGCCTGCTGCGCCGCCCGCTCGCCATGGTGACGACGCCGCAGGGTCACCTGCTCGTCACGAACGCGCTCAACGGCCAGGTCGTCGAAATCGACCCGGTGGCCGCGAAACAGCTCTACGCGCGCTGGATCGACGCCGACAAGGCGCAGACGCCTCCGGGCAGCGGCGACCTGTTCGGCATCGCGATGAATCCGGCGGGCGACGGTTTCTACTACGTCGAAGACGACGTCAACACGCTTGTGCTGGCCCACTGATCATGTCCATTGAAGACTCCCACGACACGCCCGGGCGGCTCGCCCGGCGCAATTTCCTGAAGACCGGCGGCGCTGCTGTCGCTGCGGGGACCGCGCTGGGTGCAACACTTGGCCTGAGCAGCGTCGCGCAGGCGGCCGTGCCGGCGCAACGGCACGCGGCCAGCGCCGATCCGATGCTCGCCGTCGAACCGTTCTACGGCGAACACCAGGGCGGCATCGTCACGCCGCAGCAGGCGCACACGTATGTCGCCGCGTTCGACCTCACCACCGCCTCGCGCGACGACGTGATCGATCTGCTGCGTGCGTGGACCCAGGCCGCCGCGCGCATGACGCAGGCGCAGCCTGCCGCTTCGCTCGACGGCATCGGCGACGATCGCGCCGCACCCGATTCGGGCGACGCGCTCGGCCTCGGACCGGCCGGACTCACGGTGACGTTCGGCTTCGGCCCCGGCCTCTTCGCCTCGGAAGGCAAGGACCGTTACGGGCTCTCACACAAACGCCCCGCCGCGCTCGTCGATCTGCCGCGCTTTAACGGCGACCAGTTGATCGCCGCGAAAACGGGCGGCGATCTCTTCGTGCAGGCCTGCGCAAACGACGCGCAAGTGGCCTTTCACGCGGTGCGCCAGCTCGCGCGAGCGGGCGACGGCATCCTGCGCATGCGCTGGGGCCAGGCCGGTTTCCTCTCGGGTCCGCGCAAGGAGACGCCGCGCAATCTGATGGGCTTCAAGGACGGCACCAACAATCCGCCGACCGCCGATCCGAAGCTGATGAACCAGTTCGTCTGGGCCACGGCAGCGGACGCGCCGTGGATGCAGGGCGGCACGTACACGGTGGTGCGCCGCATCCGCATCACGCTCGAACACTGGGACCGGACGGAACTCGGCTTCCAGGAGCAGGTGTTCGGCCGCCGCAAGTACAGCGGCGCGCCCATCGGCAAGCACCACGAATTCGACGCGGTCGATCTCGACGCGCAGGACAAGGACGGCAATCCGCTCATTCCCGACAACTCGCACGTGCGACTGTCGAATCGCGCCTCGAACAACGGCGCGCAGATCCTGCGCCGTTCGTACTCGTACAACGACAGCACCGACTTCTACATCGAGCGCTGGCCGCCGTGGCGCCAGGAGACGGAATATGACGCGGGGCTCATTTTCGTCGCGCACCAGAGCGACCCGCGCAAGGGCTTCATTCCGATCAACGAAAAACTCTCGAAGTTCGACCTGATGAACCAGTTCACGACCCATGTGGGCAGCGCCGTTTTCGCGTGCCCGCCGGGCGCGAAGCCCGGCTCGTTCATCGGCGCGGAACTGTTTTCGGCCTGATTTGAAGGTCGGCTTGAAGGCCTGTTTGAAGACGGCATGGCCGGGTGAATCACGTGCCGTCTTCGTCTACCCGCGCTGACGCGGCACCGAGAGATCCTGCATCATCTGCTGCGCGAAGTAATCGCAGGTGGGGCGATTGGACTTCACGCTGCGCGCGACGACGATGTCAAGCGGTTCGATCTTCGGCAGCCCTTGCGCCTCGCCGAAAATCGCGACGCGCGGCGGCACGCTGCAGCGCGTGAGCGCCACCACGGCGATACCCGCCTCCACCGTCGCCAGCAAGCCCGTGAGGCTCGCGCTGGTATAGGCCGCGCGATAGCGGATGCGCGCCGCGTCGAGCGCGGCCACGGTATGCGCGCGCGCCACGCTGCCATGCTCGTAGAGCCCCACCGGCAGCGGCGACATCGCAACGGTCGCGGGATCGTTCGCGGAACCCACCCACACCATGTCCTCGCTGCGCACGAATTCGCCGCGCAGCTTGCGGTCGCGCGTCACGAACGCTAGATCGATCTTGTTGTCCGCCAGCATCGGCCCGAGCGCGACGCTCTGCGCGCAGACGATTTCGATCTCCACATGCGGATAAAGCATCGAAAAGCGCCGCAAGACCGGCGATAGCAGCGCCGCCATGTAGTCGTCGGGGGCGCCGAGCACCACGCGCCCGGTCACCTCCGGGCGCACCAGCGCCGACCACGCCTCCTCCTGCAGATCGAGCGCGCGCCGCGCATATTCGAGCAGCGTATTGCCCGGCCGCGTGAGCGCGAGATTACGCGTATCGCGCGTGAAAAGCGTTGTGCCGAGCATCTGTTCAAGCCGCTTGACCTGCATGCTCACCGCGGCCTGCGAGCGGTGCACCGTGACCGCTGCCCGCGTGAAGCTGCCCGCGTCGGCCACGGCAACGAAGGTGCGCAGCAGATCGAGGTCGAATTCGGGGTTCATGCGGGGCTCCTGCGGGGTTCGCGATTTATCAGCGGCGCTGATGGAATTTTTCAATTTAATTCGTTTGCCGATGGCCCGCAACTGACGAATACTGGCGCGGTTCCCACTGCCTTTTTTTCGCCACGGATCCCACGCATGCACGCCGATCACCACGCCAGCCAGAAACAAGGCGTCCTCATGCTCGCCAGCGGCGGGCTGCTGATGGGCACCATCGGCATCTTCGTCGAGGAAGCCCGGCTCGGCGCGATGACGCTCGTGTTTTTCCGCTGCCTCTTCGGCATGCTCGCGCTCGCCGCGTATTGCCAGTACAAGGGCTGGCTTTCGCCGCGCCAGTTCACGCGCCGCACGTTCGCGCTCGCGCTCGTTTCGGGCGTGCTGATGGTCACGCAGTGGGTGGGATTCTTCGATTCGATCCATCGCACGAGCATCGCCGTCGCAACGGTCGTGTTCCATGTGCAGCCGTTCTGGGTCGTGCTGATCGGCGCGGCGCTCTTCAAAGAAAGGCTGGGCGCGGACCGCCTCGGGTGGATCGGCATTGCCTTTGTCGGGCTCGTGCTCGCTTCGGGTGTACTCGCGCAAGACAACCTGCAAGGCCATCCGCGCTATCTGATCGGCGTCGCCGAGGCGCTGGGCGGATCGGTGCTCTATGCGAGCGTCACGCTGATCGCCAAGCACCTGGGCGACTTCCGCCCGCATCTGCTCGCGCTCGTGCAATGCGCGGTCGGCACGCTGTGCCTGCCGCTCATCGCACCGTTGTTCGCGCCGCTCGAATTCGCGCACATTTCAGCCGCGCAGTGGGGCTGGCTCATCGGCATGGGCGTGCTGCATACGGGCCTTTCGTACGTGCTGATTTACGGCGCCCTGCCCAAGCTCACGACGCCCGTGATCGCCGTCCTGCTGTTCGTCTATCCGCTCACGGCGATTGCCGTCGATGCGCTCGTCTATGGCCGCGCACTCACAGTGCCGCAGCTCGCGGGCATGGTGCTGATCGTGGCCGCGAGCCTCGGCGTCAACCTCGGCTGGCGTCTGTTTCCGCCGATGCTCGCGAGAATGCGGCGCTAGAACGCCTGCGCCTGGCGCCGCGTCGTGCCGTTTAGTTGGGCAGCACTTTGCCCTTCGTTTCCGGTGCAAACGGAATGATCAGCAGTCCTGTGGCGACCGGAAGCGCGCCGGTCAGGAACATCGCGCGCCAGCCGTTTCCTGACGCGACGGCGATCCCCGCCTCCGGCTTGCCGCTCGACCGGCTGACCGGGATCGTGCGCCGACGCCTCGCTCAGGGCGACTGAACGCATATCGACAATTACGCGTTTATGCGCATAAAACTTTTTTAATTTTTTTAGCGCTAAAGCGATATATGCGCACCGAATCGGTGAATTTTGCCAATCGTCGGCGAATTCACACCAACTACAACTAAATAGAAAGCTATTGCCGCAAACCCGGCGTGATGACACGAAATGTCAGATTGACCCGTTCGCCGCTCACGGCGGATTCCTTCGGTACGCGATGACGCCACTGCGCCTGGGTTTGACCGCGCATCACGAGCAGACTGCCGCTCGTGAGCCGGAACGAGCGCACGACGCCGGTCGCGTTATGGCGCAAGTCGAAGCGCCGTGTCGCACCGAGGCTCACAGACGCAATCACCGGCTCCGCACCCAGTTCGGGTTCGCGATCGGCGTGCCAGCCCATGCTGTCGATCCCGCTCCGGTAGCGGTTCAGCAGGACGCTGTTGAAACGCACGTCACAGAGCGCGTCGACGGCATCGCGCAGTTCGGCCACCGCAGGCGTCCACGGCTGCGGCACATTGCGAATACCCGAGTAGACATAGACGGCATCCGGCTCGCCAAGCCACGCCGTGAGCCGTGGCTGATCGACCCAGCCGCCGGGCGTGCGGATACGCTCCTGCCGCCAACTGGTTTCGGCGACGATGCGCGCGAGCATGATCGTCGCCTCTTCCGGCGAGAGCCATGCGGGATACCAGGCGACGTCGGGTTGCGGTGCGTCGTCGAAGAGATCGAACATTGGAAGTTGTGATGCGAGCGCTATCAGGGAAGTGAGTGCAGTGTCGCACGTCGCCGCACGGCTCGCTTACCCGCCAGGCTCTCCGCGCGCGGCGCTCAGAAAAAGAGCGCGATATAGAACACCACTGCGCCGATCAGCGCGCCGACAAAGCAGAAGCCCTCGGGCGTGGCATCGGTCGTGCGTGAGCGCAGCCAGCCGCCCACGAAGCCGAAAAGACCCGCGATGCCCAGCGCGACGAACACCATCACGACGTAAAACAGCGCGCTGCGGCCAAGCTCCAGGATATCGGCGTGTCTGACGCCGTAATACAACGCCAGCGCCATGACCGAAAGCACGACGAGCGGCAGCATGACGTGGCTGCTTTCGTAACCCACACGATGATGTTCGTGCACAACAGGCTTCGTGGCCTTCATGACCTGTCTCCCCCGAGAGCGCCCAACACTGCGCGGACGCCAATTTGAGGATAGTTCATGGACAGGTGCCGTTCAATGGACGTTTAACAGGACGTTTAATAGTCCGATGTACCGCACCGCCACCCGTTGCTGCATCGCACGCACCGTGCCGCGCTGCCGATCGATTCACCGACGATGTGTAATGTGGGCGGCAAGCGCGCTGGACAGTTAGTTGCGATTCAAGACTCCGCCCTCGCGGCTCCGCCAGCCCGCCGTTTGTCTCGCGTCGGGCTTCGGCAGGCGCCGGCGCTTATCGGTAAAATGCTTCGCAGCCCGCATGCCGGGCATTTCGCGGCGCCTGCTCCCGCGCCCGCCCTTGCCTCCGCCTTTGCCGCCTTCGCCCTCCGCCTTTACCTCATTTGGCCTGCCATGCCACGACTCCGATTCCTCATCCGCTTCATCATCATTGGCGTACTGCTGCACGTCTACGTCGGCCTGCGGCTGATCCCCGATCTGCCTGTGCCCGCGGCGGGCAAATGGCTCGCAGTGCTGTGGCTCGTGTTGTCGTGTCTCCTGATCCCGCCAGGCATGCTCTCGCGCGCGATCAAGCATCAGTGGCTCGGCGACCGCCTCGCGTGGGCGGGCATGCTTGCCATGGGCTTCTTCTCATCGCTCCTCATGCTCACCATCGCGCGCGACGTCGTGCTGGCCTCGCTGATGACATTCGACGCGCTGTGGCCGCACCTCGCGAATCTCGCGGATTGGCGCACAGGCAGTTCGGCCGGGGTGATCGGGTTCGCGCTGCTGTCGAGCGCGTTCGGGTTTTTCAACGCTCGGCGGCGTGCGCCCGTGCGCGCCGTCGATGTGCCGATCCGCGGCTTGCCCGCCGCGCTCGACGGCCTCACGATCGTCCAGCTCAGCGACATTCACGTCGGATCGACGATCAAGCACGATTACGTCGAAGCGATCGTGCGCGCCGTGAACCGGCTCGAACCGGATATCGTCGCGATCACGGGCGACGTGGTGGACGGCAGCGTCGCGCGGCTCGCGAGCGACACGGCGCCGCTCGGCAGGCTGGCCGCGCATTATGGCGTCTACGTGGTGACGGGCAATCACGAGTACTACTCCGGCGCCGATGCATGGATTGCCGAATTCCGCCGCATCGGCCTCACGGTGCTGATGAACCAGCACGTCGTGATCGAGCATCGCGGCGCACGCCTTGTGCTCGCGGGCGTGACGGACTACTCCGCCGACCATTTCGATCCCGCGCAGCGCAGCGACCCGGCAGGCGCACTGGCGGGCGCACCCGCCGATGTCGATACGCGCGTGCTGCTCGCGCACCAGCCGCGCTCGGCCCACGCCGCCGCCGATGCAGGCTTTACGCTGCAACTCTCCGGCCACACCCACGGCGGCCAGATCTTTCCGTGGAATTTCCTCGTGCGGCTCCAGCAGCCGTTCACGGCGGGCCTCTCGAAGCTCGGCAGCCTGTGGGTCTATACGAGCCGAGGCACGGGCTATTGGGGGCCGCCCAAGCGGCTTGGCGCGCCTTCGGAGATCACCCAGGTGCGCCTCGTCGGCGCGCACTGAATAACCTCACGGACGCACGGGACACGCACGAGGTGCACATGCTCGGCGGCCCGGGGAAGACTCGCCGGTATCATGAGCGACAGCGCCATCCCTTTCTTCTTCGTCCGCCCCCACAGGAATCCACCGCCCATGGACGGCAACAGGAATCTGCACCAGACGTCGTTCTACTTGCTGCTGCTCGCGGTTTCCATCGCACTCTGCTTCGTCATTGCGCCGTTCTTCAGCGCCGCGCTGTGGGGCGCCATCCTCGCCCTGATCTTCCAGCCCGTGCAGCGCTGGCTCGTGGCGCGGCTGCGCCACCGCAACCTCGCCGCGCTCATCAGCCTCGCGATCTGCGTCCTGATCGTGATCCTGCCACTCATGCTCGTCGCGGCCACGCTGGTTCAGCAGATCACTTACGCCTATGGCCAGGTGAGGTCGGGCAGCCTCGATATCGGCGTCTTTTTCAACCATGTCGTAGAGGCGCTGCCGCAGTCGGCGCAGAATCTGCTCGCGCAATACGACATGATGGAACTGCGTGGCCTGCGGCAACATCTTTCGGCAGGCGCCGCAAAAATCAGCCAGTTCGTCGCCACGCGTGCGCTGAGCGTCGGCCAGATCACCGTGCAGGTCGTCGTGAGCTTTGGCGTGATGCTCTATCTGTTCTTTTTTCTCGTACGCGACGGGCGCGATATTTCAAAGCTCGTGCGCGACGCCATCCCGCTCGACGAAGGGCACAAGCGGCATCTGATCTGCAAGCTCACCACGGTGATCCGCGCAACGGTGAAGGGCAACTTCGCCGTGGCGTTCGTTCAGGGCGCGCTCGGCGGCATTGCGTTGTGGGTGGTGGGGATTCAGGGCGCCCTGCTCTGGGGCTTCGTGATGATGCTGCTCTCGCTGCTGCCCGCCGTGGGCGCAGCGCTCGTCTGGGGACCCGTCGCGATCTACCTCATTTCCAGCGGCGCGCTCGCGAAAGGAATCGGGCTCGCGACTTTCGGCATATTCGTGATCGGCACCATCGACAACGTGCTGCGCCCCGTTCTGGTGGGCAAGGACACGCGCCTGCCCGACTGGGTCGTGCTGATCTCGACGCTCGGCGGCATGTCGCTCATCGGCATCAACGGCTTCGTGATCGGGCCGCTCATTGCCGCGCTTTTCATTAGCTGCTGGGATCTGCTGCGGCGCGACCAGCGAAGCCACCGCAGCCAGGACAGCCACGACAGCCCCGCCACTGCCGACGACCCGCCCCGCTGAAGCGTCGGCTCACAGCAGCAGGCAACAGCGGCGGACTGCGTGAATTAAGGTGCATTAAGGTGCATCAGGGCGAGACGTGCATCGGCAGCCCCGCGCGCCCCTGGCGCTGCGAATCTTGCGCACGCGCGGCGCTCTCGCGCGCGCAGTCGACGGCCAGCGAAAAGCCAAATGTGTTGACGCCGTTTGCGCTGCGCACGAACACCGTTCCGGCATGCATTTCGGCCACCGCCTTCACGATGGACAAGCCGAGCCCGTGATTCTCGTGACTGTTCGAGCGCGCCTCCTGGATGCGGTAAAAGCGGTCGAAGATATGCTCGCGCACCACCGGATCGAGCGGCTCGCCCGGGTTCGACACCGCGATTTCCACATGGCCGTCCAGCGGCGCGATGGACGCCTGCAGCGTCACGCCCGGCGCCGAATGCTGGATCGCATTGACGAGAAGATTGCTCACCGCGCGCCCGATCAGCGAGGTATTCACCCAGGCGGTGGCGTTGCCGCGCACCTCGACGCGCAACTGCGCCTCTTCGAGCGGCATCTCCAGAAACTCCAGCATGCGCTCCACTTCGGCCCGCAGCGAGACTTCCGAGAGGTCCGTCGCGCGCTCGCCGCGATCGCTGCGCGACAGGAACAGCATGTCGTTGACGATCACGCGCAACCGTTCGAACTCTTCCAGATTCGATTGCAGCGTCTGACGCAATTGCAGCACCGAGCGATCGCGCGTGAGCGCGACCTGGGTTTGTCCGATCAGAATGCTGACCGGCGTGCGCAGTTCGTGCGCAACGTCGGCATTGAACGATTCGAGGCGCCCATAGGCCTTGTCGAGCCGCTCAAGCGCGCCGTTGAACGAAGTCGCCAGTTCGTGCAGTTCCTCCGGCAATGCGTCGGCACGCAGACGTTGACGTCGATTCGACGGGCTCGATTGCGCCGCCTCGCGCGAGAGCCGCGTGAGCGGTTCGAGGCCGAAGCGCGTGGCCGCACGGCTGAGCAGTGCGACCGCAATCGTGGACGCCGCAATCAATGCCCCGAGCACAATGCCGAAGCGCCGGAGCATCAGCTCCGTGCGTTCGCTGTCGCTTGCGACCACAAGCTTCACCATCGGCCGGTCGCCGCTCGCGGGCACCATGAAGCTCGTCATGAGCACGTCGTAATCGCTGCCGGGCGGTCAAACGAGGTCTTGGCGAGCGAAAGCGTCGAAGCAGCCTGATCGCGCTGTGCCTGAGCCTGCGCGAGTTCCTGATCGATTTCGGGCGTATCGATCTGCGCCAGCAACTGGCCTTGCTGCACATGGGCGCCGATATCGGCGTACCAGTGCAGCACATAACCGTTCGCGCGCGAATAAATCGGCGCCTCGATAAAGCCGCGCAAAGTGCCTGGCAGCACGATGCGTCCGTCCGCGCCCGCGGCGACCGGATACACGATGCTCACGTATTGCGTCGCGTTGCGCTTCGTGACATCGGCGAGATGATGCGCGTTTTGCAGGTTCGCGACGATCGTGCGAGTCGCGCCCGCCGCCAGCAGCAGCGCGATGACGATCACCGCGAGCTTCGCACGCTTGCCTGCCTGATGGCGCGCGGGCAGATCCATACCGTGCTGACCTGCACCGACGGCGATATCGAGGGATGAGTGAGGATGAGGTTCGTTCATTTCATCGACCAGAATTTACGTAACCGGATTGCGTGATGTCCCGCTTCATTGGCGACCGTTTCGCGACTGACGTTCGCGCTTCGCGGCCGCTCGGCGCGCGAGGCGGCCGTGCACGGTCGCGAATATCATCGGGACGAACAGCAGAGTGGAAACCGTGGCGAACAGCAGACCGCCGATCACCGCGCGGCCAAGCGGCGCGTTCTGTTCGGCGCCCTCGCCGAGACCGAGCGCCATCGGCAGCATGCCGATCATCATGGCGAACGCGGTCATGAGCACGGGGCGGATGCGCGTCGCGCCCGCTTCGAGCGCTGCGACGAGCGGCGTGACACCAGCCATCAGCCGCTGCCGCGCGAACGACACGACGAGAATACTGTTCGCCGTTGCGACGCCAACGGTCATGATCGCGCCGGTCAGCGCAGGCACGCTCAGGTGCGTGCCCGTGATGAACAGCATCCACACGATACCTGCGAGCGCTGCGGGCAGCGCACTGATGATGATGAGCGGATCGGCCCATGACTGGAAGTTCACGACGATCAGCAGATAGACGAGCACGACGGCCATCGCGATACCCACGCCGAGACCGACGTACGACGAGCGCATCGTGTCGATCTGGCCGCGCATCGCGATGGTCGTGCCGCGCGGCGCGCTCGCCTGGGCCGTCTTGATGAGGCCGTCGATGCGCGAGCCGACCGTGCCGAGGTCGCTGCCCTCCACGCTCACGAGCAGATCGATCACGGGACGGATGTTGTAGTGCGTGACGATTGCCGGGCCCGTGTGCGGCTGCAGCCGCACGAGGTTGCTCACGAGCTGCAGCGGCGCATTGGGGCGCGCCGCGACCGGCGTGCCCATCACCTCGTTCACGGAGGCTTCACGATACTGCGGCGTCTGCACGGCGAGCGGATACTCGACGCCGTTCTTCGGATTCACCCAGAACGCAGGCGAGGTCTGCGAACTGCCGGACAGCGAAATCAGCACGTTTTGCGCCACGTTTTGCGGGCTCAGATTCAGTTGCTGCATGCGCGAGCGGTCCATCGCGAGCCTCAGCGCCGGTTCGTCGTTGCGCTGTTCGATGTGCGCGTCGACGGCGCCCGGCATCTGGCGCACCGCTTTGAGCAACCGGCTCGCGAGCGCCATGTCCTGCCCGAGATCGGCGCCCACCACCTGCACGTCGATGGCGGCGGGCTGCCCGAAGTTCAGGATCTGCGTGACGATGTCCGCGGGTTGAAAGAAGAACTCGACGCCCGGAAAACGTTGCGGCAGCAACGCACGCAGCTTGTCGACGTAGACGCTCGATGGTTTGTGATCGACCTTTAGCGCGATCTGGATTTCGCCGTCAAGCGTGCCCATCGTCCCCGCGTTGCTGTACGAAAGGTTGATGCCGCTATACGGCAAGCCGAGATTGTCGACGATCGTTTCTAGCTGATCCGGCGGCGTGACCTCGCGGATGGTCCGCTCGACTTCGTCCGCGAGACGCGCGGTTTCTTCAATGCGATAACCGGTCGGCGCGCGCATATGCAGACGAATGTTGCCCGCGTCGACGGACGGGAAGAAGTCGCGGCCTATGAAAAACACGAGCACGAGCGAGAGCAGGCAGAAGCCGAGGAACGCACTGCCGAACACGCGACGCCGCGCGAGCAGCAAGCTCAGCAGCGCGATGTAGTTCGCGCGCACGCGCTCGAACCCCTGATTGAACCGGTGGTGGATGTGCGCGAAAAGTGAGCGCGGCGCGCCGTGCTGCGCGTGGCCGCCGTCGTGGCCACCAGCGGGGCCGCCATGCGTGAAGAGCAGCATCGCGAGCGTCGGCACGAGCGTGCGCGAGAGGATGTACGACGCGATCATCGCGAACACCACCGCTTCCGCGAGCGGCACGAACAGGAAGCGTGCAACGCCCGTGAGGAAGAACATCGGCACGAACACGATGCAGATGCACATCGTCGAAACGAGTGCGGGCACCGCGATTTCGCCCGCGCCTTCGAGAATGCCCTCGTGCAGGCCTGCGCCCAGATGGAAGTGGCGTTCTATGTTCTCGATCGTCACGGTTGCGTCGTCAACGAGAATGCCGACCGCGAGCGCGAGCCCGCCGAGCGTCATGATGTTGATCGTCTCGCCGAGCGCGTAGAGCGCGAGCAGCGACGAGAGAATCGACAGCGGAATCGACACCGCAATGATGAGCGTGCTGCGCCAGTTGCCGAGGAACAGCAGGATCATCGCGGCGGTGAGCACCGCGGCGATCAGCGCCTCGCGCACGACGCCCTGCACCGCGGCGGCCACGAAGATCGACTGATCGAAGAGCGGCTTGACGACGAGATCGGCGGGCAGCGTATTGCGCACCTTCGGCAGCAGCGCCTTCAGGTTGTTCACCACTTGCAGCGTGGACGCATCACCGCTCTTGAGGATCGAGATCAGCACGCCGCGCGTGCCGTCCTGACGCACGACGTTGGTCTGCGGTGTGAAGCCGTCGCGCACGTGCGCGACATCGCCGAGATACGTCGTTGCGCCGTTGACCGTCTGCACCGGAATGTGGTTCAGATCCGCGATCGTTTCCGGCGACGCGTTGGTATCGACGCGATATTCGCTCACCCCCATCTTCGCGGTGCCGGTCGGCAGGATCAGGTTCTGCGTATTGACCGCATTGACGATATCGGCGGGCGTGAGGCCCTTCGCAATCAGCGCGCGCGTATCGATGTCGACTGAAATCACGCGCGTCTTGCCGCCGTACGGATACGGCACCTGTGCGCCCGGGATCGTAATCAGTTGCGGGCGCAGGAAGTTCATCGCGATGTCGGCCAGCGCCTGCTCGCTCATGGTCTTGCTGGACAGCCCGAGCTGAATCACGGGAATGCTCGACGCCGAGTAGCTGATGACGAGCGGCGGCGTGGCGCCCGGCGGCATCTGCTTGACCTGCGTCTGCTCGGAGGCGACCGTTTGTGCGAGCGCGGTCTGGAGATTCGCGCCGGGCTGCAGGAACAGCTTGATAACGGCGATGCCGGGCAGCGACTGCGATTCGATGTGCCCGATGTTACTGACCGTGGTCGTGAGGCCGCGCTCGTTGACGGAGGTGACGCGGTTCGCCATGTCCTTCGCGGACATGCCGGTATACGACCAGATGATACTGATAACCGGGATATTGATATTCGGCAGCACGTCGGTCGCCATCGACATCAGGGCGAACGGCGTGGCCAGCACGATCATGATGGCCATCACGATGAACGTGTATGGCCGCTTTAGTGCGAGATTGACAATCCACATGTGAATGCTTCAGGCGGGCTTGATGGACTCCTCGTAAGGAGCGGTGATCCAGGATGCATTCCAGGCGGTGCCGCATGATAGGCAATAGCGGTGGCGCTTTGCTGGCGGCAATATGGCGAAATTGACAGGCTGGGAGTGTTCCTGTCGATATGCGCCGATAAGCGCTGAAATGTGCTTGATTCGCGGGCAAATCACTGCAACGCCGCCGCGCATGGAAATCGGTCCATGCGGGCGATTTTCCGGGTGTGTCGCGCGCGGGATACCGTTGCAACCACAACGTCATGGCTCAGTTCACGAGCCGCAGCCGCTCCGTTTTCCGCGCGTCGCGCGCGCGTGAAGATTGCTCCCGGCGTTGAGCGCCTGCTTGAGCGCTTGCATCGTCACACGCGCTCAGCGCAGCCTCTTGCTCGGCGAGAGCGGCCGGCACCTGCCCGAAACTCGTGCCGCCGTAGACGCGCCGTTTGCCCGCAGGATTAGCATGCGCAGCGGTGGCTTCGGCCTCGGCTTGTTCGACATCGGCAAGTATGCGTTTGCCGTTGTGCAGCGTATCCATCCGTGACTTCCCTCCGTTCAAACCGGCCTCGTCCGTCAGAACAGGAGCGACTCCAGTATGCGGGAAAGGCGGTGGCCAGATGCTGACTTCCAAATGACCGTGCCGACAGCTTGGCGAGCCTGGCCACACCGCGTATGATCCTCGGCGCCCCCTTGGCCGCAGCGCGCGTTGCACGCCATGGGTGTGCAACGCGTGCTGCATCCGGCCCACCGCTTTCGTGACAGGAAGATGACCTTCGAACTCGCCCTACGCCTTTTTGCGGCGTTCGCCTGCGGCGTCGCCATCGGCCTCGAACGCCAGATTCGCCAGCGCACGGCGGGCCTGCGCACGGTCACGCTCGTGGCGAGCGGCGCGTGTCTCTTCGTGACGCTCGGCGTGCTGACCGGCAACGGCACATCCGGCATCACGCAGATCGCGGCCTACGTCGTTTCGGGGGTTGGCTTCCTGGGCGGCGGCGTGATCATGCGCGAGAAGGGGTCGATCCAGGGGATCAACACGGCGGCAACGCTATGGTGCGCCGCGGCGATCGGCGTGTTGTGCGGCGCGGGTCACTACGGCCCGGCGCTCGCGGGCACGGTCATCGTACTGCTCATCAATACGGTGCTGCGCGAGGTGAGCCGCGCGATCAACGCGACCCCGGTCTCGGCTGCCGACCTCGTGCGCGAATATGTGCTCACGGTGGTGTGCCGCGAAGAGGACGAAATCCATATCCGCACCGTGCTTTCCAATTCGATGTATTCGACGCCGCTCTCGTTTCAAAGCCTGACCAGCGAAGATTTGCCCGGCGAGCCTGTGCGGCTGCGTGTGACGGCAACGTTGCGGCTGCATCCGAAATATCAGGCGAAGCTCGAAGCCATTGCGAGCCGGCTCAGCATGGAAAAAGGCGTGACGAGCGTAAGCTGGGTCGCCGCGGAAACCGAAGTCGCACCGGAATGACGCGTGCGATTCCGCGCTTTTGTCTGATCTGATTTCCAGACATCCGAACTGTCATGCATCGTTGAGCGAGGGGATCGGCTATTTAAAAAGCGTCGATTCCGGCCACATCACCTGGCCTGTCCCTCGTGCGTAGGCTAAGCTGAACTCACCGTGAACCTTTCACGCCAACAAAGGGGGTGCTCAACATGCAACACGGCATCATCGCCTGGCTCATCATCGGCGCAATCGCAGGCTGGCTCGCCGGTGTGCTCGTCAAGGGCGGCGGCTTTGGATTGATCGTCGATATCATTGTTGGGATTGTCGGTGCGTTCATCGGCGGCTGGCTTGCAGGGATCCTCGGAATCTCGCTCGGCGGCGGATTCATCAGCTCGATCATCACGGCCATCGTGGGCGCAGTGATTCTGCTCTTTGTCATCCGGCTATTCCGTCGCGCCTAGCAGGCGCGCCGCGCAAAAGCAAAACGGGCGTGCCGTTGCCGGCACGCCCGTTTTTTCCTGTTCGCTTACGTTGCGTTAATTGCGGTGTTATGCGTTGGCCACGAGGAGATCAGAACTCTCGGGCAGCATCGAACCGGTCTGGTTGTAGCGCACATGCATCTCGAATGCCTTCGTGAGATCGTGCGGCGTCTGACCACCGTGCTTGAGCGCGTCGCGATAGTAGTCGCGCAGCAAGTCGCGATAGAGCGGATGCACGCAGCGCTCGATGATGAGCGTGGCGCGCTCGCGCGGTGCGAGACCGCGCAGGTCGGCGAGACCCTGCTCCGTCACGATCACGTCCACGTCGTGCTCGTTGTGGTCGACGTGCGGCACCATCGGCACGATGCTCGAAATGCGGCCGTCCTTGGCGATGGCCTTCGTCGCGAAGATCGCGCACGATGCGTTGCGCGCGAAATCGCCCGAGCCGCCGATGCCGTTCATCATGTGCGTGCCGCCCACGTGCGTCGAATTCACGTTGCCGAAAATATCGCATTCGAGCGCGGTGTTCAGCGCGATCAGGCCGAGACGGCGGATCACTTCCGGATGGTTGCTGACTTCCTGCGGACGCAGCACGAGCTTGTCGCGATAGCGGTCGAGTTCGGCCAGTACCTGTTCCTGACGCCGTGCGGAGAGCGTCATCGACGCGCCTGATGCGAACACCATCTTGCCCGAGTCGATGAGGTCGAACGTGGAGTCCTGCAGCACTTCCGAATACATCGTGAGCGCTTCGAACGGCGAATCCACGAAGCCCGACAACACCGCGTTCGCGATCGTGCCGATGCCCGCCTGCAGCGGCGGCAGTTGCGCATTCATGCGGCCGTGCTTCACTTCGTGCTGAAGGAAATCGATGAGGTGACCGGCGATGCGCGCCGTCTCGTCGTCGGCGGGCAGCACGGTCGACGGGCTGTCCGGCTGATTCGTGATGACGATGGCCGCGATCTTTTCGGGCGGAATGTCGATCGCGGGTGTGCCGACGCGGTCTTGCGGACGCACGATCGGCAGCGGGTCGCGATGTGGACGGCGGCCCGGAATCCAGACATCGTGAAGACCTTCGAGCGCGAGCGGCTGGGCGAGGTTGATTTCGACGATCACCTTTTCCGCAAGGATTGCGAAGCTTGCCGAATTGCCGACCGACGTGGTGGGAACAATACCGCCATCTTCCGTAATCGCAACGGCCTCGATGATTGCGAGGTCCAGCTTGCCGAGCAGATTGGCGCGCAGCATCTCGACCGTTTCCGAAAGATGCTGGTCGACGAACATCACGTCGCCGCGATTGATGGCCTTACGCAGCGTCGAGTCGACCTGGAACGGCAGACGGCGTTCGAGCACGCCGGCTTCGGTCAACATGCGGTCGACGTCGTGACCGAGCGATGCGCCCGTCATCAGCGTAATGCGCAGGGGTTCCTTTTCTTCGCGCGCCCGGCGCGCCAGCTCGATCGGTACAGCCTTCGTGTCGCCCGCGCGGGTGAAACCGCTCGCGCCAACACGCATGCCATTACGTACAAGCTGTGCCGCTTCAGCGGCCGAGGTGATTTTCCCGCGCAATGCGGCACATCGAATACGGTCTTCGTACATCCTCTATGTCTCCACTCCAATTACTTGGTTCGCCAATATTTCTGGTCTCGCCCGGACGGCACTCGAAGCGGCGCACAAAAATTCACCGTGCCGCGAGACCCGGGCTGACGAGTCGCGGCAGCATAACGGGCACGCCAACCCTTACGGACGGCGTGTCGTCAATATCAACTACCGAAATAGGCGATACAGAAGCCTGCGGGGCCGACACATTCATCGTTCTGTGCCGGCTTCGCGACATCGTGATGGGCGGGTGCGGCCACAGCCTGTTGGGCTGCGGTCTGCGCGACCTGCTGAGGGAGGCCTGATGCCGGTGCCTCGTTCTGCGCATAGGCAGCGGAAGCGAACAGGGAACAGGCAACAACAGCAAACTTCAGGATATTCATTTTATCCTCCATGACGAAAAGCTATTGCGTTGCAGTTGCGTGACTATATGACGCACAACTGATTTGATTAAGAATCCTGGGAGAAACGCATCTTTCCTGTAAATGAAAAGATCGAAAGTAAGCCCTTAAATTAGCCTTTTAGCCAGTTATTAACGGCGGCGTTTCTCGTGCGCACGCGATGCCGCGCGAGCGTGCCGAGCGGACCATCGCGATCGAGCAAAGCACTGCGGATGAAATGGAGATGGCTCAGGAGCCGCTGCGCATCGTGGCGGCGATCCCGTGTATGAGCAACCGCGCCGAGCGCCTCCTGGGCGACCCACGTCGCGGTACGAACCGATTTGAGTGCACGCGCAACCATCTGCGGACCTGGATCGTCGAACAGCCGCGCAATAGCCGTTTGCACGCGCGCGAGGGACTGTCCCCATCGGGCGTCGAGATCGGACAGCCAGCTCGCCGCGTGAGCCTCGCGACGCAGATCGACCATCGCGTGCCCGACTTCGAGCGTGACCAGCATCCAGCGCAATGCACGCCGATGCTCACGTTGCCGCCCGCTCAACACGAGACGAAGCTGGTGCATCAGATCATGCGTGCCCGACTGAAATCGCTCGCCGAGTCCAGGCAATTCGCTGCTGCACGCGATCACGACCTGACCGCGCAGTTCGCCACACATGCGCGCGATCAGCCATTTCATCCGCGGCGGGAACACGATCGCGAACGCGAGCGCCGCGAGCAGCATCGCCGCGACGATCGCCATGCCGTTGTTGATCAGCAGATCGGGCGTGTACGCGATTACGTTGTCCGGTCCTGCGAGCAGGCAGAAGAAAACGGAAAAGCCCACGCCATAGCCCGCGATACGCGGCCGCGTCGTCAGGAATGCCCCGAGCGCGAGCACGGGTGCGAGCGTTGCGCAAAGCAGCGGGAAGCCGTCGACGTTGGGATACACGTAACAGATGAAGAAATAACCGACGATTGCGGCACAGGCGGCGCCTGCCGCCATCTGCACGGCCATGCGCGTGGCATTCGATGCCGACGACGTGAGTGCGCAAGTGAGCGCCGCAGCGATCATCGCCATGCCCCCGCTGGGCCAGTCGGTCTGCACCCAGAACCAGCCGCACGCCGCCACCACGACTGCCGTGCGCAGGAACGTGAAGCCCACGACATACCAGCTCGTGCGCGGCACATAGCGCGTCGCGCGCGTCTCCTGCGCGAGCCCGGGCTGCATGGCCGATGCATAAGTACGGCTGTAACGAACGATCTCGGTCGTGAAGCGATACATCAGCTCTGACGAAGTATCGAAGTCCTGCAACGCTTCCGGCGACACCGTTTTGAGTGCTTGCCGCGCTTCGCGAACATGGCGCGGCAACGTGCTCTGCCAGGCTTCCAGCGTATCGGCGAGGCGCAGTGCCCAGGCGCGATCGCTCTCGCCATGACGCTGGGTCTGTGCGAGCAGCGCTGCAAGCTCGTGAAAATACGGCACGAGTGGCGCGGTCACGATTTCGCTGCGCTGCACCCGCTTGAGCAGCTGGCGCAGCGCGTGCAGACGTGCGCACGCATCCATGAATTCGCTGTTGAGCCGCGCGAGCAGTTGACTGCGCGAGCGCATCACCGGGTCTTCGAAAAACGAGAACGCACGCGTTGCCTCTAAGCCGACGACATCGTCGACGAGGCCTGCAAAGCGGCCTTCGAATGCGCTGCGCTCCAGCGCGCCCGTCAGCACGCTTGAAGCAAACGCAGTAAAATTGCGAAGCCGTGTACGCAACGTTCGCTCAAGCAGCGAGCCGGTCTGCCGGGGCACGATCACAGCGCTGACCATCCCCGAACAAAGGATGCCGACTGCTACTTCTGCGCCACGTCCGAGTGCGGCAAGAAAAAGCCCGTTGGGCTGCATGACAACCGGAATGCCGATCAGCGCCGCCGTGTAGCCCGCGAGCACAAAACCGTACCAACGAAAATGTCGATTCCTCATGGCCGCAGCCGTACAGGCGGCCACCCAAAGCGTCATGCCGACGATGTAAAGCTCCGGTTGCTGCACAAACACGGACCCGAGCACGACTGCCGCGATCATTCCGACGACGGTCCCGACGATCCGGTACACGCTCTTCGCGAACACCATGCCCGAGAGCGGCTGCATCAACACGAACACCGTGGTCATTGCAATGCGCGGTTGCGGCAAGTCGAGCAACATCGCAATGCCCATCGCGAGCAGGACCGCCGTGACCGTCTTCAGCAGATGCAGCCAGACCGCCCCTTCGATGGAATTCCAGTCGCGCAGTGCGCGCCTTGCGGCACGCCAGATCGCGTGGCCACGCCGACGCGTATCGATCGTGCGATGAATCGCATGCGGGCGGGTCATGGGAATTGCACTTCGCTTGAGCTGTCATTAAGGACGTCGCCTGCGAATGCAGGGACCGAGGCGCCGATTGTAGGCGCGACATTCGGGCGCATTAACGTGACGGATGAAGAACGTCCGTTCCAGATCACTCAACAATGCTGTGTCGCGCGCAGCGCGACAATATCGTTTCTGTTCCAAACAAGAAGGTCTGATGGATACGCTACAAAACATGCGGGTATTCGTCCGCGTCGTCGAAGCTGGTAGCTTCACCGCGGCGGCTCAGTCGCTCGACTCCACGACTGGCGCCATGTCGCGCGCCGTGTCGGAACTGGAGGCGCATTTGCGCACCCGTCTGCTTAATCGTTCGACGCGTCGGCTCGCGCTGACACCCGCCGGTGAACGGTATCTCGAACGTTGCCTGCATATCCTCTCCGATGTCGACAGCGCCGAAGAAGAAGCGAGTTGCGCACGCGAACGGCCCGCTGGCACGCTGCGCATGCACAGCTTCGCAAGCATCGGACAGCAATACGTACTGCCCGCGATTTCGCGCTATCGCGCGCTGCATCCCGAAGTGACTGTCGAACTCACGCTATCGCAGCGCATGCCCGATCTGTTCGAGGGCAGTAGCGACGTGTCTGTCGTTGCGGCTTCATCGCTGCCCAACTCGGATCTGGTGTCGCATCATCTGGGGACAACTTACAGCATTCTTTGCGCGTCACCCGGTTATGTGCATACGCATGGATCGCCGAGCACGCCTGCGGATCTCGTGCATCATGACTGCCTGATTCTGAAAACTCCGGCGTTTCCGGCGCGCGAATGGACACTCGAGGGAGCAGATGGAAATGTCGAGATGCAGGTCGACGGCCCGGTGCAGGTGAACATTGCGGAATCGCTTGCAGTGGCGATTCGCGAAGACATGGGTATCGGCATTTTGCCGGTGTATGCGGCTATCGAAGGGCTGCGCAACGGGTCACTCGTGCGCGTGCTTCCGCAACATAAATTGCAGAAAGCGAACGTCTACGCGCTCTATCCGTCGCGTAAATTCGTCGATGCCAAAACGAAGACGTGGGTCGAATTCCTGCGCGCGCATCTGCCGGAGGTCATCGCCCGCGACATGGCGCTGCTCGAGGAATTAACGCAGTAACGGTTTACCGGAGAAGCGCTGGATTTGTCGAGGCTGAATGCTGCGCCGGCGGTCGTCAAGGAAACTGCACACTGATTCTTGCAGCGGTCTGAAGCTTGAATATGAAAAAGCCGTCCTCCGGGACGGCTTTTTCATGTGCGCTGCGGTTTTAACTGTTCGCCTTGAGCGCTGCCGCGCAGCCTCGTCTGCCCCAGGCGGGACGTAAACGCCAAAACCCCGGCGCTCAGGGAGAGACCGGGGTTTCGGATACAGCATAAGGAGCCTG
>NZ_JBHSMP010000037.1:0-118381 GCF_042655705.1 Paraburkholderia denitrificans | reverse complement strand
ATTCATTAACGCCCGGCTCCGTCCGCCGGATGACCGCCTATCCCGAAAATCCGACAGTCTCCTAGGGCCAACAAGTGCGGTCCGCTGGGGCCGCGAACCGCCGAAAGCCAGTTTTGCACCGTTCGTCCGCTCGCGCCAGTCCACCTCTCCAACGTCTTTATCATCCGCCGCGAATCGCCGAAGTCCTTTTTCAGCGCCATGGCAATGGCGAGCGGATATTCAGCGCCTATTTTCTCGTGTTGTTGATCGCGCAACTTCTTGCTTGTTTTGGGCAACATTTTTCCAACCTCCAAAACTATATTTCCTGGAAGCACGAATAAAACGCGTCGCGCGGGTTTTTGCGCGGCCCGTCAATCGGCGATCCAAGGGAGGCGGGATGAGCCGGTCCAAACTCAAAGACGGTTCGCAATCAAATGACGCGCGGTCGCGAGCCGCCGCATACGTGCGAATGTCGACGGAGCATCAGCAATATTCGACCGAAAATCAGCGGGACGTGATCGCGGCCTTCGCGGAGTCGCGCAACTATGAGATTGTGCGCACCTACGCGGACGAGGGAAAGAGCGGGCTTCGGCTCGAAGGACGCGAGGCGTTGCAATCGTTGCTTCGGGATGTCGAATCCGGAACCGCTGATTTTTCGGTCGTGTTGGTCTACGACGTAAGCCGCTGGGGCCGGTTCCAAGACCCCGACGAAAGCGCCAGCTATGAAGTCAGGTGCAAGCATGCCGGCGTTCGCGTGCTCTACTGCGCGGAGCAGTTCGAAAACGACGGCAGTCCAGTCTCCAGCCTCATCAAAAGCCTCAAGCGAAGCATGGCTGGCGAATACAGCCGCGAGTTGGGGGTGAAGGTCCATGCGGGGCAGAGCCGGCTGATTCGCTGTGGCTACCGCCAAGGAGGGCCGGCCGGCTATGGCTTGCGCCGCGTCCTGGTCGACCAAGCGGGAGCCGTCAAAGGCGAGTTGCGCCGCAGACAGCACAAGTCTATCCAGACCGATCGCGTCATCCTCGCGCCTGGACCTCCGGAAGAGGTCACGGCCGTCCAAGGGATCTACCGGCAGTTCGTCGAAGAGGGGCGGACCGAGTCCGAAATCGCGGCGGCGCTCAATGAAGACGGCCTGCGGACCGACCGTGGGTCGCCTTGGACGCGCGGCACGGTGCACCAGATTTTGATCAACGAAAAGTATGTCGGAGACAACGTTTGGAACCGCACGTCGTTCAAGCTCAAACAAGAGCGAGTCAGAAATCCGCCCGCTTCTTGGGTCCGAGCAGAGCGCGTTTTCGCGCCGATTGTCGACAGGCTGATGTTCGAGGCAGCCCGTCAAATGATCCTAGCGCGCTCCTATCGCCTGAGCGACGACCAGATGCTCGACGCGTTGCGAAAGCTGCTTTTGCGCAACGGCTACTTGTCTGGGATTGTGATCGACGAGGCGCCGGCTTGCCCGTCAAGCAGCGCATACGCGAGCCGTTTTGGGAGCCTGTTGCGCACGTACGACCTGATCGGCTACGCCCCGGACAGAGACTACCGCTATGTTGAAATCAACCGTAGGCTTCGCGATCTGCATCCCGAGGTGGTCGGCCAAGCGGTGCAAGCGATGTCGGAAGCCGGCGCCCGCGTGGAGCGCGACGAGGGGACGGGGCTTTTGTGGGTGAACGAGGAATTTCGCGTCTCGCTCGCGCTGTCCAGGTGCCGCCCAACAGCCGCGGGGACAAACCGCTGGATCATCCGTTTCGACAACGCATTGCGGCCGGACATAACCGTCGCTGTTCGGATGGAGTTTGACGCGCTCTCCATTCGCGATTTCTTCTTGCTGCCGGCAATCGACGTTCGGTCAGACTTCGTCAGGCTCGGCGACCACAACGATTACGGATTCGAAGCCTACCGCTTCGAAGACCTTTCGATGCTGGCCCATCTCGCGCGCAGGGTTCCTTTGAAGGGAGTCTCGTATGAATGATCGAATTGACAGGCTGGCTGCGACGCTGACGCGCAGCGAGACGATTTCCCTCATACCTGCGACGCAGTTGCGTGTCCTTAACCCGCGAACGCGCAACCCGCACCTGTTCGCGCAGTTGGTGGAGAACATCGCCACCATTGGCTTGAAACGGCCTATAACGGTTGCCTACGGCGGCCGCGACGAATCTGGCGACTGGCATGAGGTGTTGTGCGGACAAGGGCGCCTGGAAGCGTTGAAGGCCTTAGGCGAGCAGATGATTCCATGCTGCGTGGTCGAAGCCGACCAGATCGAGCGTTTCCTCATCACGCTTGCGGAAAACTTGGCGAGGCGGCGGCACACGACCGAGGAGCTTCTGAGCGGCCTCCAAGTCCTGAGAGCCAAGGGATACAGCACGGAGCAGATTTCGCGCAAGACCAATCTGGATCCGAGCTATATCAACGGGATTCTGCATTTGCTCGATAACGGGGAGCAGCGATTGCTCCGCGCGGTCGAAAAGAAAGTGGTGCCGATGTGGCTGGCGATGGACATCGCGCGCTCGCCCAGCGAGGAGGTGCAAGCCGCAATGGTCTCGGCCTACGAACAGGGCACTTTAAAGGGTGAGCAGCTCATGCGCGTCCGAAAGATTATCAGCAAGCGCGACGCGGTCGGCAAAGCGTTCCATTCCAAGAAGCCGCAACCGAAGGACAAGCCGACTCCGCAAAAACTGTTGAAGACCTACCAAACCGAAGTGCGTCGCCGGCAGATGGTCGTGAAGAACGCAAGAATCCAAGAAGAGCGGCTGCTCATCATGACTTCCGCTCTTAGAAAATTCTTGGCAGACGACCACTTTCGGACTTTGATGAGGGCCGAGAACATATTGGACATTCCCGAGGCGTTGGCGAGCCGAATCCCCCCGGAGCTTATGCCATGACAAACGTGAAGCACGGCTTCGAGCCGGAAATCATCGAAGTGCCGCTCGGCGCGATCAAACCCGGCGCGCCGCTTGCGCCGACTGTTTTGTCCACGCCCAAATTCCGCACGATACTCAGTTCCTGTTGACGACGGTCCAAAAGCGACACAAAACGACGACGTCAAAAACGTTGTTTGCCATGGTTGGAAGCCCGAGGATGTCGCGCTTCCAACCATGCCCGAGTGTGACAAACCCGCACCGCGTCAAGGATTCGCTGCGCCGGGCTATGCCCGCCCTTGACTCGTCAATTTCCGTGCCTTGTTACAAAAACGCCGTCGTTTAGTGTCGGATTTCGACCGGCGTTCACAGTTCCGTCGCGGAGCTGGGAATCATCGAGCCGCTCGCCGTCTATCGGTCGAATCAGCGGGCCGGCGAATACGATCTCCTTGACGGCCGCCTAAGGCTCGAAGCCTTGAAGCAGTTGGGGCGAGAAACGGCGCCATGCATGATTTCAACGGATGACGAGGGGTTCACCTTCAACCGGCAGATAACCCGGACGACGGCCGTGCAGGAGCATCGAATGATCCGCGCGACGCTCGCCAAGGGCGCGTCCGAGCAGCGGATCGCGGAGGTCCTGCAAATGGACGTGAGGCGCATTCGCGAACGCGCCCATTTGCTTGACGGCGTGGCGCCGGAAGCAGCCGCTTTGCTGAAAGACCGGCAGGTGGCGCCGGCGGTCTTTTCTACTTTGAGAAAAATGAGGCCCTTCCGGCAGATCGAGGCTGCCGAAATGATGACCACGGCGAACAGGTTCAGCTCGACTTACGCCGAAATGATTTATGTCACGAGCCGCCCGGACGCGTTGTCGGACAAGGCGAAGCCGACAAAGAAAGTGAACGTTTCGCCGGAAGAGCTCGCCCGGATGGAGGCGGAAATGGAGCGCTTGCGCCAGGACTGCCAGACCGTGGAGGACACGGTCGGAGACACGATGCTCTCCCTGGTGGTCGCCAAGGGTTTTATGAGCCGGCTCCTGCGCAACGAAAACATCCACGGGCACTTGAAGCGCCACCACAAAGATTCACTCGCGAGCGTCGCCGCAACCATGGAGGCCATTGCCGCAGATAACCGCATGCCGGACCGTGAATAGCAAGACAATCGGTAGGCCGCACGCGATTTGCCGTGTCATAGCTCCAATTCGGATCGTGCAGGGCGTGATTAATTCTGTTGCTGGAAGCCATCCCCTATTCCATCGGTCTGTGCGTTAATTCTCGCTTATTTACCGCAACTCGCTTGACGCAGTGCATCTGCTTAGACCTTGTAGGCATCGCTATGTCATCGCGACATGATCAAGGCTCTGATCGAATTATCGGCAGTTTGTCGAAAAGCTTGAGCGGCATTTCACGGGGTAGTGGTCATGACCGATAAGCTCAGAGTAGTCTGCAATACGACTACCGTTCAAAGAAGCGCGTGCCGAACAGCTTGTCGTCCTCGTCACTATCGGCGGGGACCTGCGTGACCTTGGCCATGTACAGGCCGATGACCTTGCGGAGCGCTTCACGCTTTTCTTCGTCATCGCGGTGGACATAGCCGATGGCTACGCCGTACTTATTTCTGTACGAATGGGCATATCGGTTCCCGTTGTGAAAGTCGCCCCAATGCGTAATATGCTGCCACGCCAGGCCCAGTTCTTCGCATGCAGTCATGTGATCTCGCCGACTGACCGATACCCATACGACTAGATGGAGATGTTCGCCACCTCGCTCGCCACTCTCCTGTCGCCAAATCAATCCGTGTATGTCATGCAGGATAGTGCGCTCATGCTCTTTGAGTGGTCTGCCCATACGCCTACGTTTGCGTTCATAAGCGTGAGCATCCTTGATGCGCCGAAATAGCGTATCGCGGAACTTCCGCATCGTTCTGAAGCCGACATCATCACGGTATCGTTCATTGACGTTCAGGGTAGGGAAAAGTATCTGATAGCTCTTGCGTTCATCAAACATTTCATCTTCAAAGTCAAGACCCGTTATCCGGTTTCTGATGAAGCGTTGCTTCTTGCGTTTCTGGGTACATGGATCATCGTTCTTATCGAACCAGTATTTTTTCGTGCTATCGAACATGGCTGACCTCGTTGATTGTTACGCCAACGGATCAAGTCATGTGGTAGAAAAATATTTACAGAATGTCAATCATCGACATGCCATTATGGCATGTCGATTTAACAAATATTTTATTTATTGAAAATTTACTAACATGGGATATTGGAATGTTGACATCACAAAACCATTCTTTCAAATTCAACACATAAGCCTACTTCCCCATGATCTATTTCACAAGCCTGTCTCTATGAAAGTTATCTAAGAAACATTATTCTCTAAAACCTATTACATAGGGGCTGCAATTTACACCAATCCACATGTGAACGAAAGACCGACAATTGAGCGATTGAACATCGAGGAATTATTGCCTTTTTGAAAATTATTTCTTCCTCCGAATATGCAACATTTCAAGAACGATAAAGCAGGAAAATTTGCGCCATGCCTTGCCGCCGGGTATTACCTCGTACACCAACCTCCCCACTGAAAAGATTTGTTCCGGACAGCAACGACAAAGGGATTTTCTGAGCAAGCTTTGAGGTAAATCTTGACCTTTCGAGGAGGAACGCCGGCGGGCATCCAACCGTTCCGCGCTCATGTTGATGCCCGTTAGACAGTCGAACTGTGAACGGCACGTAGGGCTCTTTTTAAAGAAATCACGCGCAAGCCACATAAAAAGAGCGCCCTTTCCGCCTCCGGAAGGCGAAAAAGGCGACTTTTCATTGCGCTTGTTTCGGAAATTTGTTGTCCAACCCAACTATCTGAGATTCGGCCGCAGCCACTTGTTATCGAGATCGAAAAAGAACTCGTACCTATCTCCAGCCACGCGGTACTTGATTTCGACTGACTCCGGCTTCCTCTTCGGCGGATTGGGCACCCGACTTGTCGTGCGGGATTCTGCCTCCCGAATTTGCACATTTCCCCTGGCACGCAACCAATCCAGAACGGGCCTGAAATTCTCGATCTTCTTCAATCCATAGCGTGAACAGTTGGCGCGTAGATCTTGCACGGGCACGTCACAAACCGCTCTGACGTCGTTAGGTAGATCCCCCAGAGGGCCACCATTGACGCTCTCCAGCATGTCCCTGAACTTCGTCAGCACATATCCGGCCATCTCACGCATCCTGGTTTCCTGATTGAACACCCGCCTGAATTCATTGAGATACCATTCCGCAACCGTGAAGGCTGCCTCAACCGTTGACTTCGGAATTGCCAGGCCCGTACTGGCCGGCTTGCTCATATCGCCGCATTCAAAAAAGTGAAAGAGCGCCGATAGTCGTGCGGCATGCTCAGCAACACGATTGGCAAATTCCCGCTCGTTTTCAAATTTCCCCTTCGTTGCCATTCCACGTTCAATCTCGTTGTATTTACCCTCCCAGAATTGCTGGGCATCAGGCTCGAAGTACAATGTCTTCCGGTTTTCCGCCCGATCTTCGATACTCGTATGCGAGTGAGAAAGTAGCTCTTGAACTCGCTTGTTGCAGCGGTCGAGCCATACGGTCGAGCGATCCTCCGGCCTGACGAACAGACGGCTCCCATACGCGGTCTCCGGTCTGGACAAAAGCAATCTGGACATTAACCCGATGCCCTTCGCCAGTTCCCCCTTCCGCTCCAGGAAGCGATCGAATGCGACAGGCTGCACCATCAGCGATAAGGTCAATCTCGGATCGCGGACGGAAAAGCTTTCCTGTTTCGTGCCGCCAACCACATCAACCGGGGCACCATCCCACAAGTGATCCAGACTCGCCATGTCGGATTCGCCTCTGGAATTGAGAATCCCTGCAGCTTCGTCTGAAAAAAGACCGGCAGCGGGCCAATCCTGCGCCATACATTGCTCAAGCTGGGGTATCGGGATTTTCGAGTACAAAACCCGTTGCAATCGGGGCGCACGGAGTTCAATGAATTGCCGGTTGAGTTCCGCAAGCTTTTGCTCCACCGTCCGCGCCATTTCACCAGCCTTCTGTGCAAGCTTCTCCGCATTGGCATCGCCGCCAACGGGTAGCGTTATGAATTTGCGAAGCAACTGCCCTGCAGCCTTCTCCAGTTCACGAATCTGCCGTCGCAACGTGGCTTGGCCCAGTTCATGGGCAACCATGTCTTCTTCGAACGCGGCACGCCTGGCAGCGTCGTACTCCTCAATCGGTTTGACAACCAGTTGGTCTGCCCGCGACTTGCGCGAACCCGTATCAGCTACGACCAGAAAGAAAAGCGAACACACCGATTTATAACCAGCGTCTATGCCGCGATCTATCAAGATCAGGTCCTGGCAAGCCAGGGAAACGGCAGACAACACCGCCTGCGCCGCAATGGGCACAGACAGGTTGTCGTTCTTACACATTTCGATAACTGCGCCCCTGATGGTCTGCGGCAAGGCTTCCCAAGGGTAGGTTTCGTCTTCGGAGTGAAAGTCGGGAAACGCGGGTTTGTCACTGTGCCAGGCAATTGGTTCTGCCAGCAGTGCAACGGATTTGTCGTCATCGGTCATGCACGAGCCCCCTGCGGTTTCGGCTGCGCCGGCGGGGAAAATGGTGCCAAGGCTGCTTTCAATGCGCTGTCCGGCTTGCGTTTTGTTGCCTTACGTGCCGCACGCGCGGAAGGGTCTGCGCGCCCATTTTCCTGAAAAAACTTGCCGACCTCGATACCTGTGAGCTTTGGGCCACCATGCTCGAAAATTGCGTCGGCGATCTTGTCCCATGAAAGATCCTTCTCACGAGCCATCTGGACAAACTTGACGCAGACCTGGAACTGTTCACGCTTCACGTCCTCGGCGCTTTTCACATGAGCCAGCGCAGCCAATGCTGCCTGCTCATTGAACATGGTCGGTACGGCGAGATTCCTGATGTCACGATTCTTAGCAGCCACGGCCGTCCTCCTTGCGGACGACTACGCGGGCGCGAGGGCGGTTGGCAATCCACGCATCGACCTCATGCGCGATCCAGCGGTTGCTCACGCAGCCACCCTTGGCAGAGACATTGACGGGCAAAGGAAAGCTGCTGTCATACGCGGGCTCAGAGGGGTTCATGCGGGCATACACCGAACTGCGCGACAACCCCGTACGCTGCTGGACGTCTACGCAACGCAGCAAAACCGCGAACAGCTGACTGACCGGCGCGACCGGCTTTTCCTGCTGAGCTTCTTGTGATTGATGATCTTGCATGTCCAACTCCGTTCAAACTGGGGGATTCCAGTGCGGAGCGATCATTACAAAATCAAGTCGGTAAAAATACGCGATCTACCAGCAAACAGGGGATGGTTTGCCGGCAAATGGGGGACTTTTTGTGCGCCCCGATCAATCAAGACGCGCTATTTGCCTTTGGGGAAAAGTTGCGTCGCATCTGGCATGCTCGACAACCAACCATGAATCGTCTTATCTATGTTCTCTGCGCTTAGCTCAATGCCCAAAGTTCTAGCCTGATCCTGCACCCTGGATTTAACCGACTGCACAGCATGATTTCTGGAGCGCCAGCCGTTTGGCGGCGCATTGTTCCGGGAGAAATCAAAAGCCAGATCACGAAGAGGCTGATATTTCCCCGAGCGCCCTTTCGCGCCCGCGGCAGCCATCTCGCGTTTCAAGCCGCCAGCGGCCTGCTGCAAAGCTGTTTCGAGCCCTTTTCCCGCCATCGCGATCCCGCACCAGTACCGCGCCTCTGCCAGGTATGACCAGGCCGCGTCGGGCTGTTTATTGTCCCGTGCGTGCGCCGCGCGGAAGTAATAGGTTGCCGACAGCAGAATGGGGCTAACTCGCGCGCGGGCGATCGCGTCGTTGCCCTTCGCCTTTGCCTCATCCGTTGCGTATTGCAACAAGATTTCCAGGGGCCGGTCGGTCTCCCCGCTGTCCAGTCTCGGCAGGGGCGTCAAAACCTTCTCAATGAACACCTCGCCGGGAATATCCTCCACGGCCACTGTGTAGGCGACATACAGATGCTGGACGGTCAGCACCATCAGTTCGTTCAGGCTGTACGGGTGCAGTTTCTGCGCAGTCAGGTCGCGCATGCTTACTTTCTCTTTGAATGGCGGAAGCACAATGGTAACGGGGGGTGCCCAAAACTTGGCCAGCCGCCGTTGGCTAATTCGGCCTACGCCGCGTCCTTCTTTAATTTCAGCACCATTGCAGGGTACTACTCCTTGCCGACAATACTGCCATTGCGCAACTGCCTCACCGCATCAACCGGCCAGAGCACCCGGCGGTTCGCCAGCTTGACCGGCCGAACGCCGTGGTAGCTTCCCTCACTGGAGTACCGCTTGCGAATGGATTGGGGATCAACGGCCATCACTGCTGCGAACTCGTCTGTAGAGAGGAGGTCCCGATTCTCGGGAATCGGCATCGGTACGCGCGCTGCCGACTTCCGGAGACTGGCCGGAACTTCAGATGCAGGTGTGGGCACGGCGACTGGCGTTGCCCCGGCTAACACCTCCCGCATCGAATCGACGATCGCCATCGACTGTGCGGCGTGTTCAACAATCTGTAACGGAATAAAGTCGACCTGTCCCGGCGTAGGCTTGCCGACGATGATATCAATGAAGAGCGGCAGCCAATCCGTGTCGATCTCTTCGCCTTCGAACCAGTCGATGAACTGGTGCGGCGTCATCTTCGCTGGCGTGGTTACGCCGTTTTCCTCGTCGTCACAGCACCGCTCGTCCCAGCCGCGCATGATGCGGCGCGCGCAGTGGAAACGGGAATGACCGGCGTTGGGAAGCGGTAGACCGTCAAGTCCTGTCCCACCTTGCGGCATCTCCTCGCACCCTTCAGACGCGAGAATGCCCGACATGATGAGCGCCCCTTCGAGCGGCGTCCAGGTCGCCCGGGCGAGACAGGTTTTCAGCACAGCATAAAGCTGCCTTGCGGCAGCGATGCGCTCCTGTGGTGATTGATGATCCGCCATGGCCCCGTTATTTCGTTCGATTGGTTAATGGCGACCATTTTAGCCGACGGCCTCGGCGGACTCGCAGCTCCGGGGGCTATCGGTCAGTTACTTGCTGATCACGCCGCGTCGCCCTCAAACGGAATACCTGCCTGTTCCAGCATCCAAGCCTCGATCTTGTCATGCCACACGCGCAGCAGGTCGATGGGGCGACGCCGATAGTGCTTCTCAGCGATGGCTGAAGGTTTATGCCCCTGGATCTGGGCGACGACGCCGACCGGAACTTCAATCCATTCCGATAACGTTCCGAACGAGCGCCGCAGTCCATGCAGCGTGACATGAGGAAGCTCGGCAGCCGCGAGCGCCTTGTTGTGCGCGATGCGCGGCTCTGCAATCTTGCCGTCTTCCGACGTTTTGCTGGAGAAGACCCATTCCGATGGCGACCACTCCTCACCCCGTTCCTTGAGGCGTGCAAGCTGCCGCCGGTCCGGTGGTGTCTCGTTCAGCCGTTTCAGGTTCGTCAGCAAGGTGGCGAGATACGGGGTTAGTGGAATCACCCGCCCTCCTGTTCCCTCCACCTTGTCGTCCAGAACCAGACTTCGCCAACGGAAATCAAGGTCGTCCCAACGCAGCCCCGCCCACTCTTCCCGGCGCGCCCCGGTGATCAACAATCCTTGCAGATAGGCGCTGTGAACTGGGTTGGCAACCTGGCGAACCTCGCGAAACCACACCGTCAATTGCTCGCGCTGCAACGAGTCACCCTCCTTGGCCTTCACGCGTGGGACAACATCGCGAACATCCCGGGCCTTATAAGCCTCCGTTGGGACAATATTCTTGTAGGCTGGCGTATCGTCCACCCAGCGGATGAAACCTCGAAGCAAACGAAACGAAAGCGCCGACATCGTGGGCCGCTCCCGCGATTCGGCCGCAAGCCAACTGGCAATCCGCTCGCTGGTCAGCTCCGACAGCTTCAGGGAGCGAACTGCCGCCAAAGGACCGGGTTGCGTTACCCCCTTGCCGCGTTTCTTTGGCTGGCCCCCTACATCCGCATGCTGCACGTGATCGCGATAGTGGCGCTCCCCCCAGAACGGCTTGCGACTCTCCAGGTATTCGTCCCACACTGCGCCAAATGTCGCGTCCTGCCGTTGGGCTTCCGCACGACGGGCCTCATGTGCGGCTTGCTGCTCCGCTCGCACCTCGCGCGGATCCTTGCCGTCGTCGATCACCGTTTTCAGACGGGCAGCTTCAGTGCGCGCCCGCCCAAGATCCCAAGCCCGGGCATTGCCAATCGTCATTCGGATTGTCTTGCCGAACAGGCGAGACTCGAAGATGTACGCCCGCGCGCCTGCGGCGGTCACGCGCAGCCCGAAGCCCGGCGTCTTCGCATCCCAGTAGATTGTTTGTAGCTTGCCGGGCTCGCACTCGAAGCTATCGACCCGAGCTGCCGTGAAGTTCTGTTTGCTCATTCATTTCCCGTGTAGGCACCGTGTAGGCAAATACTAGGGAAATCAGTCTGCATGAGTCAACAAGAAAATCCGTAGAATACGGCCAAGACCCTTACCCACAAAGGATTCAGAGCACATACACGGATATCAATCCACATGAGGGAATGAGATGTCGCTCGGACTTTTAATCCGTTGGTCACAGGTTCGAATCCCGTACGGCCTACCAAAAGATTCAAGGGCTTAGCTTCGGCTAGGCCCTTTTCTTTTGCTCCGCAAAAGCACACTTGCTGCGCAGATACCCTTCCTGCCTCCCCGCTTTCCGTTTCATTTTCTTCCATTGCTCCGAACTGGACCGCCGCCCGCAGCCACAGGAGCCTCTGCAATTTTCCCGTTTATTTAATCAACTGCATCCCTGCCGCCTTCGACACATTCACGTCGAAAGTCGCCGTGTACTCGCACTCGGCTGCGTACCCCGAACGCGCTATCGGGCAGTCCGCGAAATCCGCCTTCGTGGATGCCGCGAAAACGCAAAGCGCCTTTCTCACCGTGTCAACACCTTCAACGACCAGTTCCTTCGTGCCGATCATCGAGTCGATGATGTCTTTCAGCTGTTCGCGCCCGATGTCGTAGCAACGCCCGAGCACCCACACGGTCTCAACCAGTGCGATCTGCGAAACGTACCCCGGATGCTCCGCCGAAAGGGACTCCATTAGCGCGGTCGCCTTCTTCGACTGCACGGCATCGTCCTGGGCGAAGAAGCGGACCGAAACGTTCGTATCCAGTCCGATCAACGTGCAGACGCCCCTTGCTAGGCGATAGCGTGGTTCATGTTCTCGATCGACACCGGTTTCGCAGGCTTCTTTACGATGCCCTTGAGCGATGCGAGCGAGCGCGTGACGGGATAAACCTCATACCGGCCCGTCGCCTCGTTGAAGCTGAATTCGATCCGGTCGCCGGACTCCAGGCCAAGGTGGGTTCGCACATCCAAGGGGATTGTGACCTGGCCCTTCGAAGTGATGGTTGCTGCGGTCATAATGACACCTCCAATGTTTCTTACCTTATGTAAGGAACATGAAAAAGCGAGGACACGTCACTGGCGCAACGCATTGCCAATCACTCACCAGGATCAATATCGGCCACGGCCTCACGCTGCTCGCGCTCTGACACGTCAAGATATGGGGCAACGTGGTCTAACCACTGAGCCAACCGCTGCCCTAACAAACCGCCCCTTCAGCGGGCACACTCGCGTCCGCCACAGCCCCACCGTACACCGGGCACTCCTCAAGCAACCACGCACGCAGCTGGCGTAGCGCCGTACTCGTATCGAAGCGCTCGGGCGTGTAGCAGAGGAAGTGCGCGTGGCTATCCACATCGACTGGCGCATTGACAGGCTGGACAAGCGTGCCCGCCTCGAGCGGCGCAGTTATGAGGAATTCCGGCATGAGCGCCACGCCGAGTCCGGCCTGCGCGGCCTGGATCAACACTGCATACTGCTCGAATCGCGGTCCCAGGAATGCGTTCATGGGCGTGACGTCATAGGTCTGCGACCATTCGAACCAGACGGCTGCGGCCTGTTCATGCACGAGCCGCGGCGCGGCCGCGAGGTCGTCCGGCGTGCGCAGTGCATGGTGCGCCGCGAATCCGGGTGAACAGACCGGCACGAAGGTGCGTCCGGCCAGATAATCGCTGCGCACGCCTTCCCAGAGGCCATCGCCGTAGCGGATCGCCGCATCGAGTCCAACCGGGAAAAGATCGCCGTGCGCGAGATGGCGCCGGAAACTCAGCGTGACGTTCGGCACCGCCGCAAGGAATGACGGCAATCGCGGCACCAGCCACTTGCTCGTGAAGGTCGGCACGCTCGCAAGGGTAAGCAGGTCGTTGTCCTCGCGCACGCTCAGGAGCGCGAGCGAGGCATTACCGATCTCGCGGAACGGCCCCGCCACACTCGCTTGATAGACCTCCCCGGCGCGCGTCAACGACAGGTTGCGCCCCTCGCGCACGAAGAGCTTCGCGCCGAACCGCGCCTCCAGGCTGGCGATCTGGCGGCTGACCGCGCTCGGCGTGAGTCCCAGCTCGCGCGCCGCATACGAGAAATTCAAATATTTAGCGGAACTGATAAATGCACTCAGTTCCGCCAGATTCGGATACACATGCTTCATTACGTAGTATTCCTGATTCGCAAAGGTCGATGCGCCCTTTGTATGTTTTTTTCATGACGACGCCATGTCGCAACAGCACACTGGCGCCCGTCATCACGAAACCCGTTGACCGAGTCATCCGGGTTTCACGCCGTCTTACCCGCTCGTTCAGGGAATTTTCAATGCATTCCACGGCCGGCGCCATCGATATTCCCTTTCGCCGCCGCTATCGCGCGCCAGCGCCGGGCCGCGCGCTGTTGCGGGCGGTCGTCGTCCTGTTCGCGCTCTACCTCCTGCTGCCGATCGCGCTGCTCCTGATCGGCTCGACCGGCCAGAGCTGGATCAACACGCTGCTGCCAACCGGTTTCACCGGGCACTGGTACGCCGATCTCGCCACCGATACGAGCTTTCGCCGCGCGTTCGGCGTCAGCCTCACTGTCGCGCTGGCCTGCTGCGCACTCAACGCCGTGTTAGGTGTGCCGCTCGCCTACGCGCTTCATCACCGTGCCCGTGACGGGCGCGGGCTCGCCGCGCGGCTCGTCATGCTGCTGCCGATCGCCGTGCCGGCGCTCACGCTCGGTTTCGGCTATATCGCCGTGTTCGGCGGCAACGCACTGCCGTGGCTCGGCACGCTGTGGCTGATGATCGCCGCCCATGCGGTGCTGACGCTGCCCTACCTGCTCCAGACGCTTCTCGCCGACCTGCGCCATCTCGATCTCGCGAGGCTCGAAGCCTGCGCGGCCACGCTCGGCGCAACGCCGCTGCGCCAGTTCTTCACCATCGCGCTGCCGAATCTGCGCCACAGCCTGTTCGCGGGCCTCGTGATGGTCGCCGCGCTGTCGATTGGCGAGTTCCAGATTTCGAACCTGATCGCGAGCTTCCGCTACCGCAACTATCCCGTCGTGCTGCTGCAGGCGTTCTACGGCGCCTCGGGCTTCGCCTGCGCGGCGAGCGTCGTGCTGCTCGTGCTCGCCGTCGTCGCGACGCTCGTCTCGATCACCACCGTCCAACGACTGAAGTGACATCATGAGTCTCGAATTCGACACCGTCAGCTACACGTATCCGGGTACATCGCACGGCGTCGCTGACATTTCGCTCAAGGCCGCCCCCGGCGAACTGCTGGCCGTAATCGGTCAGAGCGGTTCGGGCAAATCCACGCTGCTGCGCCTCACGGCAGGATTGCTGACGGGCCACACCGGCCGCATCGTGATCGGCGGGCGGGACGTGGTCGACCAGCCGGTCTGGCAGCGCGGCGTCGGCGTGGTTTTTCAGCAGTACGCGCTGTTTCCGCACCTGAGCGTGGCCGACAACGTCGCCTACGGCCTGAAGATGCGCGGCATGGACAGCGTCAAGCGGCGCCGCCAGGCGCTCGCGATGCTCGACCGCGTGGGCCTGGCGAGCCATGCCGACCGGCGCCCGGCGCACCTGTCGGGCGGCCAGCAGCAGCGCGTCGCACTGGCCCGCGCGCTCGTGATCGAGCCGCGCGTCCTGCTGCTCGACGAGCCGCTCGCGGCGCTCGACGCCGGTATCCGCCATCAACTGCGCGACGAAATTCGCACGCTGCAGCGCGCTTGCGGCGCCACCACGCTGTTCGTCACGCACGATCAGGACGAGGCGTTGAGCATGGCCGACCGCGTCGCGATCGTCGACGGCGGACGCGTGCTGCAGGTCGGCACACCGCGCGAGCTGTACGAGGCTCCGGCTTCGGTGCGCGTCGCGCGCTTCATCGGCCATTCGACGGTCCTGAGCGGACGCGTGGTCGCCACCGACCGCATCGACGTCGGCTTCACGACGCTTTGCGCCGCGACAGGCGAGCATCGTCCGGGCGACGCCGTCGACCTGCTGCTGCGCCCCGAGCACGTGCAAGCCGATCCGCAGGACGGCTGTGCAAACCGGATCCGAGGCACGCACGGCACCGTTCGCTACTTCGGTTCGACGCATCGCTACGACTTCCTTGTGAGCGGCACGAGCGGGACGAATGGTACAAGCGGCACAGGCGGCACGGCCACGCCGCTGCTCGGCGAAGGCCCGGTCGTGGCGACGCACAGCATCGCGATCGAGCCGCGCCATCTGCGCGTGCTGCCCGCCGCGCCGCGCGAATGAACGCGCGCCCGGCCAAACCCGGTTCCGCCCGACTCGACTAACCCCCTGCGCTCGCTCGCTTCGGCAAACATCCGCCACACATTCAGGACTACTACGATGCTAGTGAAACCCACCCTGATCAGACGCATACAGACCGTCGCGCTTGCACTCGGCGCGCTGCTCGCGTGCTCGGCCCATGCTGCGCAGTCAGCGCCGCTCTATCCCGGCGAGGAAGCGCTCTACAAGAAGGCCGCCGACGAAGGCCTGGTCGTTTCGTTCGATACGGGCCCCGAGTGGGCCAACTGGAAATCACTGTTCGCCGATTTCCGCAAGCGCTATCCGTTGGTCGAGATCACCTACAACGACATCGGTTCCGCCGCGACGGTCGTCGCACTCGACAAGTCGCGCCGCCGTCCGCAGGCCGACACGGCCTATTACTTCGCCGCTTCCGCGCTCGATGCGAAATCCAGGGACGTGGTCGCGCCGTTCAAGCCGGTGAACTTCGACAAGCTGCCGCCGGTGTTCCGCGATCCGGAGGGCCGCTGGTTCACCGTGCATTCGCTGAACATCGCGTTCCTCGTCAACCGGAAGCTCGTGAAGGAGGTGCCGCAACGCTGGTCCGATCTGCTCAAGCCCGAGTACCGCAATGCCGTCGTCTACCTCGATCCGCGCTCGGCCGGACAGGGCCAGGTGGCCGTGTTCGCGGCGGCCTACGCGATGGGCGGCAGCGTCGACGATCCGAAGCCGGGTGCCGATTTCTTCGGCAAGCTGAAGACGGCGGGCAACGTGTTGCGCGTCGAGGGCACAACGCCCTACGCGAAGTTCGTGAAGGGGGAGATTCCCGTCCTGATCGGCTACGAGAATGACGGCCTGAAGGCCAGGTACAAAGATGGCATGGGCGACGCGGTCGAGGTCGTGATTCCGCAGGACGGCAGCGTGTCCGCGCCGTACGCGATGAGCCTCGTGAAGAACGCGCCGAATCCGGCTGCCGGACAGCTCTGGCTGAACTACGTGATGAGCGACGCCGGGCAAGCGCTGTTCGCACAGGGCTACGTGCGGCCGTCCGTGCCCAGCGTCACGCTCGCGCCGGAGGTCGCCGCGAAGATGCCGAACGCGCCGCAGGTGCGTCCGCTCGACGTTGCGAAGGCGGCGGCAAAAAAGGCGCAGGTCGACCAGCTCTGGTCGCAGGCGACGCTCGGCCACTGAGCGGCATGACAGTCCACAACGACCGCCACCGCCGCCGATGATGCGACGCCCAATGTCCACCATGCTCGATATCCGCGATGCCGGCCCGTTGCGCCGCTTCGGTGCGGCGCCCGCCGCCGCCCTGTTCGCGGTCGCGTTTGCGCTGCCGCTCGCGGCGCTGGTCGTCGCCGCGTTCGACGACGGCGGCGAGGCGTTCGGCGCCGTGTTCGGCGATCCGCTGGTGACCGACGCAATCGTCCGCTCGATCGCACTCGCGGCGGCTGCCAGCACGCTATCGACGGCGGTCGGCATCGCACTGGCCATCGCGCTGGCCGGTCAGTCGCCGGCGCAGCGGCGGCTCTCGCTCGCGGCGCTCGGCGTGCCGCTCGCGTTCTCGGGGCTGGTGATCGCCTACGGCTTCATCCTGGCGTTCGGCCGCGCCGGCTTCGTGACGATGCTGCTCGCGAAGCTCGGTGCCGATCCGGCGCGCGTCGGCGGCGTGATCTACACCCTCTTCGGGCTGGTGATCGCGTACGCGTACTACCTGATCCCGCGCGTCGCACTGATGCTCTATCCGGCTTTCGCGAATTTCGACCGGCTGCCGCTCGACGCGGCGGTGACGCTCGGTGCACGGCCGTGGCGCGCCTGGTTCGACGTGGCCTGGCGCGAGCTGTGGCCGTCGGTGGCGGCAGCCTGGAGCCTCGTCGCGGCAATTGCACTCGGCACCTACGGCACCGCCGTCGCACTGGCCGGTACGCAGATCAATATCCTGCCGCTCCTCGTCTACCTGAAGTTATCCGACGGACAAACCGATTTCTCGCAGGCCGCCATCCTGTCGATCGTACTGACGGCGCTCTGCACCTGTGTTCTAGCAATGGGGGAATGGATTGTCAGACCTCGGCACGACTGAACGCGCAACGCTCGTAGAGGGCGCACTCGCGGATCTCGCCGCGCGTCAACGCAGTGCGAACCGGCACGTGATGCCGGTCGGCGTGATTGGCCCGCGCGTGGCAACCGAAGAACAAACGCGCGTCGCCGAAACCATCGCGCATGCCCTCGCGCGAGCCGGGATCGCGATCGTCGGCGGCGGCAAGGGCGGCGTGATGGAAGCGGCCGCGCGCGGCGCGCATCGGGCGGGCGGCGTCGCAATCGGCTTGCTGCCGGAGGACGACGCGCAACGCGCGAATCGCTACCTCAGCGTCGCCCTGCCCACCGGGCTCGGCATCACACGCAACTCACTCATCGCACGCTCGTCGCTTTGCCTCGTGGCAGTGGGCGGCGGGCTCGGCACGCTGTCCGAAATCGCGCTCGGCCTGCAATGGGGCAAGCCGGTGTTCGCGGCCTGCGACGCTCCGCTGGTCGCGGGCGTCGAGACTTTTGCTTCGGCGGACGTGCTGCTCGTCCGCGCGGCGCGCTGGCTGACCATGCTCGCCTGATACGGGGAATCCGGCTTAACCGCAGCAAAAACCCTTGTTAATTACAAAGGACTACTTGACATGAAGAAAACCATAATTGCATCGTGCGTCCTCGGCGGCGCGGCCTTTTGCGCGCATGCGCAGAGCAGCGTCACGCTGTACGGGGTCGTCGACAACAGCCTCGTCTGGCAGAACAGCTCGACCTCTCGCGGCTCGACCTCGGGCGGACGTTCTGTGGTCCAAATGAAATCGGGCGTGTGGTCGGGCAGCCGCTTCGGCCTGAAGGGCAGCGAGGATCTCGGTGGCGGCACCAAGGCGATTTTCACGCTCGAGGCCGGTGCGAACAGCAACAACGGCACCTCGCAATGGGCGGGCGGGATGTTCACGCGGCAGGCGTGGGTGGGTCTGTCCAACGCGACCTACGGTACGCTGACGGCTGGCCGCCAGTACACCAGCTATTACACGCTTCTGTCTCCGTGGAATGGTGTCGCCCACCGGACCGGCCACTTCGGCGCGCATCCGGGGGACATCGATGGGCTCGACACCACCTATCGCACCAACAACTCGCTCGTTTATATTTCGCCCACGGTGGCCGGCCTCAAGCTCGGCGCGTCGTACGCGCTCGGCGGCGCGCCGGGCCGCTTCAACGCGGGCTCGACCTGGAGCGTGGGCCTCCAATACAAGAACGGGCCAGTCGGGCTCGCCGCGGCCTTTCAACGCATAAACAACTCGACGCTGGGCGGCGGCGAGTGGGGCAAAGAGTCCGCGACCTCGAACAACGGCTCGCAGCTGGGCGTTTCGGCACTGAACGATGGCTACAAGACCGCCCAGGGGCAGCAGCGCATCGCCGTGACCGGCGGTTATCGCTTCTCGGACGCATGGGATGTGTCGGCACAGTACTCGAACGTGCAGTACATCCCGGGCACTGGCTCGAAGTTCCGCGATACCGCCATCTTCAACACGGTGGGCACGGTATTGCATTACCGTCCGATCAAGTCCCTGGACCTGGGGGGCGGCTACAGCTATACGCGCGCCACGCGTGCGAACGGCGTATTGAGCGCCGCGCAGTATCAACAGGTGACGCTGGCGCAGTACTACTCGCTGTCGAAGCGTACCGGCGTCTACGCGGTCGAGGCGTACCAGCGTGCGAACGGTAAGACCTTGTCGTCCAAGGGCGAGAGCATTATCGCGACGGCAACGATCGGCGATGGCTTCAATAGCTCGCCGTCGTCGTCACCGAGCCAGACGGCTGTCGGCGTGGGTATCGTCCACCGCTTCTGAGGAGCGGCCGGCGACGCGGTAGGAGGGGCCGCGTCGCCGGCCATGTGACGTGCAGTTCGGGGGCGTCATCCGTCGGGAAGCCGGTGTCGCGAACCCGCGCGCGGAACATCATCGCGTAATCACGTACAGCACGCCATTTACCGCCCACCTAATCAGGATGACGAATAATTACTGAATAATTTCCGCCGCAATAAACACCTGATTCCCGTCCGCGCTTTTTCCTCGAATCTTCCTCGCCGATCAGGCGGTGCAATGCCGCTCGAAAGCCGTATACAGGCGCACCTCTTCGCGCGTCATGCGTTGGCGCAGATGCGCAATCGTGCTGCCCATCTTGCGAGCGAAGTCCATCCCGGATTCGCCCTTTTCGAGCGCATCGAAAAACGACAGTGTTTCTTTCGAAATGTCCTTCATCTCCGATGCGTACGAAACCGCCAGATCCTTCGTTTCCGTGTGAGCCTGCATTTGCGGGTACAACTTGCTGTCTTCGCGAGCCAGATGCGACACAACCAGGTTACGCGCCTGCCTCAGATTCTTTCTCCCCTCATCGGTCATACCCAGCCTTTGGCACTTTTCAAGCAGTGCGAAAATTTCCTGGTGCTCGTCTTTCAAGTGTGCAATGAGTGACATGGTCTTTTATTTAATCTAAGTTGGGTTGACAATTGTCCGCCAACGGGGAATGGGTTATCACTCACCGGAGTCGGAAGGCGTTAAACATGTAAACTTCATATATGTATGTTACGCCCGCCTTTTGATATTCCCCTGTATTCCCGCAAATATTTCGGGGTTTTCCCGACCCACATCCCGCTTTACATCCCGACCCGTCGACTACGCCCGCCTGCCCCGCTTCGCCGCTGAATGAAAAAAAAGCCCGCGCATAGCATCTGCGCGGGCTCGCTTCACAACAGGACAAAGCGCCGTCTCACGACAGCGCAACGCCCGGTCGCCGGATATCAGCCGGTTTAGTCGGCCTTGACGCCTTCCACCTGGATCTGCAGCATCGTCGCCATCTTGAAGCCGTACGAGTCACCCCAGTTCACGCCGTAGTCGGCACGGTTGAACTCGGCCTTCGCGTCTGCGCCGCACACTTCGCGCTTGAGCATCGGGTTGATGAAGCACTTGAACGAATCGATCTTCAGATTCAGCGGCTTCGTCACACCGTGCAGCGTGAACGAGCCGATCACTTCCACCGGCTTGTCGCCTACGAAGCGGATCGAGGTGCCCTTGTACGTTGCGGTCGGATACTTGTCCGTGTTGAGGAACTCGGCCCCGCGCACATGCGTGTCGAGCTTTGCGTCGCCCGTGTCGATCGACGTCGCGTCGATCGTCACGTCCACCGTGCCGGTCTTCGCCGTGCGGTCGAGCACAACCGTGCCGGAGGACTTCGTGAACTTGCCGCGCCACACCGAGACGCCGCCGAAGTGATCCGCCTCGAAGCTCGGGTAGGTATGCGAGGGGTCGAGGTTGTAGGTGGTCGGCGCCGCGAACGCGGGCGTTGCGATGGCTGCGGCGAGTGCGGCGGCTGCAAAAAGCGTGGTCTTCATGACGTGATTCCTGTTGGGGATTAACGGATATACGCGGGTATAAGCGGATATAAGCGGGATGAAACGACGCGCCGGTACGCGTCAGTGCGCGGCGGTCACGATATGAAACTTGATCTGCACGTCGTCGGCGACGATGGACGTGTCCTTCCACTCGCCCGCACCGATGCCGTACGTGAGGCGCTTGATCGGCAGCGTGCCGTCGAACACCTGGTTCGCGCCGTCCTTGCGGTACTTCACGGGAACGACGACGTCGGTGGTCTTGCCTTTGATCGTGAGCTTGCCCGCCACCGAGTACGCGCCATTCGTGGACGGGGAGATCCGCGTGGAGACGAAGGTCGCGCGCGGGAAGCGCGCGGCGTCGAACCACGACTCACCCGCGACTTCCTTGTTGTATTCGGGCGCGCCGAGGTCGAAGCTCGCAACCTCGATGTCCATCTTCGCGCTCGCCGCGGCGACGTTGGCCGGATCGAAGCGCACGTCGGCGTTGAAGCGGTTGAAGCGGCCTTCCACGGGCACGTTCATCTGTTTGAAAACCGCGGAAACGGTGGTCTTTGAAGCTTGTTCCGCAGCGCTGGCGTTCACGATGAAGCTCATGCTGAAAGCCGCCGCAAGCGCGGCTACGGAAGCGGTAAGGACGAGACGTTTGGTCATGGCAGTCGATTCGCTGGTGAAGGGCTTTGCAGGGATGGTGGGTTAGTCGCGCACGCCGCCGAACGGCAGCATGCGGGCGAGGATGTTCTGGCGGTCGAGGTGCTGGTGCTTGACGACCGCCAGCACGTGCAGCACCACAACGGCGAGCAGCGCGTAATCGAGCAGGACATGGACCGTGCGCAGCACCTCCTTCAGCGCGTTGTCGGCGCCGATCAGCGTGGGCAGCGGCCAGATGCCGAAATACACGACCTGAATGCCCGCCGCCGAGCTGTACAGATAGCCGGTCACGGGAATCGCGAGCATCAGTACATAGAGCGCCCCGTGCCCCGCATGCGCGGCGAGGCGCTCCCACGCGGGCGTGGCCGATGGCAATGCGGGCGCGGTGTGCGTCGCACGCCACAGGATGCGCACGAGCACGAGCGCGAGCACGGTCACGCCGATCCACTTGTGCCAGGAGAAGTAGCGCAGCTTGGTGGGCGTGATGCCGGGGATGTCGGTCATCACCCAGCCGAGCGCAAAACCCCAGACGATCAGCGCAGCAATCAGCCAGTGCAACAGAATCGCGACGCCACTGTAGCGGCGGGCGGGCAAAGCAGGCGAAAGAGGTTGATTCATCATGCAATAGGCTCCAGGTACGGCGAACGCGCACTGTACCAGGGGATATCTATTCAAACAATCAGATAGAATCGATCATTACCATCCACTTTTTGGATAGATTCCCGATGGATCGCTCGCCAGGCATCGAACAACTCCGGGCGCTGATCGCCGTCGCCGAAACCGGCAGCTTCTCGGCGGCGGCGCGGCGGCTCGATCGCGCGCAGTCGGTAGTGAGCTATACGATTGCGAATCTGGAGGCGCTGCTCGGCGTGCCGCTCTTCGAGCGCGGCAGGCGCAAGCCCGAGCTGACCGGAGCAGGCCGCACGATTCTTGCCGACGCGCGCCGCCTCGATCTGCTGATGCGTCAGCTCAACGCGCGGGCGGCCGGGCTGCAACGCGGGCTGGAGGGCGAAGTCTCGGTGGCGGTCGACGTGATGTTTCCGTCACAGCGGCTCGTCGAAGCGCTCCAGGCCTTCGTGGATGCGTTTCCCACGGTCGCGCTGAACCTCACGATGGAAGCGCTTGGCGGCGTGCTCAAGCTCGTGCTCGACGGCGACTGCGCGTTCGGGATCAGCGGACAGAACAACAACTGGCCGTACGTGATCGAGGCGAAGTCGATCGCCACGGTCGAACTCGTGTTCGTGGCGGCGCCCTGCCACCCGCTAGCCCGGGCGGACCAGCCGGTGCGCATCTCCGATGCGCGCGAGCACACGCAACTCGTGATCACGGACCGCAGCCGCCTCACCGAAGGACAGAGCTTCGGCGTGTACAGCAATCGCGCATGGAAGCTCGGCGATCTAAGCGCGAAGCATCGGCTGCTGCTGGCCGGGCTGGGCTGGGGATCGATGCCGGTGCATCTCGTACGTGACGACATCGAAGCCGGACGCCTCGTGCGCATCGAACTCGCCGACCAGCGCTCGGTGAGCTACGACATCTCGCTGATTCATCGCGTCGACGACGCCCCCGGGCCGGCAGGCCGATGGCTCAGCCACTATCTGTCGAGTGGTGCGCCGCCCGCAGGACAGACGCCCGACGCGATCTGATCGTCCATCGGCGCCGCGCAGCGGTGCTGTGAAGCGGCGATGCGCTGCAATGCACTGCACTGCGCTGCGCTACACACCGCGGCGCCGCGCAGCCGTCGCATGCGCGGCGCGCCTGAAGCATCACGCATTCTTTCGCTTGCCCGATCCCTTCGTCGATCCCTTCGCCGATGCCTTCACCGGCGCCGCAGCCGGAGGCACGACGCCCGACCAGCCCGGCAGATAGCGCGCATCGGGTTCGTGGGCGTGCGCGAGCGCATCGGCGAGCGCCTTGTCGAAGTCCTTGCGCACGTGCGCCTCGGGCACCTTCACGCGCAGATAGTCGGCCCACAGGAACTCGCTGAACGGCGTCGTATCCTTCGCGAATCCGCCCGCCGTCCGCAGTTCGCCCGCGAGGCTCCGATAAGGATCGTCGGCGAGTCCCGACAACTGCTTCGGCAGATCGTCGAAATCGCGGCGATTGCCCGTCGAGTCGAACGGATGCACCCACTGGTTGTGTTCCATCATGCGCCAGAAGAGGAGCGGTTCGAGCCACGACAGATCCTTGAGCACGGTGACGCGCGCGGTCTGCACGCCCTCCTTGAGCCACGCGAGGCCGAGGTGGTGATGGTCGACGACGTAGTAGCGCTCTTTCGGCCCGAGCACGGCGGGAAACCAGTGCGAATCGATGGCCGACGCACGGCCCTTCTTGTCGAGCGACGTCCAGTGCGCACGCTTGACTTCCACTTCGCGGTAACCGACGGTGATCTGCGTCGGCCTCAGATCCTCCAGTTGCACAGTGATCAGATGCAGATCGGTGTTCGGCAGTATCATGTTCGGGCCTCGTTGTCATGTGAGTGTTGCAGGCGAAACAATACCGTCGAAAGGCCACGCGCGGCGCATCGCGTGTCCGGCTTTTTTCGTACGGCGCCGACGGCAGTGCGCCCCGGGGTGGCGTCCGCCCGGCCATGCCGCAACGCCCGCGACCCGCCAGAAATGACAGAAACACGAGGAAGGACTGCGACGGCTGTGAGGACAGCCATCCCGCATCCGCCAGCTTCGCCCCCCGGTCGTATCGGCAGAATCCATCGAATCAAACCGACTCAACCACCGACTCAAGCGAGGGCATCTTGGATCTCGACACCATCCGCACGTTCATCATGACCCGGGGCATCGACTTCGGGACCAAGGTCCTTGCAGCGATCGTGCTGTGGATCGTCGGACGCTGGGCCATCAATATCGTCGCGGGCCTCCTGCGCAAGGTGCTCGCGCGCAACGAGCGCGTCGACTCGACGCTCGCGCACTACCTCAGCTCCATCCTCGCCGCACTGTTGAACCTGTTGTTGATTCTCGCCATCCTTCAGGTGTTCGGAGTGCAGACGACCTCGTTCGCAGCGCTGCTCGCCGGCCTTGGCCTCGCGATCGGCACGGCCTGGGGCGGCCTGCTCGCGCACTTCGCGGCCGGCGTGTTCATGCAGGTGCTGCGACCGTTCAAGGTGGGCGATTTCGTCACTGCGGGCGGCGTGACGGGCACGGTGAAGGAACTCGGCATCTTCGGCACGACAATCGTCTCGCCCGACAATGTCGTGAACATCGTCGGCAACAACAAGATTTTCTCGGACACGATCTCGAACTTCAGCGCCACCTCCGTGCGGCGCGTCGAACTGACCGCGAAGATCGCCAACGGCGTCGACCCGGTCGACGCGATGAAGCGCCTGCGCGCCGCAATCGAAAGGATTCCGAATGTGGTGAAGGATCCCGCGCCCGACATCGAGGTGCTGTCGTTCACGCCCGAAGGGCCGCTGCTGTGCGTGCGGCCTTACACGAGCAACGACAGTTACTGGCAGGTTTATTTCGACACGAACCGCGCCATCGTCGAGACGTTCCGCGACGCCGGGTACCCCACGCCCGAGACGCCCTCGATCATTCGCCGCGTGAATTGAAAGTGCGCTGAAACTGCGTTGAAGGCGAGCAGTCTCGAGTCACCGCAAGTCGCCTGATGTACGCATCAAAGCAAAACGGCATCGTCAGCCTGGCTGACGATGCCGTTTCCGTTGGCGCGGAGCCTGCGCCTTGCCGACCTTGCCGACCTGCCCGACGTATCAGCGGTTGCCGTTGGTGCGGCGAACGTTGTCGCCGTGCGGGTTCTTGCGCAGCTTCTTCCACACGCCGCCCACGACCACCGGCACGACCGCGGCGGCAATGCCGACCAGCACGATCACATTCAGGTACTGCTGAATGAACGGCAGATTGCCGAAGAAGTAGCCGAGCAGCACGAGCAGCAGCACCCACAGCAGCGCGCCCGCGAAATTGAAGAACTGGAAGCGCCGCATGCCCATCTGCGAGACGCCCGCAACGAACGGCGCAAACGTGCGCACGACCGGGATGAAGCGCGCGAGCACGATGGTCTTGCCGCCATGGCGCGCGTAGAAGTCGTGCGTTTTCTGCAGCGCGGCGCGGTCGAGGAAGCGCTCGATTACGGGTAGATGCGTGTTGAACACTTTGGGCCCGATGGCGCGGCCGATCAGGTAGTTGACGGTGTTGCCCACGACGGAGGCGGTGATGAGCAGCGCGATCAGGACGCTCAGATCGAGCTTGCCGGTCGCCGCAAACGCGCCGCCGATGAAGAGCAGTGAATCGCCCGGCAGGAACGGCAGAATGACCAGGCCTGTTTCGCTGAACACGATCACGAACAGCACCGCGTAGACCCACGTGCCGTAATCTCTGATGAAGGTGTCGAGAAACTTGTCGATGTGCAGGACAAGGGTGACGAAGTGCAGCAGCGTATCCAAAGGTGTCCCTCTTTGTGCGGGCGGTGCCGGAAGTAAAATTGACCGCGCAATCATACCGAAAGTGCCCGGCCATCACGAAGAATTCGCGAGAAAACCGCCGTGCGGGCCGCAGGGCGGCGAGCGCCGACTCGTTATAATTGCGCGCATGTCTTCGTATTCCGATCCCTCCGACGCCGCCAATCCGGCCCGCGACGACAGCGCCGCGCCCGCACCGTCGCACGACGCCGATGCACCAGCCAGCGCACAAGCCACCGCGCACGCAGGCACGGCGCGCGGCGCACAGCCCGCGCGCGCGATCCAGGCGCTTCCCGACCAGTTGATCAGCCAGATCGCCGCGGGCGAAGTGGTCGAGCGGCCTGCGTCGGTCGTCAAGGAACTGCTTGAGAACGCACTCGACGCGGGCGCGTCGACGTTGCGCATCCTGCTCGACGAGGGCGGCGTGAAGCGCATTTCCATCACCGACGACGGCTGCGGCATCCCCGAGCGCGAACTGCCGCTCGCGCTGATGCGCCACGCCACGAGCAAGATCCGCTCGCTCGCCGAACTCGAAAGCGTCGCGACGCTCGGGTTCCGCGGCGAGGCGCTGGCGTCGATCGCGTCGGTGGCGGAAATGTCGATCACGAGCCGCGCCGCCGACGCGCCGCACGCCGTCAAGATCGACGCCGATACGGGCACGCTCGCACCGGCAGCGGGCGGGCGCGGCACGACCATCGAGGTGCGCGAGCTGTACTTCAACACGCCCGCGCGCCGCAAGTTCCTGAAGAGCGAGCAGACCGAACTCGGCCATTGCCTCGAAATGATCCGCCGTTCGGCGCTCGCGCGGCCCGATGTGGCCATCTCCGTGCTACACAACGGCCGTGCCGTCGAGCACTGGAACACGAGCGATCCGGCCACGCGCGTCTCGAAGATCCTCGGCGAGGCGTTCGCCACCGCGCATCTGCCGCTCGACGAGCGCGCCGGGCCGCTCGCCGTCTACGGCTGCGCCGGGCTGCCGACCGCGAGCCGCAACCGCGCCGACCAGCAATATTTCTTCGTCAACGGCCGCTTCGTGCGCGACAAGCTGCTCACGCACGCGGTGCGCGCCGCCTATGAGGACGTGCTGCACGGCGATCGTTATCCGTCGTATGTGCTGTTCCTCGACCTGCCGCCCGAGGCCGTCGACGTCAATGTGCATCCGTCAAAGATCGAAGTGCGGTTCCGCGACTCGCGCTCGATCCACCAGTTCGTCTTTCATGCCGTGCAGCGCGCGCTCGCCCGGCACGCGGGCGCGTCGCCCGACACGACGTTGGGCGGCCATGCCGCGCTCGTCGAGCCACGGCCCGCGTCCGGCGCGGGTGGCGCGGCAGCGGATTCGCCGGGCCTGGGCAACGTGGCGGGCAGTTTCGGCGGATCGGGTGGATTTGGCGGATCGGGCAGATCGAGCGGATTCGGCACCGCGCGGGTAGCGAGCAGCTTCGGCGGATCGGCGTCGAGCACCGGCTTCGGCAGCGGCGCAGGCGCCAGCGCGCGCTCGTCCGGCTTCGGCTCCGGCTCCGGCTCAGGCGGACCCGGCGGTGCAGGCAGCGGCAACACCTGGCTGCGCCAGTCGCGCATGACGCAAGGCGCACTGCCGGTCGCGCAGCCGCTCGCGCTCTACGACGCGCTGTTCGGGCGCAAGGACACCGGCGCGGGCACGCCGCAGGGCTCGACCGTGCTCCAGAGCGGCGATGCCGTGTCCGACGCCGCACCGCGCGAACCGCACGCGTTCGACGCCCGCGACGATCAACCGCTCGGCTTCGCGCTCGGCCAGATCCACGGCATCTACGTGCTCGCGCAAAACGCGCGCGGCCTCGTGATCGTCGACATGCATGCCGCGCACGAACGCATCCTCTATGAGCAGTTCAAGGCCGCGCTCGCGCAACGCTCGCTCGCCGTGCAGCCGCTTTTGATTCCGCTGTCGATGAGTGCCGACCCGGTCGAAACGGGCACCGTCGAAGAGGAAAAGGCCACGCTCGAAGCGCTCGGTTTCGATCTGGCCGTGCTCTCGCCCACTTCGATCGCGATCCGCGCCGTACCCGCCCTGCTCAAGGACGCCGACCTGCCCGCACTCGCGCGCGCCGTGCTTGCGGATCTGCACGCGTTTGGCGGCTCGCGCGTGCTGACGGAGCGGCAGCACGAAATGCTCGGCACGCTCGCGTGCCATCACGCAGTGCGTGCGAACCGGCGTCTGACGCTCGACGAGATGAACGCGCTCCTGCGCCAGATGGAAGCCACCGAGCGCGCCGACCAGTGCAATCATGGCCGCCCGACGTGGTACCAGTTGACGCTCGCCGACCTCGACCGCCTCTTCATGCGCGGTCAATGATGCCCCACGTTCCATCCGACGACCGCGTGCTGCCCGTCGCCTGCCTGCTCGGCCCGACCGCGTCGGGCAAGACGGCGGCGGCGCTCGCGTACGCCGCGCAGTCGGCGGCGCGCGGGCGCGAGGTCGAGATCGTCAGCGTCGATTCGGCGCTCGTCTATCGCGGCATGGACATCGGCACTGCCAAGCCGTCCGCCGCCGAACGCGCCGCCGCGGTCCATCACCTGATCGATATCGTCGATCCCGCCGATGCGTACTCCGCCGCCAACTTCCGCGCCGACGCGCTACGCGTGACGGGCGAGATCGTCGCGCGCAATCACGTGCCGCTGCTCGTGGGCGGCACGATGCTCTACTACCGCGCGCTCACACAGGGCCTGAACGACCTGCCCGCCGCCGACCCGGAAGTCCGCGCAGCACTCGACGCCGACGCCGCCCGCGAGGGCTGGCCCGCCCTCCACGCGCGCCTCGCGGCCGTCGATCGCGCAACGGCTGCGCGCCTCGCGCCCAACGATTCGCAGCGGATCCAGCGCGCGCTCGAAGTATTCATGCTGACGGGGCAGCCGATGTCGGCGCTGCTCGCCGCCCCAGCCATGCGCATCGACGCGGCCGCGCATTACCGCTTCGTCCCGGTCGCGCTCGAACCGTCCGACCGCAGCGTGCTGCACGCGCGCATCGCACAGCGCTTCGACGCCATGCTGGCGGCGGGCTTCATCGACGAGGTGAAGGCGCTGCGCGCGCGCGGCGACCTGCACCCGGGCCTCGCCTCGATGCGCTGCGTGGGCTACCGCCAGGCGTGGGAATACCTCGACGGCGCAACGGATTACGACACCATGCGCGACAAGGGCGTATTCGCGACGCGCCAGCTCTGCAAGCGCCAGCTCACGTGGCTGCGCGCAATGCCGGAGCGGATCGTCGTGGATTGCTGCGCGGCGGATGCAACGGCGCAGGCCGTTGCGGCCGTGACCAGCGTCGCGGACTGAATGCGCCGAAGCGCGCCGCGCCCTTGTGCGCCACAACAACCGCCCGATGTGCTGCGACACGCCCGCTCGCACGCCCCGCCTTCATCGCCTCGCCGCACCGCGCCACGGAAACCCGCCGCAGCCGTCTTGACTTTCGCCTGACCGAATACGATCATTCGTTCATTGCATGAGCAATTGCTCCACGAGGAGCAGCAGCCCCAATCACAGACGCGCACGCAAGGCGCGCACTCCCGCCTCTCAGGAGACAAACATGGACAGCGAACGCAGCGGCGCCAACGTGATCCTGCACATCGGTGCCGGTTCGTTTCACCGCGCGCATCAGGCGTGGTATCTGCACAGAGTCAACCTCTCACGCGCGCCCGCCGAGCCGGCCTGGTCGCTCGTCGTCGGCAACATCCGCGCCGACATGAACGCGGTGCTCGACGCCCTTTCGGCCCAGCACGGCGTCTACACGCTCGAAACGGTCACGCCGCAGGGCGAGCGCCACTACGAGACGATCCGTTCGATCATGCGCGTCCTGCCGTGGTCGGCCGATCTCGCGGGCCTGATCGAGACGGGCGCCGATCCGGCCTGCAAGATCATCGCGTTCACGGTCACCGAAGGCGGCTACTACCTCGACGAGCACGACCGCCTCGACACCGCGAACCCCGATCTCGCCGCCGATCTGAACGGCGCGCGCACGACGATCTACGGCGCGCTCGCCGCGATTCTCGAAGCGCGCAAGGCGCGCAACGGCGGCCCGGTCACGCTGCAGTCGTGCGACAACCTGCGCAGCAACGGCAAGCGTTTTCAGGCGGGCATGCGCGAATTTCTCGAGCGGCGCGGCGCGGCAGATCTGCGCGCGTGGTTCGACGCGAACACGGCCTGCCCCGACTCGATGGTCGACCGCATCACGCCGCGCCCCACGCCCGACGTGCGCGAGCGCGTGAAAGCCGCGACGGGCATCGACGACGCCTGCCCGGTCATGGGCGAAGCGTTCATCCAGTGGGTGATCGAGGATCACTTCTGCGCGGGCCGCCCGGCATGGGAGCGCGCGGGCGCGGAACTGGTCGAATCGGTGATGCCGTACGAGGAAGCGAAGATCCGCATTCTCAACGCCACGCATAGCTGCGTCGCATGGGCGGGCACGCTGATCGGCCTCGACTACATCCACCAGGGCACGCAAGACGCCGACATCCGCGCCTTCGCACACGCATACGTGAGCGAGGACGTGATCCCATGTCTCACGCCGAGTCCGCTCGATCTCGCGAAGTACCGCGACATCGTGCTCGAACGCTTCAGCAATCCGTATATCCAGGACACGAATCAGCGCGTCGCCGCCGACGGCTTCTCGAAGATCCCCGGCTTCATCGCGCCGACGCTCGCACAGCGCATCGCGGCCGGCGCCACGCCCGCCGCGACGGCGGTGTTGCCAGCACTCTTCCTGCGCTTTCTCGAACGCTGGCACAAGGGCGCGCTGCCCTACCGCTACCAGGACGGTGTGATGGACGAAGCCGCCGCGCACCGCATGTTCGAAGCCGACGATCCGCTCGCCGTCTTCTGCGCCGACAAGCTCCTGTGGGGCCGCCTGGCGGGCAACGCGGCGCTCGAAGGCGCGCTGCGCGCCGCGCTCGTGCGCATCGATGGCTGGCTCGCAGCACGCGGCCAGTCCGCAGCCTGAGTAGCCCGAGCGAGGCGTCGATTTCGCGCCATTCGCCTCTTTAAGTACCCTGCACGGCGGCCCCCGGGTCGCCGCGCATGGCGCCGCGCGCCCGGCGCGGCTAAAGTAGCGCATCCCTTCGACGACATTGCATTCCCCCATGTACCTGGGCATCGACCTCGGCACCTCGGAAGTAAAAGTCCTGCTGCTCGCCCCGGATGGCCGCGTGATCGGCACAGCCGGTTCGCCGTTCGTGGTCACGCGGGCGCACCCGCGCTGGTCCGAGCAGAATCCCGCCGACTGGTGGAACGGCACGCGCCTGGCGCTCGCCGCGTTACGCGAGAAGCATCCCGCTGAATTCGCGCAGGTGCGCGGCATCGGCCTTTCAGGACAGATGCATGGCGCAGTGCTGCTCGACGCGCACGACAACGTGCTGCGCCCCGCGATCCTCTGGAACGACATGCGCGCCGTCGACGAGTGCGCCGAACTCACCGCGCGCGCACCGCAACTGCATCGCATCGCGGGCAATCTGGCGATGCCGGGCTTCACGGCGCCCAAGCTGCTCTGGGTCGCGCGCCACGAGCCGCGGATCTTCCACGCGACGGCATGCGTGCTGCTGCCGAAGGACTATCTGCGTCTGCGCCTGACGGGCGGCAAGGTGTCCGATCCCTCGGATGCAGCGGGCACGCTTTGGCTCGACGTCGCGAAGCGCGACTGGTCCGATGCGCTGCTCGACGCCTGCAACATGACGCGCGCGCAGATGCCCGCGCTCGCCGAAGGCAGCGCAAGCTCCGGCACGCTGTTGCCCGGCGTGGCGCGCGAATTCGGCCTGCGCGACGACGTGGTCGTCGCGGCGGGCGGCGGCGACAACGCGACGAGCGCCATCGGCATCGGCGCCACGCAGCCCGGCGACGGCTTCGTCTCGCTCGGCACCTCGGGCGTGCTGTGCGTCGTGGGCGACCGCTTCCGGCCCAATCCGGCATCGGCGGTCCATGCGTTCTGCCATGCGATTCCCGACCGCTGGCATCAGATGAGCGTCGTGCTTTCCGCGGCCAGTTGCCTGCGCTGGGCCTGCAAGCTCACCGGCACCGACGAGCCCACGCTGCTCGCCGAAGTCGCAGCGCTCGCGCCCGCGGCGCGCGACGAGGCCCCGCTCTTCCTGCCGTATCTTTCGGGCGAGCGCACGCCGCACAACGATCCGTATGCGCAAGGCGTGTTCTTCGGCATGACGCACGCGACCGACCGCGCGCTGCTCGGCTACGCGGTGCTCGAAGGCGTGACGCTCGCGCTCACCGACGGCCTCGACGCGCTCGCCGCGGCGGGCACCGAAGTGGGACCGCTCTCGATGATCGGCGGCGGCGCGCGCAGCGCGTACTGGGCGCAACTCGTGGCCGATGCCTTCAACACGCCCACGCGTCAGCACGGCGGCGGCGAGACCGGCGCGGCGCTCGGCGCGGCCCGGCTCGGCTGGCTCGCCGCGGGCGGCGACGCGCGCGACGTGCTCACGAAGCCGCCGGTGCTCGCCGAATACACGCCGGACGCCGCGCGTCACGCCGCGCTGCGCGAGCGGCTCGATGCGTACCGTGCGCTTTACCGCCACGTGCGCCCGCTCTTCGAGCGCTCGCGCAAGCGGCTCGCCTGATGTCCCGTACACTGCGGGCTAGCGCGCCCGCGTCGACGTCCACACACATCGTGCCTAAATCCACCGAAAAACTCGATCTCGCCACCCGCGCCGCATGGCTCTACTACGTGGCGGGCAATACCCAGAACGAAATCGCGGAGAAGCTGCAGGTTTCGCGGCCCGTCGCGCAGCGGCTCGTCGCGTTCGCCGTCGAGAAGAATCTGATCCGCGTGCGCGTCGATCATCAACTGGCCGACTGCCTCGCGCTCGCCGACCGGCTATCGAAGCGCTACGGCCTTTCGGTCTGCGAAGTGGTGCCGCTCGACAACGACACGCCCGACGAAATCGACCGCAAGCTCGCCGTCGCGGGCGCCCAGGTGATGGAGCGCTACCTGAACGAAGACCGGCCGATGGTCGTCGCCGTGAGCAGCGGCCGCACGCTCAAGGCCGCCGTCGATCAGATCGCGCAACTGGAGCGGCCGCAGCACCGGCTCGTGTCGATGGTCGGCGCCATCGCGCAGGACGGCTCGTCGAACCGCTACGACGTCGCGCTGCACATCTCCGAGAAGACCGGCGGCAAGCATTTTCTGCTGCCCGCGCCGCTGATTGCCGACAGCGAAGCCGAGCGCGCGCAATGGTGCAATCACCGGCTCTATCGCATCGTCGAGTCGCTGTCGGGCGAAGCGGATGTCGCGTTCGTCGGCATCGGCAACATCGGCGAGCATTGTCCGCTGCACGAGGACGGCTTCATTACCGCCGACGAAGTGCGCGAGCTGATGCAGCTCGGCGCCGTGGCGGAGATGCTCGGGCGGCCGATCGACGCGTCGGGCCGGCGCGTCGATTCGCCGACGGGCCGGCGCGTGACGAGCATCCGCCTCGACTCGCCGCCGAAGCGGCCGACCATCGGCTTCGCGGGCGGCGCACGCAAGCGCGCGGCGGTGATCGCCGCGCTCAATGGCGGCTGGCTGTCGGGCCTCGTCACCGATGAGGCATGCGCGCGCGCGGCGCTCGACGCGTGATGCACACGGGCGCAGCCTGGGTCCGTTCGATTCGTCCACCTTGAACAGGGGAACCCGATGAACGCCACCCGTCCCGATCCGAATGCGCCGCCAGGCGAACTCGGCGACTTGCTGCGCTATTGGCGCGACGTGCGTGGCATGAGTCAACTCGATCTGTCGCTCGAGGCCGGCGTCTCGCAGCGGCAGATCAGCTTCATCGAAAGCGGGCGCAGCGTGCCGGGCCGCGAGACGCTGCTGACGCTCGCACAGACGCTCGATGTGCCGCTGCGCGAGCGCAATGCGCTGCTGCTCGCCGCGGGCTACGCGCCCGTGTATTCGGAGGCGCCGTGGAACGCAGCGGAAATGCGTAGCGTGATTCACGCACTGGAACGCGTCGTCCGGCAGCATGAGCCATATCCGGCCATCGTCATGGATCGCCACTGGAACGTCCTGATGACCAACGCGGCTGCGCCGCGCTTCTTCGGCTGTTTTATCGACATGGCCGCGCGCGGAGGTCCACGCAACATGCTGCATCTGATGTTCGATCCGCGGGGCATGCGCCCCTTCCTGGACGACTGGAAAACGGTCGCGCGAAGCTTGCTGCAACGCGTGCATCGCGAATCGGTCGGGCACGCGGTCGACGCCGGAACGAAGCGTCTGCTCGACGAGCTGCTCGTTTATCCCGACGTGCCGCGCGACTGGAAGACGCATCATGGGCCGTCGGCCACGCCCACGATGCCCGTCATTCCGTTGGGTTTTGTCCGCGACGGCGCGGTGCTGCGCTATTTCTCGATGGTCACGATCGTGGGCGCGCCGCAAAACGTCGTGGCGCAGGAACTCCGGCTGGAGTGCCTCTTCCCCGCCGATGACGAAACCGAAGCACGCCACCGGCAGTTGCTCGCCGCGCATTCGGCACAGCCTTAAAGCGCCCGAAGGTGTTCCCTTACGCCGCCATTTCCTGCGCGAACCGGCGCTCGAATGCCTGTCCGCTCGCATCGAACAGATGACAATGATCGGGCGTCGCGCCGAGCAACATCTGCTCGCCGCGCTCGTGCCGCTCCAGCGGCGCGATCCGCGCAATCAACCCGTCCGGCGCAACCGGCGACTCGGCGTAGAGATACGCCGCATCGCCGAGCGACTCGACCGTCATCGAGCGCGCGCTCACGCCCCACTCGCTGGCGCCCACATGCAGATGCTCGGGCCGGATGCCCACGGTCACCGTGTCGCCTTCGCGCGCGCCGCGCGGCTCGACCGCCACTTTCTGGGTCTCGCCGGTCGCGTAGCGCACCACGATGCCGTCGCTCGCGACCTGCTGGATCGTGCCGTCGAGGAAGTTCATCTTCGGCGAGCCGATGAAACCGGCCACGAAGCGATTGGCCGGTGCGTGATAGAGACGATTCGGGCTCCCGACCTGCTCGATGTTCCCCGCCGACAGCACGACGATCTTGTCCGCGAGCGTCATCGCTTCCACCTGGTCGTGCGTCACGTAGATCATCGTCGTCTTCAGGTCGTCGTGCAGGCGCGCGAATTCGAGGCGCATCTTCACGCGCAGCGCGGCGTCGAGGTTCGAGAGCGGTTCGTCGAAGAGAAAGACTTTCGGCTTGCGCGTGATCGCGCGCCCGATCGCCACGCGCTGACGCTGCCCGCCCGAAAGCTGCCGCGGCTTGCGGTCGAGCAGATGGTCGATGTGCAGGATCTTCGCGGCGTTCTTCACCGCGGCGTCGATCTCGGGCTTCTTCGCGCCCGCGAGCTTGAGGCCGAACGCCATGTTGTCGTAGAGCGTCATATGCGGGTAAAGCGCGTACGACTGAAACACCATCGCAATGCCGCGCTTCGCGGGCGGCACGTCGTTCATGCGCGTGTCGTCGATCATGAGATCGCCGCCGCTGATGTCTTCCAGACCCGCGATCATCCGCATCAGCGTGGTCTTGCCGCAGCCGCTCGGGCCGACGAATACGACGAACTCGCCGTCCGCGATATCGAGGTTCACGTCGCGCAGCACTTCGTTGTCGTCGTAGCGCTTCAGCACGTTTCTCAGGGTCACGCTGGCCATGATGTGTCTCCGTTCATTGCGGCGCGGTCGCGTCTTTCACGCCGCCCGCCGCTGTTCATTACCGCCGTTCAATGCGGCTTAAGCCGTGCTTCGCTCAATGCGAGGCCGCTTGCGCCGCTTGCACCTTTCGCGTCCAGTACGCCACCCGTGCGGGCAGCGTGTTCATGTCGTCGAAAACCTCGATCGCGCCCACTTCGTGCAGCGCCTGCGCATGCGCATCGCCCACATGCGTGCCGCCGACAAAACCGAGCACCGTCATGCCCGCCGCACGCGCGGCGCTCACGCCCGCCACGCTGTCCTCGATGACGAGGCAAGCCGCAGGCGCCACGTCCATGCCTTGCGCCGCCGCGAGATAGACGTCGGGCGCGGGCTTCGGCTTCGCGACCTTGTCGGCGCAATAAATGCGCTCGCCGAAAAACCGCGCAAGGCCGTTTCGCGCCAGCACGGCGCGCACGATCGCCGTATAGCTGTTGCTTGCGCACGCTTTCAGCAGGGCGACGCCTTCGAGCGCGGCCAGCACGCCCGGGAACAGCGGCGCGTCCTGCGCTTCGCGCTCGACAGCCGCGCCGATCGCCGCGACGTCGTGCGCCGCGAGGCTGCGGTCGAGCGCTTCGCACGCGCCGCCCAGCACGCGCTCGATTCGTTGACCGAGCAACGGCATCACGACCGGCTCGACCGCGACGCCGGGCCAGCGCGCTTCGAGTTCGCGCACCAGCACGCGCGCGGCCACCGCTTCGCTGTCGATCAGCACGCCATCGCAGTCGCAGATCAATGCTGCGATCGACGTCATTTGACGGCCCCGAACGTGAGTCCGCGCACCAGTTGCTTCTGCGACAGCCAGCCGATGATCAGCACCGGCGCCACGGCAAGCAGCGACGCCGCCGAAAGCTTCGCCCAGAACAACCCTTCGGGGCTCGAATACGACGCGATAAACACCGTGAGCGGCGCGGCGTTCGAACTCGACAGGTTGATGCTCCAGAACGCCTCGTTCCACGACAGAATCACGAGCAGCAGCGCGGTCGAGGCGAGGCCCGGCACGGCCATCGGCATCAGCAGATAGACGATTTCCTGCCACGTCGCCGCGCCGTCCATGCGGCCCGCTTCGAGAATGTCGCGCGGAATCTCGTTGAAGTAGGTGTACGCCATCCATACCGCAATCGGCAGGTTGATGAGCGTGTAGACGATGATGAGGCCGCTCACCGTGTCGAGCAGTCCGCCGTTCTTCCACAGCAGATAGATCGGCACGAGCACGCCGACCGACGGCATCATCTTCGTCGACAGCATCCACAACAGCACCTTCTGCGTGCGGTCGGTCGGGAAGAACGCCATGCCGTAGGCGGCCGGTACGGCGAGAATCAGGCACACGATCGTCACGCCCACCGAAATCACGATCGAATTCCATGCGAACGCAAAGTAGTTGCTGCGCGCGAACACCTCACGGAAGCTGTCGAGCGTCGGCATGAAGAAGAGCGACGTCACATACGCCTGCTGCTCGGTCTTGAATGCCGTGATCGTCATCCAGAAGATCGGGAAGAACAGCAGGAGCGCGATGATCCATGCGAGGACCCCGGGCAGCACGCGGCCGACGAACTGCAACGGCGACGAACGGTTGACCGCGTCCGGCGAGGCGTGAGGAGCCTTCGGTGCGCGCGAAGGCGTAGCGGCAAGCTGGCTCATTTTTCGTACTCCCCTTTGAGGTTGCGCGCGAGCATACGCACGAGGAAGAACGACACGATGTTCGCGAGCACCACGGCGAGAATGCCGCCGGCGGACGCGATGCCCACATCGAACTGCTGCAGGCCCATCGAGTAGATCAGGTAAGTGAGGTTGGTGGTCGCGTTACCGGGACCGCCGCCGGTGGTCGTGTAGATCTCGGCGAAGATCGACAGCAGGAAAATGGTTTCCATCATCACAACCACGGCGATGGCGCGGCGCAGATGCGGCAGCGTGATGTAGACGAACATGGAGATCGCGCCCGCGCCGTCGATGCGCGCGGCTTCCTTCTGTTCCTGGTCGAGCGACTGGATCGCCGTGAACAGAATCAGAAACGCGAACGGCAGCCACTGCCACGCGACGATCATGATGACCGCCGTGAGCGGATAGACCGCGAACCAGTCGATCGGCGTGAGCCCCACCGCGCGCATCGCGACGGCGACGAGGCCGTACACCGGATGCAGGATCATGTTCTTCCAGATCAGCGCGGAAACCGTCGGCATCACGAAGAACGGCGCGATGGCGAAAAGACGCGCGATGCCCTGGCCGTAGAACTTGCGGTCAAACAGCACGGCCATCAGCACGCCACCGACCACCGTGATCACGAGCACTGCGCCGATCAGTTCCAGCGTGTGGACGATCGACGGCACGAACGACGGATCGGTCGCCAGGAAGCGATAGTTATCGAAGCCCGCGAAGCCCTTGAGATCGGGATTGAGCAGGTTGTAGCGCGTGAACGAATACCAGATCGTCATCGCGAGCGGGATCGTCATCCACAGGAGCAGCACCGCGACGGACGGCGCGACCAGCCAGCGCGAGCCCTGGCGACGCGTGTCTTGCCGCGGCGTGCCCGGGCTGCTGCTGCGATGGAATACCGGCATGGGGAGATGGAGATGACGCATGATGGTGACCACCCTTCAGTGTTGCGCGCCGCTGGCTGGGCGGCGCCGTTACCCGTCATTGGCCGTCATTGGCCGCTGTTGGCCGCTGAGGCCCGCGCCGCGCCGCCTGCCCGTAAGCGAGGCGGCGCGTCGCGCGACAGCATGCGTGGCGTTATTTCTGATATCCGGCCTGCTGCACCGCACGGTCGGCAGCCGCGTTGCCCGCCGTGAGCGCCTGATCGACGCTCATCTGTCCGGCAAGCGCGCCGGAAATGTTTTGCCCGGCAACGGTGCCGAACGACTGGAACTCAGGAATGCCGACGAACTGAATCCCGGTGTACGGCACGGGCTTGAGGGTCGGACGGGTCGGATCGGCGGTCTTGATCGCGTTCAGCACGAACCCCGAGAACGGCGCGGCGGCCTTGTATTCCGGACGCGCATACGTCGACAGGCGCGTGCCCGGCGGCACCGAGGCCCAGCCCTGGTCCTTCGCGACCATTTCGATGTATTCCTTCGAGGTCGCCCATTCGATGAACTTCTTCGCGGCGTCCTGCGACTTCGAGGACTTCGGAATCGCGAGCGCCCACGACCACAGCCAGTGCGAGCCGTTCGGCGTGACCTCGGTCGGCGCGGCGGCGAAGCCGATCTTGTCGGCCACCTGCGACTGCTGCTTGTTGAAGAGGATGCCCGCGGCGACCGTCGCGTCGATCCACATCGCGCACTTGCCGGACGACATCAGCGTGAGGTTTTCGTTGAACCCGTTCGAGCTGGCTCCCGGAGGGCCGTCCTTCTTCAGCAGGTCGACGTAGAAGTTGACCGCCTTCTTCCACTCGGGCGTGGTGAGTTGCGAATGCCACTTCTCGTCGAACCAGCGCCCGCCGAACGTGTTCGCGACCGTCGTCACGTACGCCATGTTCTCGCCCCAGCCCGCCTTGCCGCGCAGGCAGATGCCATAGGTGCCCGCCGACTTGTCGGTGAGCTTGTCGGCGAACTGCCGGATCTGGTCGTAGGTCGGCTGGTCGGGCATCTTGAGGCCCTTCTGCTGGAACAGGTCCTTGCGATAGAACGTCATCGAGCTTTCGACGTAGAACGGCAGCGCGAACAGCGTGCCGTTGTACGAGAGACCGTCACGCGCGGTCTTCACGACGTCTTCGATATCGTAGCTGGCAGGCAGATTCGTCATCGGGATGATCCAGCCGCGCTTGCCCCACTGCGGCGCTTCGAACGTGCCGATCATCATCACGTCGAACTGGCCGCTGTTGGTCGTGATGTCGGTGGTCGCGCGCTGGCGCAACACGTTCTCTTCGAGGATCACCCAGTTCAGCTTGATGGACGGATTGGCTTTCTCGAAGGCCGGAGAGAGGCGCTTGAGCTCGATCATGTCCGGGTTGTTCAACATGGCGATCGTCACGGTCTGCGCATGTGCGGCGCTCGCGGCGGCGGCGATGGCACCGGCGCCGAGCACGCGTAACGCGGTCCTGAAGGCTGTATTCATCGTTTGTCTCCGTTCGTTGTTTGTTACGTTATGTCGATGGGTGCACGATGGGTGCGGCTTCTCCGTCAACTCATCCAGTTGCCGCCGTCGACATTGAGCGTCTGGGCGGTGATGTAATCGGCATCCGCGGACGCGAGAAAGAGCGCCGCGCCGGTGAGATCGTCGGGCAAACCCATGCGTCCGAGCGGCACGGCCTCGCCCACGAGCCGCTTCTTTTCGCCGGGCTGCCGGTGTTCGTAGCGCGCGAAGAGCGCATCGACCTGATCCCACATCGGCGTGTCGACGACCCCAGGCGCGATGCCGTTCACGTTGATCCCGTGCGGCGCGAGCGCGAGCGCCGCCGATTGCGTATAGCTCAGCACGGCGGCCTTCGTGGCGCAGTAGTGCGAAACGAGTGCTTCGCCGCGGCGTCCCGCCTGCGACGACATATTGATGATCTTGCCGCCCTCGCCCTGCTCGACCATGCGGCGCGCGACGGCCTGCATCAGGAAGAACATGCCCTTCACGTTGACGGAGAAGAGGCGGTCGTAGATGTCCCAGGATTCGTCGAGGAGCGGGCGCATGTCGAAAAGCGCTGCATTATTGAAGAGGATGTCGATGCGGCCGAACCGGTCGACCGCCGTGTTCACGATGCGCTCGATGTCTTCGCGGCGCGTGACGTCGGCGCTGAGCGCCAGCACGTGATCCGGGTGATCGGCCGCGAGCTGCGGCGCGATGGCGCTGGCCGGCTTCACGTCGACGAGCACGCAGCGCGCGCCTTCGTCCAGATAGCGGCGCGCAACCGCCTCGCCGATCCCGCTCGCCGCGCCGGTCAGCACGGCAACTTTGTCCTGCAGACGTCCAGCCGCCCGATTCGCGGTATGTGCCACTGCGCTGTCTCCCAATTTGTTTGTGCCGTCGTGCGGAACGTCGGCTCTCTGAACGAACGCTCCGAATGCGAGCATTTGCTCTATCGGTGATCGAATGATCGGACACGCACACGGGCATGTCAAGGCGGACAAACGCGATTTACGGAGATTTCGATGGTGCGCCGCGCAAGGTGTGCGCAGCCGTCAGCCGGGTCACTGCCTGGCTTGCTGCCTGCTTGCTGCCTGCTTGCTGCCTGCTTGCTGCCCGGTTGGCTCGTCAAAGATTGCGATACGTTATATCATTTCGCCTTCGTTTCGCCACCAGCCCGTTCCCGCCGCTCGCTTCGTCATCCAGGACAGCACCATGATCGCACCCAACGCGTTACGCCATCTCGTTGCGCGTCACCTCACGCGGGCCGCCGCACGCCTTGCGCTGACGCTGGCCGCCACGCTGGCCGCGGTGTTCGGCTTCGCGCATGCCGCGCTCGCCGCCGACGCCGCGATTCCGGTCGTCGCCGCCGAGAACTTCTATGGCGACGTGGTCAGGCAGCTCGGCGGCGCGCGCGTGGACGTGACGAGCATCCTCAGCAACCCCGACCAGGATCCGCACCTCTTCGAAGCGAGCCCGAAGACGGCGCGCGCGCTGCAGCGAGCGCGCATCGTCGTCTACAACGGCGCCGACTACGACCCGTGGATGACGAAGCTGCTCGGCGCGACCCAGGGCGGTGAGCGCACGATCATCGTCGCCGCGAATCTGGTCGGCAAGAAGCCCGGCGACAATCCGCACCTGTGGTACGAGCCGCACACGATGCCCGCGGTGGCCCGAGCGGTGAGCGCCGCGCTCGTCGCGGCGGACCCCGCGCACAAGAGCGTGTACGATGCGAACCTGGCGGCGTTCCTCGCCTCGCTCAAGCCGATCGAGGCGAAGGTCGCGGCGCTGCGCACGCGCTATCACGGCGTGCCGGTGACGGCGACGGAACCGGTGTTCGGCTACATGTCGGATGCGCTCGGGCTCGACATGCGCAACCTGCGCTTCCAGCTGGCGACGATGAACGACACCGAAGCGAGCGCTTCGGACATCGCAGCCTTCGAGCGCGATCTGCGCGAGCGGCGCGTGCACGTGCTGATCTACAACAGCCAGGCGACCGAAGCGCTTACGCGCCGCATGCTCGCGCTGGCAAAAGATTCGAAGGTGCCGAGCGTGAGCGTCACGGAAACACAACCGGCAGGCGTGACGTTCCAGCAATGGATGCTCGTGCAGCTGGATGCGCTGGACCATGCGCTGGCTGCGTCCGCCAACCACTAATGCAACTCGATCGAATCACTTCGAGTAACAGCAGTCCGCAAGGAAGAACCCGATGACAACGGCTGGGCCCTCGCCCCGCGATCACGCGGCGCCCCACGGCGCGCACCGGCATGCGACGCCCGTGCTCACGGTCGCGGGCGTCACGCTCGCGCTCGGCGAGCGCACGATCCTGCGCGAGGCGAATTTCGCGGTGAACCAGGGTGAGTTCATCGGCGTGCTCGGGCCGAACGGCGCGGGCAAGACCACGCTGATGCGCGCGATCCTCGGCCTCGTGCCCACCGCGCGCGGCACGATCCGCGTGTTGGGCGAAAACGTGGCTCGCGGCAATCCGTCGATCGGCTACATGCCGCAGACGCGCACCGCGCTCGCGAGCCGCCGCGTGCGCGGGCGCGACTTCGTCGCGATGGCCGCCGACGGCCACCGCTGGGGCCTGCCGCGCACCGACGCCGCCACGCACGCCGATGTCGCCCGCGTACTCGACCTGGTCGGCGCGTCGAAGCTGGCCGACCGGCCGCTCTCGGAGCTTTCCGGCGGCGAGCGCCAGCGCCTCCTGCTCGCGCAATGCCTGCTCGGCGACCCGAAGCTGCTGTTGCTCGACGAGCCGCTCATCAGCCTCGACCCCAACCATCAGCGCGGCGTGGTGGAACTCGTGCGGCGCGTGCAGCGCGAACTCGGCATCGCGGTGCTGTTCTCCGCGCACGAACTCAATCCGCTCCTGAACGCACTCGACCGCGTGCTCTATCTCGGCAACGGCGTGGCCGCGCTCGGCAGCGTCGACGAAGTGATCACCGGGCCCGTGCTCTCGCGCCTGTACGGCTCGCCGATCGAAGTCATGCGCATGAAAGGCCGCATCTTCGTGATGTCCGGCGACGTCGAAGTCGAGAAGCACGATCACGGCCACGAGCACGATCACGCGCACGAGCATTCGGACGAACACGCTCACGAACACACCGACGAACACGCACACACCAACACACACGCCGCCCATGCGCATCCGCACGGCAGCGGCGCACACGACCATACGCACGATGCTTGAATACGATTTCATGGTGAACGCCTTCGCGGCGTCGGGCATCGTCGCGGTGCTCGCGGGCGTGGTCGGCTATTTTCTGGTGATGCGCGGACAGACCTTCGCGGGTCACGCGCTGTCGCACGTCGGCTTCACGGGCGCGACCGGCGCCGTGCTGCTCGGCGTCTCGCCGATGTGGGGCATGGTCGGCTTCACGCTCGCCGCGGGCGTTTCGATGGGCGCCCTCGGCGAAAAGCTCGCGGGCCGCGACGTCGCCATCGGCGTGACGCTTTCGCTCGCGCTCGGCTTCGGGCTCTTGTTCCTGCACTTCTTCACGTCGTACGCGACCCAAGTCACCGCGCTGCTCTTCGGCAACGTGCTCGGCGTGAGCCGCGACACGCTCGGCGTGCTGGCCGCGCTCGCGGGCGCGAGCCTCGTCGCGCTCGCCGCGATCATGCGCCCGCTCCTGTTCGCTTCGTTGCAGCCCGAACTCGCCGAGGCCAAAGGCGTGTCGCTGCGGCTCGTCTCGGTCCTGTTCCTCGCCATCGCGGCGCTCGCCGTGGCGGCTTGCACGCAGATCGTCGGCGTGCTGCTCGTGTTCACGCTGATGGTCGGGCCCGCCGCCGCCGCGCAGAACCTCACGACGCGCCTGTCGAGCGGCCTCGTGCTCGCCGCGGTGCTCGCGCTCGCGCAGGCGTGGATCGGCGTGACGCTCGCGTTCTATACCGACTGGCCGACGAGTTTCTGGATCACCTTGCTCGCGGCGCTCGTTTATGGCGCGAGCCTGATCGGGCGGCGTTGAGTTTTTGCGCCCATAAAAAAACGGCGTTGCACCGCAAGGCGCAACGCCGTTTTGCCATCGGCGCGACCGGTTTCGAACCGGCTAATGCTTCATCAACACCCGCGCATGATGCGCGATGTGATCCTCGATGAAAGTCTGGATGAAGAAGTACCCGTGATCGTAGCCCTCGTGACGGCGCAGCATCAGCGGCTGCCCGGCTGCACGGCACGCGGCTTCGAACACATCCGGGTTCAACTGCTCAGCGAGAAACTGGTCGGCCAGGCCCTGATCGACCAGAATGCCCGCCTCGAACCTGCGCGTTGCGTGCGCAACGAGTTCGCTCGCGTCGTAACGCTTCCACGCTTCGCGGTCGTCGCCCAGATAGCCGCGGAGCGCCTTCTCGCCCCACGGACAGCGCGTGGGCGCGGCAATCGGCGCGAACGCCGACACCGACCGGTAAATCTCCGGGTTGCGTAACGCGAGCATCAACGCGCCGTGCCCGCCCATCGAATGGCCGAAGATGCCGAGCCGATCGCCCGCGATGGGCAAATGCGTCGTCACCGCCTCGCGCAGTTCGTCGCGCACGTACGAGTACATGCGCCAGTTGGCCGACCACGGCTCGCGCGTCGCATCGACGTAAAAGCCCGCCCCCACGCCGAAGTCCCACGCATCCGCTTCACCGGGCACGTTCGCGCCGCGCGGACTCGTATCGGGCGCGATCAGCGCGATGCCGTGCTGCGCCGCGAAGCGCTGCGCGCCCGCCTTGATCGGAAACGTCTCTTCGGTGCAGGTCAGGCCCGCCAGGTAGAACAGCCCCGGCACCCTGCGCGCGTGCGCCTGCGCGGGCAGAAACACCGAAAAGCGCATCGGCAGCCCGATCGTCGCCGAATCGTGCCGGTAGATGCGCTGCACGCCGCCGTGGCAGGCATGCTCCTCGATCAGGTTCAGCATCGCTCGCCTCCGCTCAGTACAGCACCACGGAGCGGATCGACTCGCCGCGCTTCATGAGGTCGAAGCCCTCGTTGATGCGATCGAGCGGGAGCGTGTGCGTGATGAGATCGTCGATGTTGATCTTGCCTTCCATGTACCAGTCGACGATCTTCGGCACGTCCGTGCGCCCGCGCGCGCCGCCGAACGCCGAGCCCTTCCACTGGCGGCCCGTCACGAGCTGGAACGGCCGCGTGCTGATCTCCTCGCCCGCCGCCGCGACGCCGATGATGAACGACTGTCCCCAGCCCTTGTGCGTGCATTCGAGCGCCTCGCGCATGAGCTTCACGTTGCCGACGCATTCGAACGAGTAGTCGGCGCCGCCATCGGTCAGTTGCACGATGCGGTCGACGACGTTCTCCACTTCGTTCGGGTTGATGAAGTGCGTCATGCCGAACTTCTTCGCGAGTTCGACGCGCTTCGGGTTGATGTCGATGCCGATGATTTTGTCCGCACCGACCATTTTGGCGCCCTGGATCACGTTCAGGCCGATGCCGCCAAGGCCGAACACGACGACGTTCGCGCCCGCCTCGACTTTCGCCGAATACACGACAGCGCCCACGCCCGTCGTCACGCCGCAGCCGATATAGCAGACCTTGTCGAACGGTGCATCCTCGCGGATCTTCGCTACGGCGATTTCCGGCACGACGATGTAGTTGGAAAACGTCGACGTGCCCATGTAGTGAAAGAGCGGTTTGCCGTCGAGCGAGAAGCGCGAGGTCGCATCGGGCATCAGGCCCTTGCCCTGGGTCGCACGGATCTTCTGGCACAGGTTCGTCTTGCGCGAGAGGCAGAACTTGCACTCGCGGCATTCGGGCGTATAGAGCGGAATGACGTGATCGCCCTTTTTCACCGTGCCGACGCCCGGACCCACATCGACGACGATGCCCGCGCCCTCATGGCCGAGAATCGCCGGGAAGATGCCTTCCGGGTCCGCGCCCGAGAGCGTGTAGTAGTCGGTGTGGCAAATGCCCGTCGCCTTCACTTCGATCAGCACCTCGCCTGCGCGCGGGCCGTCGAGGTCGACTTCTTCGATCGTCAGCGGAGCGCCCGCTTTCCACGCGACGGCAGCTTTCGTTTTCATCTTCCATGCTCCTGTAAATCGGTGATTCGGTGATTCGGATGCTGCAATGGGTCTTCGGCTCACGGCGCGGCGGCAAACCAGCTGCGCACGCGGCCGTAAAGATCTAAAAAGCGCGCGTAACGCGCTTCGAGCGCGCTGTCCTCACGCGGGGACGCCACGCGTGTCGCGCGAGGCGCCAGCGCCGCGAGATCGCTTTCGCGCCAGTGTCCGCACGCGAGGCCGCCCAAAAGCGCCGCGCCGCGCGCAGCAGCGTTCGGGCAATCGACGGCATCGAGTTCGGCGCCGAGCGCATCGGCAAGCAGTTGCCGCCAGCGCGCGTCGACCGAACCGCCGCCCGCGAGCTTGAGGCGGGTGATCGGCAAGCCGCATGCGCGTTGCGCGTCGAGCCCGGCGCGTAACGCGAATGCGACGCCTTCGAACGCCGCGCGTATGAGCGTGCCGCGCGTATCGCCGAGTCCCGCGCCGAGCCAGCCGCCGCGCGCCGCAGGATCGAGCCACGGCGAGCGTTCGCCGCTCAGATACGGCAGGAACGCGAGCGTCGCCGAAGGCGCCGCGCCAAAGGCTTCGTCATAGGCAAGCTTCCAATCGTAAGACAACCAGCCGCGCGCTGCTTCGAGCGCTACACCGACGTTCTGCATCGCAGCCATCGTGTACCAGCCGCCAAGCGCCTGCCGATAGCGATGCAGGCCGCGCCGCACGGGCGGTTGGGCGCGCGCGGTCACGAGAATCTGGCCGCCTGTGCCCGTGGTGAGCAGCGCGTCGCCTTCGGGCGCGAGGCCGCTGCCGAGGGCCGCACACGGCGTGTCGCCCGCGCCCGTCGCGAGCGGAATGCCGGCGGTGAGGCCGAGCGCACGCGCGGCATCGGCGCCAAGCGTGCCGCTCGCTTCGGCTGATGCCGCAAGCGGCGCGAACCAGCGCGAAGGCAAGCCGAGGCGCTCGATCAGCGCGTGGTCCCACGCGCTATCGGGCGCGGCGAGCGCGGTCGCGCAGGCGTCGGATGGATCGGCGGCAATCGCGCCGCCGAGCGCCACGCGCAGCCAGTCCTTCGGCTGCAAGGCCCAGCGTACAGCGTGCGCCGTCCTGGGCTCGTGCTGCAGCGTCCAGCGCAGCAGCGGCCCGGCCATGCCAGGCGCGACCGGATTGGGCTGCGGTTCCGGCCACGCGTCGAGCAGCGCATGCGCGCGCGTGTCCGGCCAGAGCATCGCGGGACGCAGCGCGCGGCCCGCTTCGTCGGCGAGCACGACGCCATGCATCTGCCCCGAGAAGCCGATTGCACGCACGGCCGCGCGCTCGCCCGCATCGAGACGCGCGCAGGCTGCGCACAACGCGTCCCACCAGCGTGCGACAGGAATCTCGGCCCAGCCGGGCTGCGGTGTATCGAGCGCATAGGCGGCGCTGGCCGAGGCGCACTCGACACCCGCTTCATCGACGATCGCGACCTTGAGCGAACCGGTGCCTAGATCGATGCCGAGAAACCGCATGGGTGAAGGGTTCATGGAAGACGTGTGACGTAGCGATGGGGCAGTGGCGATGATAGCGGCACGCGGCACCGCGTCACGCGATCAGTCAAGCGTGGCTATTACTCGCGTGTCGCCGCTCGAACGCCGTCTACGTGCTCGACGCACAGACTTATCGGACGCTCGAGCAGATCGGCAACTTGCCGCTCGCGTGGGGCATCGTCACCTGGCCGCACAGTGTGGGGTCGATCGAATCGCGCTAACGCTCGCGCCCGGCCTCACGGCCATCGCCCGCATCGTCCGCATCGCCGGGTGCGCACGCCGCAAGCCGCCTTGAACTGGCGTCGTTGCGAAAGAGGATCGGGTGTTCGGATTCGCGCTCGCGCGCTTCGGCGGCGCGCACGATCTGCACGACTTGCTCGTGCATCGGCGACTTGTCACAAACGGGATCGGCATTGGCCGCATCGCCGGTCAGCAGGAACGCCTGGCAACGGCAACCGCCTAGATCGACGGTCTTTTCGCTGCAACTGCGGCACGGTTCCTTCATCCAGTCGAACCCGCGAAAGCGATTGAAGGCGGGGCTGTCGTACCAGATCTCGCGCAGCGGAACCTCGGTGACGTTCGGAAACACCAGTCCCGGCAGGCTCCGCGCCGTGTGGCACGGCAACGCGACGCCGTCCGGTGCGACGCCGAGGAACACCGCGCCCCAGCCGTTCATGCAGCGCTTCGGTCGGCGCTCGAAATAGTCCGGCACGACAAAGAATATCTTGCAGCGCGAACCAATCGATTGACGATAACGCTCGACCGTCGCCTCTGCCGCTTCGAGTTGCTCGCGCGTCGGCAGCAAATGCGCGCGATTGATCTGCGCCCAGCCGTAGTACTGCGTGTTCGCGAGTTCCAGATATTCGGCGCCCATCGCGAGCGCCATGTCGATGATCTTGTCGACGTGCGGAAGGTTGTAGCGGTGCAGCACGCAGTTGAGCACCATCGGAAAGCCGTGCTGCTTGATTGAATCCGCAACACGCTTCTTCAGGTCGAAGGTGCGCGTGTGGCTCAGGAAGTCATTGAGTTCCTGCGTCGAGTCCTGAAACGAAAGCTGAATGTGATCGAGCCCGGCCTGCTTCAGCGCGTCGAGCCGCGCATCGGTCAAGCCGACGCCGGACGTGAGCAGGTTCGTGTAGAAACCCAGCGCGCGTGCCTCGGCCACGAGCGTTTCGAGGTCGTCGCGCAGCAACGGCTCGCCGCCGGAAAAGCCAAGCTGCGCGGCGCCGAGTTCGCGCGCCTGCCGCAGTACGTCGATCCATTGCGCCGTATCGAGTTCGCGATGATGCCGCGTGTAATCGACCGGGTTGTAGCAGAACACGCAATGCAGCGGACAGCGGTAGGTCAGTTCCGCCAGCAGCCACAGCGGCGGCGCCACGTCATGAGCGGGTGCGCTCGCAGTAACCGGATCATTCATCGCGCGTCTCCAGCCAGCCGTGCGCAAGCGCATCGGCAATGAATGCATGCACCTGCGCCGCGATGCCGGTCGTCGCGAATGCCTGTTCGAGGTCTGCCACCAGTGCATCGAGATCGCGCGAGCCGTCACAACGCTTGAGAATCTCCCCTGCGCTCTGGTTGAGCTTGACCATGCCCTCGGGGTAGAGCAGCACGTAAGCCTGCTGCGCGGGCTCCCACTGCAGACGGAACAGGCGCGCCAGCGCCGGGCGATACGCGTTCGGGAGCGCTGCCGCGGCGCGCTCAGCGTGAATGGGTTCGTTCATTGCGCAAAGACCTTCTCAATCGAATCGAGCATGGACCACAGTACGTCGAGTTTAAACTGAAGCACGTCGAGTGCACGCTCCTGCTGCTCGCGCCGCACGAAGTGATCGAGCGTGATCGCGAGTGCCTCTTCGACATCGCGCTGTGCGAGTGGAATGCGCGACCGGAAGTACGCGAGGCCCGCCGGTTCGATCCACGGGTAATGAGTGGGCCAGGTGGCGAGCCGGTCGCGATGGATTTGCGGCGCGAACATTTCCGTCAACGACGAACAGACCGCTTCCTGCCACGGCGCACGGCGCGCGAAATTCACATACGCGTCCACCGCGAAACGCACGCCGGGCGTGACGTGCCGCAGCGACCAGAGTTCATCGCGGCTCAGGCCGACCGCATCGGCAAGACGTGCCCATGCTTCAATGCCGCCGGGTTCGGCGTCGTTGCCGTCGTGGTCGAGTATGCGTTTGACCCAGAGGCGGCGCACTTCGCGCTCGGGACAGTTCGACAGAATCGCCGCGTCTTTCAGCGGGATATTGATCTGGTAATAAAACCGGTTTGCAACCCATCCACGGATCTGCGCCGGGGAGCAACCGCCGTTATTCATCAGCACATTGAACGGATGATGAATGTGGTACGCGCTGCCCTTGGCCCGCAATTGCGCTTCGAACCCGGCGCGCGTCCATGCCGGTGCCTCGTCGCTCGCGCCGGTCATAGCTCGAATGTCATGCCGTCGTAGGCGACTTCGATGCCACGCGCATCGAGCGCGCGGCGCTCAGGTCCGTCTTCCACGAGGATCGGATTGGTGTTGTTGATATGAACCAGCACCTTGCGCACACCCGCGCGAACGATCGAATCGAGGATGTCGAGCATGCCGTCCTCACCACCCGTACTGCATTGCGGCAGATGCCCCATGTCCATCGCGGTGTGTTTCGACAGGCCGAGCCGGATCATCTCGTCGTGGGTCCACATCGTGCCGTCGACCAGCAGCAGATCCACGCTTCGCATGACGTCGAGAAGCGCGCCATCGATCTCGCCGAGCCCCGGCGCATAGAACGCACGCTTGCCCGTTGCGCGGTTGGTCAGCACGAGCCCCAGGTTATCGCCGCGCTCGGGCGACTGGCGGTGCGGCGAATACGGCGGCGCCTTGCTCGTGAGCGGCAGCGCGTCGATCTGTACGCCCGGCAGCGCGTCGAGCGCGAGCGGCGTGCCGTCGAGCGCAATCCGGCGATGCTCGATGCCGCAGTAGTGGGAGAGGATCGGACCGATCGGAAAGCCCGTGCAGAGGTCCTGCCAAACCGCATCCGTCGTGTAGAGCGGAAGCGGCGTGCTGCGCTCGCGCAGCATCAACAGGCCGGTGACGTGATCGATTTGCGCATCGATCGTGAGCACGGCAGCGATGCCGGTGTCGCGTATCTGACGCGCCGGTTGGAGTTCGGGGTTCGCGGCGATCTGCGCGAGCACGTCGGGCGACGCGTTGACGAGCAGCCAGTCGTCGCCGTTGGATGTCACCGCAATCGACGACTGCGTGCGGCGCGAGGCCTTGATCGTGCCGCGCCTCACGCCGTCGCAACGCGGGCAGTTGCAGTTCCATTGAGGAAAGCCGCCACCGGCCGATGAGCCAAGCACCTTGATCTTCATGCGGTTCCATTCGATGGATGATGCGCGCGCGATGAATGCGCTGCACAAAGTTCACGGCGGATTGACGGTGGGTTCACGACGGCGGTGACGGGATGGGTGCGAAGGGTCGTCAAGCGCCCAGCACAGCGGCGCGAGCGAGCCTAGCGCGTGGCGATATACATCGTGATTTCAAAGCCGAATCGCATATCGGTATAGGCGGGGGTCGTCCATTGCATGTTAGTGACTCCGTTGTACGCATAACAAGGAAGAGATATGTCGCCGCATACGGAAACGCGCTGCGCGGCAACAATTCTCATGGTAGTCGATATCCAGGACATCGCAATATCCGCTGGAAAACCGCCCCTGCGTGGCCTGCCGTAAAGAGCGTCGGCGCTACGACAAAAGCATGCCGCGCGGCTCTTGTTGTCGCATCGATGCGCCTGTGAGCACGAAGCACACGCGCTCGCGCAGGCTGCGCTGACCCGCAGGCGCCCCGCTTCGCTCGCTTTGTCCGGCGCACCCTCAACCGGGACCCAGCGCGTATCCCGATATAATGCACGAGCCATTTCACGAGGACATCGCATGAAATCCCTGATTGCCTTACTCGCCGCCGCCACCGTTGCATCGACCGCGTTCGCCGCCAACTCCATCGAGAAGTTGCCGTCGGGCGTTGTTGTCGAGCACCTCAAGGAAGGCACCGGCCCGCATCCGACCGCTGACGACGTCGTGCGCGTCAACTATCGCGGCACGCTCGCGAACGGCACCGAATTCGACAGCTCCGCCAAGCATGGCGGCCCCGCGGTCTTCCCGCTCGGACAAGTCATTCCGTGCTGGACGCAAGGCGTGCAGAAAATGCGGGTTGGCGGCAAGGCGAAGCTGACCTGCCCGGCGGCAACCGCTTATGGCGACCGCGCCGTTGGCCCGATCCCCGCGAACAGCAACCTCACGTTCGAAGTCGAACTGATCGGCATCGGCCAGTAATCGAAACGCGAAAGCGCTGAACCGCACGAATCACGCACATCACGCACATCACGCACATCACGCACATCACGCACATCACGCACATCGCGCACATCGCGCACATCGCGCACGATGAAAAAAATACGCCACGGTCTCCCGTGGCGTATTTGCATGAAGCGCCATCGGCTGGCGCAGCGGCTTAACCCGCCTTCGCAGCCGAAGCCGCAACCGGCGCGCTGGCCGCACCGTTGTTGGCAGATTCGTCGGCCGGTGCATCGGCCGGACGCGGCGTCTCGCCCGCATGCTCGATCCAGCCGCCGCCCAGCGCGCGATACAGATCGACCAGATTCGTCAGGCGTGCAAGGCGCGTCTGGATCAGCGTCTGCTGCGACGAATACAGGTCGGTCTGAGCAGTCAGCACCGGCAGATAGCTGTCCACGCCGTTCTTGTAGCGCAGGTCCGAAAGATCCAGACGCCGCTGGTTCGCGAACGTATTGCGCTCGAGCGCCGCGATCTGCTGATCGTAGGTGCCGCGCGCGGCGAGCCCGTCCGCGACCTCGCGGAACGCCGACTGAATCGCCTTCTCGTAGTTCGCAATCTCGATGCGCTTCTCGACGTTCGCGAGTTTGAGATTCGCAATGTTCGCGCCGCCCTCGAAAATCGGCATCGTGATCTGCGGCGCGAAGCTCCATGCCGCCGTGCCCGCCTTGAACAGTCCGCCCAGCGACAGGCTCTCCGTGCCCAGCGCGGCAGTCAGCGAGATCTTCGGGAAGAACGCTGCGCGCGCCGCGCCGATGTTCGCGTTCGCGGCAAGCAGCTGCTGCTCCGCTTCCATGATGTCCGGCCGGCGCGTGAGCAGGTCGGACGGAAGGCCCGCCGGAATGTCGGTCAGCAGATCCTGCGAGCCGAGCGACTGACCTTGTTTCAGGTCGGCCGGCAGCGGCTCGCCGATCAGCAGCACGAGCGCGTTCTCGGCCTGCGCCCGCGCGCGCATCTGCGCCTGCAGATTCGCCTGCGCGGTCTCGACCACCGTCTGCGCCTGGCGCAGATCGAGTTCGGTTCCCGTGCCGTTGTCGAACTGGACCTTCGTGATGTTGTACGAGTCCTGCGCGGTCTTCAGCGTGTTCTGCGTGATCGTGAGCAGATCGTCGTCGGCCAGCATCGTCAGATACTGGTCCGCCACCTGCGATACGAGCGAGATCTCCGCCGCCTTGCGCGCCTCGGCCGTCGCCAGATACTGCGCGAGCGCCTGGTCCTTCAGGCTGCGGATACGCCCCCAGAAGTCGATTTCCCAGGACGCCTGCAAGCCGACGTTATAGATGCTCACCGGATTGCGCGGCGAAGTCTGCAAATCGCGCGGCACCCGCGTGCGCGATTCCGTACCCGTAGCATCGATTGACGGGAAAAGCTCCGCACGCGTGATCTGATACTGCGCGCGCACGGCCTCGACGTTGAGCACCGACACGCGCAGATCGCGGTTGTTCTTCAGCGCGATCTCGACGAGCTGCTGCAGGCGCTGATCCACGAAGAAGTCGCGCCAGCCGATGTCGGTCGCCGCGGCGCCGTTGGCGCTGCGGCCGTTCGGGACGCCGCCGGGCTGCCCCGGCTGCGTCGCATACACGCCGCCCTCGGGATAAGTCTGCGAGACCGGCGCCGCGGGCCGGTGATACCACGGCGCCATCGTGCAACCCGCGAGAAGCGCGGCGGCCACTGCCATTACCGATAGTTTATGCATCTCAGTGTCCTTCCTTGCCCGGGCCGTTACCGCCTGCGCCGCCGCTGCCGTCGCCACCGTTCTCATCGTCGTGGTCGTGCGCGTGGTGCTCTTCGTAGTGCTGGAGCGCAACGTCGGCGTCTTCCTTCTCGCCCGCGAACTTCGCACGGATCACGACGAAGAACATCGGGATCATGAAGATCGCGAGGAACGTGGCGGTCAACATCCCGCCGATCACGCCCGTGCCGATCGCGTGCTGGCTCGCCGAGCCCGCGCCGTTACTGATCGCGAGCGGCAGCACGCCGAGCACGAACGCCATCGACGTCATCAGGATCGGGCGCAGCCGCAAGCGCGATGCTTCGAGCGCCGCCTCGATCGGCCCCATCTTGCCGTCGGCCTGGAGATCGCGCGCGAATTCCACGATCAGAATCGCGTTCTTCGCCGAGAGACCCACGGTGGTCAACAGACCCACCTGGAAGAACACGTCGTTTTCCAGGCCGCGCAGCGTCACCGCGAGCAGCGCGCCGAGCACGCCGAGCGGCACCACCATGATGACCGCGAACGGAATCGACCAGCTCTCGTACAGCGCCGCGAGACACAGGAACACGACGAGGATCGAGATGCCGTAGAGGATCGGCGCCTGCGAGCCCGACTGGCGTTCCTGGAACGACAGGCCGGTCCATTCGTAGCCGATGCCGGCCGGCAGCTTCGCCGCGATCTTCTCCATGGCCGTCATCGCCTGGCCCGTCGACTTGCCCGGAGCCGCCTGACCCTGGATTTCCATCGACGAAATACCGTTGAAGCGCTCGAGCTTCGGCGAGCCGAACGTCCACTGCCCCGCCCCGAACGCGCCGAACGGCACCATCCCGCCCGTCGCGTTGCGCACGTACCAGAGGTCCATGTCTTCCGGCGTCATGCGGAACGGCGCGTCAGACTGAACGAACACTTTCTTGATCCGGCCATCGGTATCGAGGAAGTTGTTCACGTATTGCGACGCCCATGCAATCGAGAACGTCTGGTCGATCGCGGCCGCCGTTACGCCGAGCGCCTGCGCCTTTTCGCGGTCCACATTGACCTTGAACTGCGGCGTGTCGTTCAGGCCGTTCGGGCGCACGAGCGCGAGCGTCGGGTCCTTCGCAGCCATGCCGAGCAGCATGTTGCGCGCTGCCATCAGCTTGTCGTGGCCGAGGCCGCCGCGATCCTGCAGTTCGAAGTCGAAGCCCGCCGCCGTGCCGAGTTCGGGAATCGACGGCGGATTCACCGGAATCACCATCGCGTCCTTGTACGACGCGTAGCGCGCGAACATGCGGCCCACGAGCGCCTGGATTTTCTGATCCGGATGCTGGCGTTCCTTGTAGTCCTTCAGCCGCACGAACACGAGACCCGAGTTCTGGCCGCGGCCCGCGAAGCTGAAGCCGTTCACCGTGAACACCGACTCGACGATGTTCTTCTCGTCGTCGAGCAGGTAATGCTGGATGTTGGCGAGCGTGCGCGCCGTGGTTTCCTGCGTCGAGCCCGAGGGCGTCTGCACGATCACGAACATCGTGCCCTGGTCCTCATCGGGCAGGAACGACTTCGGCAGACGCACGAACAGCATGCCGACCGCGACGATCACCGCGATATAGATGATGAGCCAGCGCCCCGAGCGCTTGATCACGTGGTGCACGCCGCTGTGGTACTTGTCGCGGCTTTTCTCGAAGGTGCGGTTGAACCAGCCGAAGAAGCCGGTCTTCGCTTCGTGATGCCCCTTCGGGATCGGCTTGAGAATCGTCGCGCACAGTGCGGGCGTGAGAATCAGCGCGACCAGCACGGAGAGCACCATCGCCGCCACGATCGTCAGCGAGAACTGCCGGTAAATGGCGCCGACGGAGCCGCCCGAGAACGCCACCGGCACGAACACCGCCGAGAGCACGAGCGCGACGCCGACCAGCGCGCCGGTAATCTGGCCCATCGCCTTGCGGGTCGCCTCGCGTGGCGGTAGCCCCTCCTCCGCCATCACGCGCTCGACGTTCTCCACGACCACGATCGCGTCGTCCACGAGCAGGCCGATTGCGAGCACGAGGCCGAACATCGATAGCGTGTTGATCGAGAAGCCCACCGCCGCCATGATCGCGAACGTGCCGAGCAGCACGACCGGCACCGCGATGGTCGGAATCAGCGTCGCGCGCAGATTCTGCAGGAACAGGTACATCACGAGGAACACCAGCACGATGCCTTCCAGCAGCGTCTTGATCACTTCCTCGATCGACAGGCGCACGAACGGCGTCGTGTCGTACGGGTACTTCACGACGAGACCGTGCGGGAAGTACTTCGACAGGTCGTCGATCTTCTGGCGCACAAGCTTCGCGGTCTGCAGCGCGTTCGCGCCCGTGGCGAGCTGGATGCCGAGACCGGCCGTCGGCGCGCCGTTGTACTTCGTGTCGAAGTTATACGTTTCGCCGCCGAGCGAGATGCGCGCCACGTCCTTCAGGCGCACCTGCGAGCCGTCCTGGTTCACCTTCAGCAGGATGTTGCCGAAGTCTTCCGGCGTGCGCAGCAGCGTCGATTCGGTGATCGTTGCCTGAAACGACTGGCCCGCCACCGCCGGCGTGCCGCCGAGCTGGCCGCCCGCGATCTGCACGTTCTGCGCGCTGATCGCACTCGACACGTCGACCGGCGTGAGGCCGTAGTTGGTCAGGCGGGTCGGATCGAGCCAGATGCGCATCGCGTACTGCGAGCCGAACAGCGTGACCGTACCCACGCCGTCGATCCGGCTGATCGGGTCCTGAATGTTCGACGCCACGTAGTTCGCGAGGTCGTACTTCGTCATGCCGCCGTCTTCGGACACGAACGCGAGCACGAGCAGGAAGCTGCTGCTCGACTTCGTGACCTTGATGCCGAGCTGCTGCACCACCTGCGGCAGGATCGGCGTGGCGAGCTGCAGCTTGTTTTGCACCTGCACCTGCGCGATGTCGGGATTGACGCCCGCAGCGAAGGTCAGCGTGATCGTGGCCGTGCCCGAGTCGTCGCTCGTCGAGGAGAGATACAACAGGTGGTCGAGGCCGCTCATCTGCTGCTCGATCACCTGCGTGACCGTGTCTTCCACCGTCTTCGCGGACGCGCCCGGATAGGTTGCGCTGATCTGGATGGACGGCGGCGCAATGGTCGGATATTGCGCCACCGGCAGCGTGAACACCGACGCCACGCCCGCCAGCATCAGGATGATGGCGATCACCCACGCGAAAATCGGGCGATCGATAAAGAACTTTGCCATGAAGCGGATTCCCTGTTATTGCGCGGCGGAAGCAGCGGGGGCAGCGGAAGCCGGTTGCGCGCCCGATGCGGCGGGTGCGGCGGGTGCGGCGGCGTTCGAGCCCGGCGCCATGTCCGCCGAAGGCGCACCCGGCGGCGGCGGCGGCGGCAGTTGCGCCGCAATCGCCTTCACGCTCGCGCCCGGACGCACCTTTTCGGTGCCCTGCACGATCACGCGGTCGCCCGCATTCAGGCCGTCCTGGACGACCCAGTCCTGACCCTGCGTGCCGCCCGTCTGGATCGGCGTCAGCACGACCTTGTCGTCCTTGCCGACGACGAGCACCGTCGCCTGGCCCTTCTGGTCGTGCTGCACGCCGACCTGCGGCACGAGAAACGCATTGGCGTTCACGCCTTCGACGATGCGCGCGCGCACGAACATGCCCGGCAGCAGCACGCGGTCGGGGTTGTGGAAGATCGCGCGGATCGTCACCGAGCCGGTGGTCTGGTCGACCGTGATGTCGGAGAACTGCAGCTTGCCGTCTTCCTTGTAGGTGCGGCCGTCTTCCAGCACGAGCGTCACCTTGGCGGCGTTCGGGCCGTTCGCCTTCAGGCGGCCTTCCTGGATCTCGCGGCGCAGCTTGAGGCCGTCGAGGCTCGACTGCGTGAGATCGACGTACATGGGATCGAACGTCTGCACGGTGGACATCAGCGTGGCCTGGCTCGCCTGCACGTAGGCGCCCGGCGTGACCTGCGAGATGCCGACCTGGCCCGTGATGGGCGAGACGACGTCTGTATAGCCGAGGTTGATCTGCGCGGTATCGACGGCGGCCTTGCCGGCATCGACATCGGCCTTCGCCTGGCCCTGGGCCGCGACCGCGTTGTCGTAGTCCTGCTTCGACACGGCGTTCGCGGCGACCAGCACCTTGTAGCGCGCGACGAGGGCATTCTGCGTGGCGAGGTTGGCCTGCGCCTTGGCGAGCGCCGCGCGCGCGTTATTGAGCGCGGCGATGTACGGCGCGGGATCGATCTTGTAGAGCCGCTGGCCCGCCTTCACGATCGCGCCTTCGGTGAATTCGCGGCGCAGCACGATGCCGTCGACCCGTGCGCGCACCTGCGCGACGAGGAAGGCGCTGGTGCGGCCCGGCAATTCGCTGACGACCTGCACGGCGCTCGGCTGGACCGTGACGACGCCCACTTCGGGCGTTTGCGGCGGAGGCGCCGACTGCTTTTGCCCGCACGCTGCAAGCACGATGGCAGCCGTCGCGATACTGATTAGGCGGAATGGAACCCGTTCGACGCGCATGGAGCGACCTCTGTCTATCTGTCTATCTGTCTATTACTGACGAAAAAAGCATGCTGCACCCCGCTCGAGGCAGGACGGCGACGCACGCCAGCATGTGGCAATACTTGACGGATACCCCTGACTGCTTTCAAATGCAGCGCCGGTTACCGCCCCCATCCGGACAGCAAAGCGGGGCTGTACAGCGGCGATGCCGACATGACGGCATCGCGCATCGGGATCTTCACGGCCACCTGAACCAGTGACGGATATTAACCGGACGTCACCACTCGAGGCTCAGGGATGGCGGGGTGCTATTATAGATACATTCGCGAATGCATGTAAAAAGCGAACATACCTCCCCAGGGGCAAGCGTCAACACGATTTGCTCACTACACTCGCTTTGTGTGGTCGAAGTCAGGTCGCGAACGTTATAGGTCGCCCGATTCGCTCTTCCTGCAATCCATTAAAAGAACGCTGAAACATGGTCCGACGTACGAAAGAGGAAGCGCTGGAGACGCGTAGCCGGATCCTCGACGCTGCCGAGCAGGTCTTTTTCGAGAAAGGTGTCTCGCGCACGTCTCTTGCCGACATCGCCAAGGCTGCCGGCGTCACGCGCGGCGCGATCTACTGGCACTTCACGAACAAGGGCGACGTCTTTACGGCGATGTTCGACCGCGTGGTACTGCCGCTCGACGAGCTGAAGGCGGCCACGACCGATCCCTCGGAGCCCGATCCGCTCGGGCGTATCCGCGACCTGTGCGTACTGTGCCTGCGCAACACCGCAACCGACACGCGCCGCCGCCGCGTGTTCGAAATCCTGTTTCTGAAATGCGAGTTCGTGGAAGAAATGGGGCCCGTGATGGCGCGCCATCAGTCGACCATGCGTGAGGGGCTGGAGCGGATCCGGGACGGCCTGCGCAATGCGATATCGAAGTGCCAGCTTCCGGCGGACCTGGACGTCGAGCGCGCGGCGCGCGTGCTGCACTCGTTCATCACGGGCGCGCTGCGCGACATGGCGATCCTGCCCGATATCTTCGATGTCGCGACGAGCGCCGACCAGCACGTCGACGCAATGCTCGACACACTGCGCTACAGCCAGGTATTGAGAACCGGAACACCTGCGAAGAAAGAGCCCACCTGAGCGGTTCGGCCGCAGAACGCAGAAGCACGGCGGGGCGCGCACGCCCCGCTGTTTTTGCGACCGTCTTCAGCCGCCCGTGAAGCGCCGCGCCACATAGAGCAGCAGCGCGACGAAGAAAATCAGCGCGGCCCACGCCCACGTCGGCATGGCGTGCGGCGCACTCTCATGGTGCAGCGTGCTTGCCGCACGGCCGCTCAGCGTGCCGCCATATTGCTGCGGGAGCAAATGCGCGCGCCGCGCAACGCCCGCAAGGCTGATCGGCCGCAGGAATACGTGCGTGCGGCGCGGCGCCTGCCCTGCCACGCGATTCGGCCCCGTGCCGTGCTTCGCTTCGACGACAGCGCAGAATTCGGTGAAAAAATCGTCGGCGACTTCGTGGAGCGCGTTTTCCAGCTGGCGCGCCGGCAACTCGGCCAGCGGACCGGTGAGCGTCGCCCACACCGAATAGTCGATGCGCGTGCTCGTGCCCTTGCAGATGCCCGCCGGGCCGCCCGGCTCATCGTCGGCGCGCAGCGCCACGTCGATCTGGCCGCGCAGCGAGCCGATGCCGTCGGCGCGCGCACGAAAGCTCAGTACGCGGCGCGGCGTGAGCGGCACCTGGGCGGCGTCGGCTGCAAGGTGAGCGCGCACTTCGTAACGCGCGCGCAACGGCCCGAGCGGCACGGTGAGCGTCAAGGCGTACTCGCCCGGCCCGAGACGCCGCAACGAATCACAGTGCTCCATGCTCGCTCGCACGAGCGCGCTGTCCTGCAGCGCCCCCCAGACGACAGAGGGCGCAAGCGGAATGCGTAAGGCGTCGTTCAGTTCCATGGCCGCTCCCACGATAGCGCCCGGTAGATCGGCCCGGTCAGGATGTCTGATCGATCCGGTCTACGCGCGAAGCGTAAAACGCCACAAAGTTCTTGATGCCTTCGACGCCGGCGAGCGGCGCCTCGTAGCTCCACGCAACATCTTCGACACGCGTGTCCTCCGTGCGCAGATGGAAATACGACGCCTCGCCCTTGTACGGGCAACGCGTCGTATGCGTGGAACGTTCCAGTCGCGCCATGTTCACGTCGGCGCGCGGGAAATAGAAAACATCCGGGTAACCGGTTTCGGAGAGCGTCAGTGCCGAAAGCGTGTCGGCAATGGTGATGCCGCCGTGAATCACGCGCACGCGATGACGGTTGGCAACGATATCGATGCGATGTTCGGCGTCTGGATTGACCGCCATATCCGGCTCCCTGAATGGTCGCGGCAGTGCCCGCCTGCGCTGTGCACGGCCTTGGGGCCTACGCCGCGCCTGCCTTCGTACGCGGCTCCCCGCTCTTGCTCTTACTCTTGCTTTCGGCCCCGCTCCTGCTTTTGCTCCTGAGCGGGCGGCGGCACGCGCCGCGACCCGCTCATGGCTTCATTATCGGCGAAACTTCGCCGCCTTGTACGAACTTCGATGCGGAGCGTGCGGGCCCGCACGCCCCGCCCGGCGGGGCTGCCGGGTATTCACCAGGTGAACGAGGCGCGCGCGGTGCCGCTCGAACCGACCGTAACCGCGCTCGTTTTCGCGACGCCCGAGTAGCTCGCGTGGACCGAATACCGGCCCGGCGGCACCTTCACGAGCATGTACGGCCCGAGCGACGTGGTATCGAGCACGTTCGTGCCGTGTGCGTCCGCGATCTTCACATGGATGTCGGCGAGATAGTTGCCGCCGGTGCCGGTGAAGCGCAGTGACAGCGGCCAGCGGTGGGCCGCCTGCCGCAGCGCCATCGATTCGTCCTGGCCGACACCGCCCGACACGTACGAGACCGCGCCCTGTTGCTGGATTTGCGGCATGCCGGTGCCGTTGGCGTTGCCCGCGCTCGTGTTGTCGGTGGTCGAGCCGCCGACAGTGCCTCCCGTACTGTTTTGCTGCGCCGCCGCCGTGCCCGCGATGCCGAGCGCGACGGCCGCCAGCAGCGCCGAAGCCGCCGAAGCGATTTGGCGCGAATTCCGGAACGTCTTCATCGTGCCACTCCTTACACGTCCACTACGACGAACAGATGAGCAATTCGCGTGCCTGATGTGCGAAGCGAACGGACGCCGCATACGACACTGCCGCCGGGCCAGAGGCCAACGGCGGCAGTGAACAACGACGGCAAGTAAGCGGCCCGGCGCGCGGCCGGACTCTGGCGGACCATACGGGACAGGATCAGCCGGAATCAGCCAAGATCGACCGGCACGAAGATCTGCGCATTGTCGCGCTGGATCAGCAGCGCAATGCTCTTGCCCGCGTGCGTGACCATGTCCTTGAGCTGCTCGGCGCTCGTCACCGGGCGGCCGTTCACGGCGAGGATCACATCGCCCGGCTGGATGCCCGCGTTCTCGGCCGCGCCGCCGGCCTGTTCGACGACCACGCCGTGATCGACCGACGCGTTGCTCTTCTCGTCCGGCGTGAGCGAGCGCACCGCGACGCCGAGTCGGCCCTGCATCTGCGCGCCGTGCGTATCGGCCGAGGCAACCTTCGTATCGGTGAGCGCACCGATCGTCGCGCTCACGGTCTTCGTCGACTTGTCGCGCCACAACTGAATGTCGGCCTTCGTGCCCGGCTTCATCGAGGCGATCAGCGCCGGCAGATCGGTGGAATCGTCCACGTGCTGGCCGTTCACCGAAAAGATCACGTCGCCGGGCTTCAGACCCGCCTTCGCCGCAGGACCACCCGCGTCGACCGAGCTCACGAGCGCGCCGTGCGGCTTGTCCATGCCGAACGAATCGGCGAGCGTCTGGTTCACCGACTGCACCGCCACGCCGAGGCGGCCGCGGCTCACGTGGCCCGTCTTGACGAGGTCGTCCTTGACCTTCATGGCCTCATCGATCGGAATGGCGAACGACAGGCCCTGGAAGCCGCCCGTCTGCGAGTAGATCATCGAGTTGATGCCGATCACTTCGCCCTGCAGATTGAAGAGCGGCCCGCCCGAGTTGCCCGGATTCACCGGCACGTCGGTCTGGATGAACGGCGTGTAGTTCTCCTCCGGCAGCGAGCGCGACTTCGCGCTGATGATGCCCGAGGTCACGGTGTTGTCGAAGCCGTACGGCGAGCCGATCGCCACGACCCACTGGCCGACCTTGCTCTGGTGCGGATCGCCGATCTTCACAGTCGGCAGGCTCTTCGCGTCGATCTTCAGCACCGCGACGTCCGACTGCTTGTCCGCGCCGACGACCTTCGCCTTGAACTCGCGCTTGTCGGTGAGCTTCACGGTCACGACGTTCGCGCCGTCGACCACGTGCGCGTTCGTGAGGATGTAGCCGTCCGGACTGATGATGAAGCCCGAACCGAGGCTCGCGCTCGGCGTGTCGGACTCGCCGCCGCCGTCGCCCGCGCCCGGGTGGTTCCCGTAGAAGTGCTTGAAGAACTGGTAGAACGGATCGCTCGGATCGATCGGCAGTTGCTGCGCGCGGCCGTGCATCGCGGTCTCTTTGACCATGTGCTTGGCGCTGATGTTGACAACTGCGGGCCCGAAGGTTTCGACGAGGCCGGAGAAATCGGGAACGCCAGTTTTGGCGGCGGCTTCCGCGGGCATCAGCGCCGCGGCCTGCGCCGGCGAAACGAGGTTCGGGGTCGGAACGTCATGGCGTCCGGCTACATAGCCCGCCGACAACGCGGCGGCTACGGCAATCGCCACGGCACTGCGAGTTAAGACTTTTGCGTTCATTGCGGACTCCTTGAAGCGGGGACGTGTTGTGCGTGTTATGACGGAACAAAGACTACGTGGCGTCACTTAAAGGAGTCTTAATCCGGCGCCCCCCACGTAAAAAGTGCGCCGCGGGGTTCAGAAACGCACGTCGACCTGAAGACCGCCCGCCGGCGAATCGCCGAGCGTGATCGTCGCGTTGTGCTGATCCGCGATACGGCGCACGATCGCGAGCCCGAGGCCGGTGCCGGAGACGTCCGTGCGCGCCCGCGAAGCGCCCCCGCCGACGCGGTAAAAACGGTCGAACACGCGCGCGCGTTCGGCGACCGGAATGCCCGGTCCGCTGTCGGCGATGCGCACGAGCGGATGGCCGCCGTCGAGGCGCAGCGCCACGTCGACGCGCCCGCCTTCCGGCGTGTATTTCGTGGCGTTGTCGAGCAGGTTGTTGAGCATCACGCGCAGCGCGTCGGCGTCGCCGTGCACGGTTGCATCGGTGCTCTGCTCGATGCCGAGATCGACGCCGCGCTGCTGCGCAACGGTCGCGCGCGACGCCACGCAATCTTCGAGCAGCACGCGCAGATCGACATCTTGCGCACACACATGGCCGTCCGGTTCGGAGCGCGCGAGCGCGAGCAGCTGTTCGGCGAGCCGCGTCGCGCGCGTCACGCCCGCCTGCAGATCGTCGAGCGCTTCGCGGCGCGCGTCGTCGTCCTTTGCGCGCGCAACCAGTTGTGCCTGGATCTGCACTGCGGCGAGCGGCGTGCGCAGTTCGTGCGCGGCATCGGCGACGAAGGCCTTTTGCGTGTCGCGCGCCTGCGCGAGACGGTTGAGCAGCGCGTTCAGCGCGCGCACGAGCGGCGTGACTTCGCGCGGCAGCCGTTGCTCGGGCAACGGATCGAGCGCTTCGGGATGGCGCGTATCGAGCGCATTCGTGACGCGCGCGAGCGGCTTGAGCCCGCGGCCCACCACGAGCCAGACGGCGAGCCCCAGAAACGGCAGCAGCACGATCAGCGGCCACAGCGTGCGCAGCGCGACGTTCGCCGCGAGACGGTTGCGCACGGAGACGGGTTGCGCGAGCTGCACGAAGTTGTCGCCGACGATCGCGCCATACACGCGCCAGTCGCCGCGATCGGTGCGCTCGGTCGAGAAGCCGAGTTCGGTGCGCGGCGCGAGCGGCACGCGCGGATGCGAGTAATACATCAGCACGCCGTTGCGGTTCCAGATCTGCAGCACGATGCCCTCGTTGCCGGTGTCGCGCGAGCTGAGAATCTCGCTGAACGGCTCGGAGGGCAATGCGTCGGCAATTTCCTGCAACTGGTAGTCGAACAGTTCGTTGGCTTCGGCCAGCGCCTGGCGATAGATCAGCCAGCCCGCCAGCACGACACCCGCGACGACGATCGCGAGCAGCCAGAAAAGCAGTTGTTTCCGGATAGAACTCATCGGCGCGTCACGCTTCCTTCGCGATCATGTAACCGAGCCCGCGCACGTTGCGGATCAGGTCGGCGCCGAGCTTCTTGCGCAGAGCGTGGATATAGACTTCGACCGTGTTGCTGCCGATCTCCTCGCCCCACCCGTACATCTTCTCCTCGAGCTGATTCTTCGAGAGCACCGCGCCCGGGCGCGCGAGCAGCGCTTCGAGCAGCGCAAATTCGCGCGCCGAAAGCGCGATCGGCGCGCCGTCCTGGGTCACCTGGTGCGACGCCGGATCGAGCGTGATCGTGCCGTAGCGGATCATCGACTCGCTGCGGCCCGACTGGCGGCGGATCAGCGCGCGCATGCGCGCGCCGAGTTCGTCGAGATCGAAGGGCTTGATGAGATAGTCGTCGGCGCCTGCGTCGAGACCCTTCACGCGGTCGGCAACCGCGTCGCGCGCCGTGAGGATCAGCACCGGGAGCGCAAGGCCGCGCGCGCGCAGCGTGCGCAGCACGTCGAGCCCGTCCTTTCTCGGCAGGCCCAGATCGAGCAGCAGCAGATCGTAAGATTCGCCGGTCACGGCGGTGATGGCGGCGTCGCCGTCCTCGACCCAGTCGACCGCGAAGCCGTCGCCGCGCAGCGCTTTACGCACGCCCTCGGCGATCATGCGGTCATCTTCGACAAGCAGTATTCGCATCGTAATGAATTGGCAAAGAGGCGCTGCGTGACGGTGGAGCGGGCGCCGGATTGGGGCAGATGGGTGCATTCTAGCGCCCCCGGCCCCCGCGCCACCGTCACGCCACCCCGGCGCCACCCCCGCTCCACCGCCAGGCCGGTCGGCTTTCGCGCATGCACCGGGGTTTTTGTCGCCGCACGATGCGCGCGCGCCGCGCGAGGTCTTTACAATTGTCGCTTTTGCGGCGCGCGGCGCTGCGGTGCGACGCGATCCGCCCGGCTTGCACGATGCGCATCGCGTCGCGCGGTGCGCCGCAACCCGGATTCGCGCGTGCGCGCGGCGAGGCGTTAGCAACAGATCGTGCCCACCGCCCGCCGCGCGCCCCTTGCACTGCCCGTATTCATCTGACGCTCCACATGCTCCCTGCTTCGCTGTCCCGCCTTCGCAACCTGTTGCGCCCTGTGTTGCGTCCCGGGTTGCGTCCCGTCCCGCCGCGCGCCGCGCACATGGCGGGCGCGCCATCCGCTACACGCGTAGCCGCACCTGTGCGCGCCATGTTCGTCCTGCGCCTTGCCTGCGCCGCACTGGCCGCGGCGAGCCTCGGCATGCCCGCCGCGCAGGCGCAGCCGAAAGGCGCGCGCCTGCCTTCGGTCAACGTGAGCACCGTGCTGCCGCCGTCCGTGATGGCGGGCCTCGAACGCGCGCACGTGCCGCTCTCGGCGGTGAGCGTGGTAATCGAAAAAATCGGCGACCGCCAGCCGAGCGTGGCCGTCAACGCAGGCCAGCCGATGATGCCCGCCTCGACGATGAAGATCGTCACGACGTGGACCGGCCTCGCAATGCTCGGCGCCGACTACCGCTGGCACACGAGCGCGTTCACCGAAGGCGAGGTCGACGCGAGCGGCACGCTGCACGGCAATCTCTACATCAAGGGCACGGGAGACCCGAAACTCGTCCCCGAAGAGCTGATCGATCTCGCGCAGAAGATCCGCGCCGCGGGCATCGCGCACATCGACGGCGCGCTCGTGCTCGACAAGAGCGAGTTCGACGCCTCGACGCGCGACCTGCCGCCGTTCGACGACGACGCCGAGGCCCCCTACAACGTCGGCCCCGATCCGCTGATGTACGCGTTCAAGTCGGTATCGTTCACGTACTCGCCGTCTCCCGATGGCGTCTCGATCAGCATCGTGCCGCCGGTCGCGCAATGGCAGATCGACAACCGCATCCGCGAGCACGGCGGCAAATGTGTCGGCATGATGCCGTCGCCGCAGATCGCACCGGGTGCGAACGGCACCGTGACCGCAAGCTTCGACGGCAGCTACGCCGCGCGCTGCGGCGAGCGCACGCTCAACATGGCCGCGCCCGTCAATCACACCACGTTCTTCACCGACGGCTTCCTCGCGCTGTGGCAGCAGGCGGGCGGCACCTTCAGCGGCACGGTGCGCGAAGGCGTCGTGCCGCCGGGCGCACGCCTCATTGCCGTCCATCAGAGCCCGCCGCTCGCCGACGTCGTCCACGACATCAACAAGTTCAGCAATAACGTGATGGCGCGCAACCTGTTTCTCACGCTCGGCGCCGTCGAGGGCAAGGCGCCCGCGACCACGACGAAAGCTGCCGCCGCCGTCAAGGCGTTCCTGCGCAAGAGCGGCGTCTACGCGCCCGAGCTCGCGCTCGAAAACGGCTGCGGCCTCTCGCGCGACGAGCACATCAGCGCGCTTTCGCTCGCGTCGCTGCTGCAGGCCGCGAATGCGAGCCCCGTCGCGCAGCCGTTCGTCGATTCGCTGCCGATCGCGGGCGTCGACGGGACGATGCGCCGCCGCCTCACCAATACCCCTGTGGACGGCAACGCGCACATCAAGACCGGCACGCTGCGCGACGTGCGCGCAATTGCGGGCTACGTCGCGGCACGAACGGGCGAAACGTGGATCGTCGTGAGCCTCATCAACGACCCGCACGCGGCAGGCGCGCGCGAAGCCCACGATGCGCTGCTCGAATGGGTCTACAAGGGCATGCCCGAAGAAGCGCCGATGTACGTGCAGCGCCATCCGAAACGGGCGGCGAAGCACATCCGCAAGAGCCCGCAGCGCCGCGTGGCGCATTGAAGACGCGGGCAAGCCCGCAGATTCGGCACGCGTCGCACGAAAAAAAAACCGGTTCTCGCGAACCGGTTTTTTTGTATGCACAGGTGAAGCTAACGTGCCGCGAATGTGCCGATATCGAGCCCGCTATTCCCGCGCCTCGAACGCCGCCGCCGCCCTTCCGAGCCGATCATTCACGGCGATCCAGTCGAGCGTTTCGGGCAGTTTTTCGATCAGGATACGCGCGACGTTCGCACGATCGAGCGCCCGCAGCAAGCCATAGAGTTCGCGTGCGTACAACTGCGGATCTTCCGGCGCGGCGACGAAATGCACGCCCGGCGCGCTCGCCCATGCTTGCGCGCGCGATGCGCGGGCCACGAGCGCCACGGTCTCGCCGTTCTCGCGCGCCGCGCTCAGCAGCGGCTCCAAAGCCTCGAACGGCAGCAGCGCGAGCGGCGTGCGCGGCGCGTAGTGCGCCTTCAGCGTCCCCGAGGCACGCGGCGCCGTGGCATCCGATCCGTCCGGCAGACGCGGCGCCTCGCCGAGCACCCGCGCGATATCGTGCGGCGTGATGTGGCCCGGGCGCAGCAGCGCCGGAAAGCCGCGCGAGAGATCGAGAATCGTCGATTCGATGCCCACATCGCTCGCCCCGCCGTCGAGCACATGCACGTCCGCACCGAACTCGTCGCGCACATGCTGCGCGGTGGTCGGGCTCACATGGCCGAAGCGGTTTGCCGACGGCGCCGCGACACCGCCATGACCTCCGCGGCGCGCCGAAAACGCGGCGAGCAGCTTCTGCGCGACCGGATGCGACGGGCAGCGCAAACCGACCGAATCCTGACCGCCGCTCACGGCATCGGGGATGCGCGGGTGGCGCTTGACGATCAGCGTGAGCGGGCCGGGCCAGAATGCGGCGACGAGCTTGCGCGCCGACTCCGGCCACTCGGCGGCCCAATACTCGGGATCTGCGCCTGGCGGCAGATGCACGATTACCGGATGATTCGCGGGCCGCCCTTTGGCCGCGTAGATGCGAGCGACGGCGTCAGGGTTCGCGGCGTCGCCGCCGAGGCCGTAGACGGTCTCGGTCGGGAACGCGACAAGCTCGCCCGCGTCGAGCAGCGCGGCGGCGTGCTCGATTTCGGCATCGGTGGGATACGGCTGACCGGTCATGACGTCGTGCAACCTCAGCTCGTGGCGATATGCAGCAAACGCGCGCAGTCGCGCGCGGCCACACGCGCTTCGTCGAGCGTCGGCGCCGTGAAGTTCACATGGCCCATCTTACGTCCCGGACGCGCATCTTCCTTGCCGTACAGATGCAGACGCGCGGCCGGCATGGCCGCCACCTGATCCCACGGCGGCGTGACGGGCACAGCGCCTTTCTGCGCGCGCACGCCACCTGCACTGCCCGGACCGCTTCCACCGGCGGCGAACCACACATCGCCGAGGATGTTCAGCATCACGGCCGGCGAGTGCTGACGCGTGTCGCCGAGCGGCATGCCCGTCATCGCGCGCACCTGCTGCTCGAACTGGCTCGTGGCGCACGCATCGACCGTGTAGTGACCCGAGTTGTGCGGACGCGGCGCCATTTCGTTGGCGACGATCGAGCCGTCTTTGAGGATAAAGAATTCCACGCACAGCACGCCCACGTAGCCGAGCTTCTCCGCGATCTGCAGCGCCGCCTGCTGCGCCTGCTCGACGAGCGCGGCGCTCGCATCGGGCGCGGGCACGATCGTGTGCGACAGCACGCCGTTGCGGTGCGTGTTCTGCGCGAGCGGATAGACAGCGCTCGCGCCGCTCGCGCCGCGCGCGATCAGCGCCGAGACCTCGAACTTCAGCGGCAGACGCTTTTCCAGCACGCACGGCACGCCGCCGAGCGCGGCATGCGCCTCGCGCACGTCCTCGGCGTTGCCCACGCGCACCTGGCCCTTGCCGTCGTAGCCGAGCCGCGCCGTCTTCAGAATGCCCGGCAGCACAGCGGCAAGCGCGGCGTCGTCGATGGCTGCCAGCGCCTGCGACGACTCGATCACCACGTGCGGCGCAACCGGCACGCCCGCGGCGGCAATGAAGCGTTTTTCGGCGATGCGGTCCTGCGCGACGGCCACACAGCTACCGGAGGGACTCACGAAGGTCGATTTGGCAAGCGCGTCGAGGCTCGCGGCGGGCACGTTCTCGAACTCGGTCGAGATGGCGGCGCACAGGCGCGAAAGCTCGGTCAGCGCGGCTTCGTCCTCGTAGGCGGCGCGCAGATGGCGGTCGGCGACCATGCCGGCCGGGCTCGCCGGATCCGGATCGAGCACGGCGACGCGGTAGCCCATCGCCTGGGCGGCAAAGCAGAACATGCGGCCGAGCTGGCCGCCACCCACCATGCCAAGCCAGGCGCCGGGCAGGATCGGTGAAACCGGAGTGTTGTCAGGGGTCATCTCAGTGGTCGGTCGCGGCTGGCGCGGCGCTGCGAACGGCGCACGGGCCAGGCCGGGTTGAATGTCGAAGTTGAGCGTCGAGGTCGAACATCAAAGCGAGGCGCGCTGCCGTGCCCCGGCGGGGGCGCTCACAGCGCCGGCAACACCATCGCGTGTGCAGCTTCGTTCTGGCGCACGCGGAAAGCCGCGAGCTTGTTCGCGTATTCCGTGTCCGTCACGCTCAGGATCGACACGGCGAAGAGCGCCGCGTTGGCCGCGCCCGCCTCGCCGATGGCGAAGGTCGCGACCGGCACGCCCTTGGGCATCTGCACGATCGAATGGAGCGAATCGACGCCCTTCAGATACCTGCTCGCCACCGGCACGCCGAGCACCGGCACGGTGGTCTTCGCGGCCAGCATGCCCGGCAGATGCGCCGCGCCGCCCGCGCCCGCGATGATCGCCCGCAGGCCGCGCTCGCGCGCCTTTTCGGCGTACTCGAACATTTCGTCGGGCATGCGGTGCGCCGAGACGACTTTCGCCTCATAGGCGACGCCGAACTCCTGCAGGACCGCAACCGCCTGCTTCATCGTTTCCCAGTCCGAGCTGGAGCCCATCAGTACGCCGACGAGCGGCGCCGCATGCTGGTGAGCCGTCTGTACTTCGCTCATTTGCTTCCTTTCCCCGGGATGCGCGCGCTCGCGCGCATCCGTCGACGTTAATTCACGCTGATTCGCGTCAGGCGAGATGCCTCAGGCGAGCGTCTGGCCGGTGAGGCGCTCGAGCGCCTCCTGATACTTCGCGGACGTCTTCTCGATCACCGCGCCCGGCAGCTTCGGCGCCGGCGGCTCCTTCTTCCAGTCCTGGGTTTCGAGCCAGTCGCGCACGAACTGCTTGTCGAACGACGGCGGGTTCGAGCCCACCTGATACTGGTCGGCGGGCCAGAAGCGCGACGAATCGGCGGTGAGCGCCTCGTCCATCAGATACAGCTTGCCGTGATTGTCGAGACCGAATTCGAACTTGGTGTCGGCGATGATGATGCCGCGCGTCGCCGCGTAGTCGGCCGCTTCCTTGTACAGCTTGATCGCCGTTTCCTTGATGGTGCGCGACAGCTCGGTGCCGATGCGGCGCTCCATCTCCTCGTACGTGATGTTCTCGTCGTGGTGGCCCATTTCGGCCTTCGCCGCGGGCGTGAAGATCGGCTCGGGCAGCTTCTGCGCATTCTGCAGGCCCGGAGGCAACTGCACGCCGCACACGGCGCCCGTGGCCTGGTAATCCTTCCAGCCGCTGCCCGCCAGATAGCCGCGCACCACCGCCTCGACGAGGATCGGCTCAAGGCGCTTCACGACGACCGCACGGCCGCGCACCTGCTCGACTTCATCGGGCGCGACGACGGTTTCGGGATCGACGCCGGTGAGGTGGTTCGGCACGACATGTTCGAGCTTGCCGAACCAGAAGTTCGCCATCTGGTTCAGCACCTGGCCCTTGCGCGGAATCGGCTCGCCCATGATGACGTCGAACGCCGACAAACGGTCGGTCGTGACGATCAGCAGCTTGTCGGTGCCCACGGCATAGTTGTCGCGGACCTTGCCGCGGCCGAGGAGCGGCAGCGAGCGGAGCGTGGATTCGTAGAGGGTAGACATCGTCGTGATTCGCTATTTAACGTGGCGGGGCCGGCGCAAAACCGGACCGAAAGGGTAAACCGGGTAAACCGAAAGGGTAAATCAAAAAGCCAGTCGCCGTTCCCCAGACCGGCGGATACGGCGACGATCCTGCTGCAGGTTGCTTGCACAGGATGTTGCGCAGAACGTCGCGCGGCCGGCCGGTCGTGCTGCAGGCGCTGCGGGTGCTGTAAGCGCTGCGGGCAAGACCGGGGCGCGCGGCGCATCAGCGAACGATCTGCGCGAGTTCGCCCGACTTGTACTTCTCAGCGATCTTGTCGAGCGACACCGGCTTGATCTTGCCGGCCTGGCCTTCGCAGCCGAATGCCAGATAACGGTCCACGCAGACCTTCTTCGCGGCTTCGCGGGCCGGCTTCAGGTAGTCGCGCGGGTCGAATTTTGACGGATTCTCGAACATGTAGCGACGAATCGCGCCCGTGATCGCGAGACGCAGGTCCGTGTCGATATTGACCTTGCGCACGCCGTGACGGATGCCTTCCTGGATTTCCTCGACCGGCACGCCGTAGGTTTCCTTCATGTCGCCGCCGAATTCGCGGATTTCCGCCAGCAGCTCCTGCGGCACCGACGACGAACCGTGCATCACGAGGTGCGTGTTCGGAATGCGCGCGTGGATTTCCTTGATGCGCTGGATCGACAGGATGTCGCCCGTGGGCTTCTTCGAGAACTTGTACGCGCCGTGCGAGGTGCCGATTGCAATTGCCAGTGCGTCGCACTGCGTGAGCTTCACGAAGTCGGCGGCCTGCTCCGGATCGGTCAGGAGCTGCTCGCGCGTCATCGTGCCCTCGGCGCCGTGACCGTCTTCCTTGTCGCCCTTCATCGTTTCCAGCGAACCGAGCACGCCCAGTTCCGCCTCGACCGTGACGCCGATCGAGTGCGCCATGTCGACGACCCGGCGCGACACGTCGACGTTGTATTCGTACGATGCGACCGTCTTGCCGTCGGCTTCCAGCGAGCCGTCCATCATGACGCTGCTGAAACCGCTGCGGATCGCGCCCATGCACACCGCGGGCGACTGGCCGTGGTCCTGGTGCATGACGACGGGGATATGCGGATACGACTCGATGGCGGCTTCGATCAGGTGACGCAGGAACGGCTCGCCCGCATATTTGCGCGCACCCGCCGACGCCTGCATGATCACCGGCGCGCCGACCTGGTCGGCTGCGGCCATGATGGCCTGAACCTGCTCCAGGTTGTTGACGTTGAACGCGGGCAGGCCATAGCCGTGCTCTGCCGCATGGTCGAGCAGTTGACGCATTGATACGAGAGGCATTGTGCTACTCCTTTGATTTAAAACGAATTCCTACGTCACGCCAGCCATCTTGCGTGGCCGGTCGAAGGCGGCCTGGCAGCCGCCGCCCGCATGCTCGCCGCGGGCGCAATGGCGTGATTTTATCGCGAAGCCAGCCCGCTCCCGGGGCAATCGCGTCAGCGGCATGAAAATGCCATGTCAGGGCGTCCTGACGGCAAGCGGGCAGCGGACTGACATCGGGATGGCGTCGGACGGGCAATCGAGCTGACAAGCCGGCTGAAAAGCGGACTGAAAAGCAGGCAGTCCGCGCGGCCTCTCGTACGCGCGGACTGCGGCCGGATTCATGTGCGAACCGGGTCAAACTCGCGATCGAACCTTACAGCACGTCTCCCACACGGACGATCTTCAGCGTGTTGGTGCCGCCAGGCTGCCCCATCGGCTCGCCGACGGTCAGCACCACCACGTCGCCGCGCGACGCATAGCCCTTGCTCACCACCACTTCGACGGCCTGCTGGAGCGCGGTGTCGCGGTCCGTGCTGGTGTCGAGGTGCAGCGGCGTGACGTTGCGGTAGAGGGTCATCGCGCGCTCGCTGCCGGTGCGCGGCGTGAGCGCGAAAATCGGCACGTGAGTCCAGTGACGCGACATCCACAGCGCCGTCGAGCCCGAATCCGTGAGCGCCACGATCGCCTTCGCGCCGAGGTGGAACGCCGTGAAGAGCGCGCCCATGGCAATCGACTGGTCGATGCGCGTGAAGGTGCGGTCGAGGAAATCCTTGTCGAGCTCGGACTGCTCGGACTTCTCGGCTTCGAGACAGATCGCGGCCATTGCCTCGACCGTCTGCACCGGGTACTTGCCCGCCGCCGATTCCGCCGAGAGCATCACGGCGTCGGTGCCGTCGAGCACCGCGTTCGCGACGTCCGACACTTCCGCGCGCGTCGGCACGGGCGCATAGATCATCGACTCCATCATCTGCGTGGCCGTGATGACGAGCTTGTTCGAATCGCGCGCCATGCGGATCATGCGCTTTTGCAGCGCGGGCACGGCGGCGTTGCCGACTTCGACCGCGAGATCGCCGCGCGCGACCATGATGCCGTCCGACGAATCGAGGATCTCCTGCAACGCGGGAATCGCCTCGGCGCGCTCGATCTTCGCGATCATCTTCGGCTTGATGCCGTACGGCGCCCCCGCGATATTCGCGAGCTGGCGCGCCATTTCCATGTCGGTTGCGTTCTTCGGGAACGACACGGCGATGTAGTCCGCGCCGAGCGACATCGCCGTGCGGATGTCCTCCATGTCCTTCGCGGTCAGCGCGGGCGCGGTGAGGCCGCCGCCCTGGCGGTTGATGCCCTTGTTGTTCGACAGGTCGCCGCCGATGCGCACGGTCGTATGGATCTCGCTGCCGATCACGCGGACGACGTCGAGCACGATCAGGCCGTCGTTGAGCAGCAGCGCGTCGCCAGACTTCAGGTCGCGCGGCAGATCCTTGTAGTCGAGACCGACGCGTTCTTCGTTGCCGAGTTCGCAGTCGGCGTCGAGGATGAACGGCATGCCGGGTTCGAGCGCGATCTTGCCGTTCTCGAATTTGCCGACGCGAATCTTCGGGCCTTGCAGGTCGGCCATGATCGCAATCTCGCGACCTGCCTTGCGGGCGCATTCCCGCACGCTGTCCGCACGCTGGCGGTGATCGTCCGCCGTGCCGTGCGAGAAGTTGAGGCGCACCACGTCGAGTCCCGCGCGAATCATCTGCAGGAGGACGTCCGGCGAGCTGGAAGCCGGACCGATGGTTGCAACAATCTTGGTGGCGCGATGCATGAGTCTCCTCGTCTGGAAAAGATCGCTGGAAGAAACGTTGCTGCGAGAAGGACCGACCGGCTCACCCGCACCCGCGGTGTGGCCGAAACGCGCGCCGGTGAAATACAGCGTCGCTTTGTGCGAGCGCGCCATCCGCGCGGCGGCCGCTTCGGCCGCGCGCGCTTCGCGCCTCGGGGCGGCGTGCTCGCCGCGGTGTGCAAGCGCGCATTGTGCGCGCCGCGTCCGCGGCTGCCGCCGGAAATCCTGCGTTGGCCAGCCTGGCTGGCCGTCTTTGTGGCCGCCGTTTGAGCATGGCAGGCGCGCCCGGCGCGCCTGCCGCCACAGTCGAACTGACACGCGCCCCGCCGCTACCGCCGGGGCGCGCCGTGTCGCTTACGAAGCTGCCCGGGTTTCGAGCACTTCGACAGCCGGCAGCTTCTTGCCCTCAAGGAATTCGAGGAACGCGCCGCCGCCGGTCGAGATATAGCTGACCTCGTCGTGAATGCCGTACTTCGCGATGGCCGCAAGGGTGTCGCCGCCGCCTGCGATCGAGAACGCCGACGACTTCGCGATGGCCTGCGCGAGCGTCTTCGTGCCTTCGCCGAACTGGTCGAATTCGAACACGCCCACCGGGCCGTTCCATACGACCGTGCCGGCCTGTTCGAGCTGCGAGGCGAGCGCCTTCGCGGTCTGCGGGCCGATGTCGAGGATCAGGTCGTCGTCGGCGACGTCGGCCACAGCCTTGATTTCAGCCTTCGCGTCCGCAGCGAACGCCTTCGCGGTCACGACGTCGCTCGGAATCGGCACCGAGGCGCCACGCGCGCGCGCCGCGTCGATGATGACCTTCGCTTCGGCGACGAGGTCGGCTTCCGCGAGCGACTTGCCGATCTTCAGGCCGGCCGCGAGCATGAACGTGTTGGCGATGCCGCCGCCGACGATCAGCTGATCCACTTTTTCCGCGAGCGACTTGAGGATGGTGAGCTTGGTCGAGACCTTCGAGCCCGCGACGATCGCCACGAGCGGGCGCTTCGGCGCGCCGAGCGCCTTGCCGAGCGCGTCGAGTTCGGCGGCGAGCAGCGGGCCCGCGCAGGCGACGCTCGCGTACTTCGCGATGCCGTTCGTGGTGGCTTCGGCGCGGTGCGCGGTGCCGAACGCATCGTTCACGTAAACGTCGCAGAGCTTCGCCATCTTCTGCGAAAGCTCGTCGGAATTCTTCTTTTCGCCCTTGTTGACGCGGCAGTTCTCGAGCAGGACGACGTTACCCGGCGCGACGTTCACGCCGTTTTCGACCCAGTTCGCGACGAGCGGCACATCGCGGCCGAGCAGGTCGGACAGACGCTTCGCGACGGGCGCGAGCGAGTCTTCCGGCTTGAATTCGCCTTCGGTCGGACGGCCGAGGTGCGACGTGACCATGACGGCCGCGCCCGCGGCGAGCGCGGCCTTGATGGCCGGCACGGAAGCGCGGATGCGGGTGTCTTCGGTGATGTTGCCCTGGTCGTCCTGCGGCACGTTGAGGTCGGCGCGGATGAACACCCGCTTGCCGTTGAGCTTGCCTTCGGAGATCAGATCGGAGAGACGCAGAACCTGGTTCATGGACTTGACTGTGCGTGATGGTGGGAAGGCGGTGACAACGCGATGCCCGGGCGGCTGCGGACCTGGCGCGGCGTGCACGGCGCGGGATCCGGAATCTGGGGCCGTCCCGGGTCGCTGCTCGTGGCCTTGCCTGATATCCGGCGAACGCGACGAAAGCCGGCATCGAATTGCGAGACCGGTATTTTAGCCGATCGCCAGACCGATCCGAGACGCCCTTCGGCGAATGTGCCGAGCGGGTCCGATCAGATATCCCGCCGCATGTCCCGTAGCTGGGCGCTTGCCGTGAGGCACGGCCATTTTGGCACGTTTTCGTCTTGTTTTTTTCGCGATGCCCGATGATGCTTTTTCCCGGAGGCATTTGGCACCTGTTTTGGGCGCCTTTCAAACACCTTTGCATGCGCTGGCCGACTGGCGCGCCGAGGCGTGACATAAAGCGTCCTCAGGCGCCCGCGAGGGCCCGTGTATACGCCAAATGGCGCTAGAATGCACGTTTGCCCGCTGCGGACGCCGAAGCTGCCGCTGCGCTACGGTCCACAACGAGCGTTACGAGAATTGTCCTCATGAGCGAAATCAAGGAAATGCCGCTGGTCGAACTGTCGGCCAAGGATCTGCCCGCGTACTGCCCGAATCCGTCGATGCCGCGCTGGAGCAACCATCCGCGCGTCTTCCTCGACGTGACCCACGGCGAAGCGCGCTGCCCCTACTGCAGCACGCGCTACAAGCTGCGCGACGGCGAGGTCGTGCACGGCCACTGAGCGCCCCGCAGTTCCCGGGTGTGCCCTTGTTTCGCTGTGCATCGCCCGCCGGCATGAGGCCGCGGGCGGCCCGATGACGCGTCTTGCGGCGCGTCCGCCCTGCTAACCGCGTTCCGCGCGCCTGATGCGCGCGGAAGCTTTGTCACTTTCCGGACCCTGATACCCGATGCGCCGCGCGCTGGTAATCGCCCCTAACTGGATCGGTGACGCACTGATGGCGCAGCCGCTCCTTTCGCGGCTCGTGAAACTGCATCCGCGCATCGTGATCGATGCACTCGCGCCCACGTGGGTCGCGCCCGTGCTCGAGCGCATGCCTGAAATCCACGACGTCTACGCCACCGACCTCGCGCACGGCAAGCTGCAACTGCTGCGCCGCTGGCAACTCGCGAGCGATTTGCGCGAGGTGCGCTACGACGCCGTCTACGTGCTGCCGAACTCGCTGAAGTCCGCGATGATTCCGTGGCTCGCGCATATTCCGCTGCGCATCGGCTACACGGGCGAGAGCCGCTACGGCCTCTTGAACGTGCGCCACGCGAATCCGCCGAAGGACGAACGTCCGCCGATGGTCAAGCACTACGCCGCGCTCGCGTGGGCGCCCGGCGCGACGGTCCCCGACGATCTGCCGGTGCCGCGTCTCGAGTCGGATCCGAACGAGGCGTCGCGCGTATCGGCGCGCTTCAACCTCGATACGCGCGTGCCGCTCCTCGTGTTCTGCCCCGGCGCCGAGTACGGCCCAGCCAAGCGCTGGCCGCCCGAGCATTTCGCGGCGCTCGCGCAGATGGTGGGCCAGTCGTTCCCGTACACGCAGATCGTCGCGCTCGGCTCGCCGAAGGATGCGCCGCTCGCTCAGGCCATCGCCGAGCGCGCATCGAACGTGCGCAACCTGTGCGGACAGACCGCACTCGGCGAAGCGTGCGCGCTGATCTCGCGCGCAAACGCTGTCGTCACCAACGACTCCGGCTTGATGCACGTAGCCGCCGCGCTGCGGCGGCCGCTCGTGGCGCTGTACGGCTCGACGGATCCGCGCCACACGCCGCCCTTGTCCGATCTCGCAAAGGTACAATGGCTGCATCTCGATTGCAGCCCGTGTTTCCAGCGCGAATGTCCGCTCGGACATCTGAATTGCCTGCGCGAACTGAGCCCGGAACAGGTGTTCGGCGACCTTCGCGGCATGCTGCTCGGCCAACGCTAGTCTCGCTGCGGCTGCAGCGGCAACAGCAGGCCTGCTGCCGCTGCAAACGCAGCGAGTGTCGATTCGCAACCCGCGCCCCGGCGCACAAGATCATCGAGCCATGCCACGTTTTGCCCACCACTTTGAAGCCGCCGCGGACACGCTCAACGCCTGGTATCAGGCCGTCGCGGAAGTGAATCTCGACGGCTTGATTGGCCTGTGGATCGATGAGGAATTCGTGAGCTGCATCTGCCCGGACGGCGCCCATCTGTATGGCCTGCCGAACATCCGCGCAGGGCTCGCCGCGCAGTTCGAGGCAGCGCCGGTGTCGATCGAGCCGCTCGATATCCGCGTCTACGACAGCCTCGGCACCGTGGTCTACGCCATCGTGGAAGCGCATCGGCCGGTCGACCCGAAAGCCGTGCCCGCAATGGTCTTCACGACCTACGTGATGGTTCACGAGCGCGGCGAATGGCGCATCGCCCACATCCACTCGAGCCGCATGCCGGACGAAGCGGCCAGCCAGTTCTCCGCGAAACTGCGCCGCAGCCTGGGCGCGCTGCACTGAACACGCCTTCGGTATAGCAGTCATGAGCACGACCGGAGACAAATCCCACACCACCGGAACACCGGATGCGAATGCAGCGCACGCGCATTCGCATCCGGCAGCGCTGGCCGGCGCCTATCGCGCGCCGGTCTGGCTGCCGGGCGCGCACGCGCAGACCATCGTGCCCGCGCTCATGTCGAATCTGCCCACGCCCGTCTACCGCCGCGAGCGCTGGGACACGCCCGATGGCGACTTCATCGAACTCGACTGGGTTGTACCCGCCGCCGGGCAGCCGCTTCCCGCGCCCAACGCACCGCTTTTCGTGCTCCTGCACGGGCTCGAAGGCAATTCCGGCTCGCACTACGCACGCACGATGGCCGCCGCCGCAGCCGCGCGCGGCTGGCATGCCGTGATCCCGCACTTTCGCAGTTGCAGCGGCCCGCTGAATTTGCTGCCGCGTTTCTATCATCTCGCCGACGCCAACGAGGTCGACTGGATGCTGCATCGCTTCGCCGCGCTTCATCGCGGGCCGCTCGTGGCGGCAGGCGTCTCGCTCGGCGCGAACGTGCTACTGCATTGGCTCGCGCAGCAACGCGAGGATGCGTCGATCGTCAAGGCAGCCGCCGCGGTTTCCGCGCCGCTCGACGTCCACGCGGGCGGCGAAATGCTCTCGCACGGCTTCGGCCTGATCTATACGCGCAGCTTCCTCAAAACGCTGAAGGCGAAGGCGCTCCAGAAGCTCGAACAATATCCCGGCCTGTTCGACGCAAACGCCGTGCTCGCGAGCCGCACGCTGTTCGAGTTCGACGACGTCGTGACCGCGCCGCTGCACGGCTTTCGCAACGCCGACGACTACTGGACCCGCGCGACGGTTGGCCCGAAGCTCAGCGAAATCGCCGTGCCGACGCTCGTGCTCAACGCGCGCAACGATCCGTTCCTGCCTGACCGCGCGCTGCCCTCGCCCGGCGAGGTAAGCGCGGCGGTCGAGCTGGAGCAGCCCGCGCACGGCGGCCACGTCGGCTTCATGACGGGACCGTTCCCGGGCCGCTCCGACTGGCTCGCCGAGCGCGTAACCGGCTATCTCTCACGCTTTGTTGCCCATGGATGAGATCGTCAGACAGGCACTCGCGCGCTGGCCTGACGTGCCGCACTGCACCGGCTGGCTGATGCTCGATGCGCGCGGCCACTGGCGCATGCGCGACGAGGCCGACCAGGCGGCGGGTACGCACGGCACGCCGATCCGGCACGAGACGCTGATCGGCTTCATCAACCGCAATTACGCGTGCGACGAGCGCGGCCAGTGGTATTTCCAGAACGGGCCGCAGCGCGTCTATGTCGAGCTGGAATACACGCCGTGGATCGTGCGGCTCGCGTGCGATGCGGCCGGCGCACTCACGCTCACCGACCAGTCCGGCCAGCCGTTCGCGCCGTCAGCCGTCTACGTGGATGAAGCGGGCAGCGTGCTGTTCGCATCGCCCGCCGATGCTGCTGAAGATGGTGCGCGCGCGTGCGTGGCCCTGCTCCACGATCACGATCTCGATGTGTTCGCCGACCACGCGTCGCTTGCCGACGACGGTTTAAGCGGCACCTTCGCGTGGCGCGCCGATGCCGTGCTGCCGCTTCAGGCAATCCAGCGCGCGCAAGTGCCCGCGCGTTTTGGCTTCGTTTCGAGCCCGGCGCGCGAAGCCGCCAACGTGCAGGGGCAGCGCGGCACCGCCTGAGCGCCCCGCTTAGCTACCGTCTTTCTCGTCTTCGCGCTCTTCCTTGTAGCGCGCCTCGAACTCGTGCAAGCGCGCCGTGATGATCGACAGGTCATAGAAGCCGACCGATCGCATGTCGCGCGCCTCCTTCAACTGCCGGATCGCCGACGCCCACCCGCCGTCGAGCGCGAACTTTTCCGCCAGCGCACGCCGCTGTGTCAGCAGATCGCCCAGGCCCGCGCTCGCCTGTGCGAGGTAGAGCCACCACGCAGCCTGCCTTGGCTCCGCCACGGTCTGAGCCTGCGCAAGCGTCTGCGCTTCCTTGAAGCGGCGCGCGCCGAGTAACGCCTCCAGCAAAACTTCCGTTGCGGCATGCGATGCGGGCCATGCGGCGTGCGCGGTCCGCGCGCGCTGCACCGCTTCATCGTTGCGCCTCGCGCGCCGGGCGATGTCCGCGGCGAGCACGTCGAGACTCGGCGAGCTGCGCGTCCTGCTGCCGTCGGCCGCTTCAAACGCGCCGAACGCCGCACGCGATTTCGCCAGCGACGCTGCAGCAGCGTCGTACTGTTCAAGCAATGCCTGTCCGAACGCGATGCCGTACCAGTTCGCGGCCACGTTCAACGCCGTACGGTCGTCGATTTCGGAGCGCAGCCGCGCAACCTCGTCGATCCGGTCGCCGCGCATCCGACTCTGCAAGATACGCACGCGCGCGCGCACGAAGCCGTACTCGGGCGTCTGGCGCGGCTGGCGATACGCCGAACGTCGCGCGCGGTCCTCCATGTCGGCGATGCGCTCCGTGGTGAGCGGGTGCGTGCGCGCGTAGGCAGGCACGCCCGTGTCGTCCATCGACGCGCGATCGAGCCGCTCGAAAAACGCCACCATGCCGTACGGATCGTAGCCCGCGCCCGCGAGCAACTGGAAACCGACGCGGTCCGCCTCGTGTTCGGCGGCGCGCGAAAAGCTCAACTGGCGGTCGACGGCATAGGCCCCGCTACCGAGTACGAGCGCGCTGCCAAGGTCGCCGCTGCGTGCGAGCACGCCCGCGAGGATGCCAACCAGCATGCCCGCGAGCGCCGTGTAACCGGTGCGCTCGTTCTGCGAGAGCATGCGCGCGATATGCCGCTGGAGCACGTGGCCCATCTCGTGGCCGAGCACGGAGGCGAGTTCCGATTCGGTCTGCGTGGCGACGATCAGTCCGCTGTTCACGCCGATGAAACCGCCCGGCAGCGAGAACGCATTGATCTGGCTGTCGCGGATGGCAAAGAGATCGAAGTCGGGTCGATAGCCGCCGATATACAGCGCACTCGCCGCCGCCGCGAGCCGCGCGGCAACCGAGTTGAGATAGTCGCGCACGAGCCAGTCGCCGATGTAGTCGGGGCGGCTGCGGATCTCGCGCATCACGCGCTCGCCGACCTTGCGCTCGGCCTCGGGCGAGAGCGCGCCGTCCGAGCCGTCGCCGAGCGCGGGCAGTTGCGGCACCCAGGTGCCTGCGCGCACACTGGCGTTGCCGTGCGCGCCCGACTGGCCGGACAAGCGGTCTCGCGCGCCGCCGTAGGTGCCGAACACGCCCTGTGCGATGGATGCGGGAATTATCGGATCGGCGCGCTCGTCGAGCGGGCCGATCACGAGCGCGGGCGCATCCGGCGCGAGCGAATCCGTGCCCGCGGGAGCCGCGCCCGGACCGTGGACGTTGGCTGCGCCCCGGATGGCGGCGGCCGCATTCGTATCGAGCGTGACCGCGCTGGCGGCGAGCGCGAGCGAGGCGCGCGTCTGCGCGTACGCCTGCGGGCAGACCGCAACCGATACGGACAACCAGGCAGCAAGCAGTCGTTTCAGACGCATTGATGACAGGATTGGAGAAAGGCGGGACTGCGGGGTAGCGGCTGGCGCCGCTTCGCCGCCTGCCGATTGTACGCGCGGCCTGCGTGCGCCACGGCGACACCGTGCGGACAGCGCCCGCGCGCGGCGCTGTTATGATAGGCGCCCTCGATGGAGAGCCAATCATGCCCGAACTCACTCATTTCGATGCAGCCGGCGACGCCCATATGGTCGACGTCGGCGGCAAATCCGAGACCCGGCGCATCGCCGTCGCGCGCGGCACGATCCGCATGCTGCCCGCAACGTTCGCGCTGATCCGCGACGGTCAGGCGAAAAAAGGCGACGTGATTGGCGTCGCACGCATCGCCGCCATCCAGGGCGCCAAGCGCACGTCCGATCTGATTCCGCTGTGTCACCCGCTCGCGATCACGCGCGTCGCCGTGGATTTCGCGCTCGACGAAACGCTGCCCGGCGTGCATTGCACGGCGCAGGTGGAGACCGTGGGACGCACCGGCGTCGAGATGGAAGCGCTCACCGCCGTGCAGGTCGGGCTGCTGACCGTCTACGACATGTGCAAGGCAGTGGACCGCGGCATGACGATCACCGATGTGAAGGTCATGGAGAAGCACGGCGGCAAGTCGGGGGATTGGGTGGCGGATTCAGACAGTCCGCACCCGCCTTCAAGGTAACAGACCATGCTGATCAACTGCGCCGCGTACCAGGATGGCAAGAAGCTCGCCGATATCAAGATCGAGGACATCAGCGATTACGTCGCCAAACCCGAATGCTTCGTCTGGGTTGCGCTCAAGGACCCGGAACCGGCCGAACTTGAGGCGATGAAAGAGGAATTCGGCCTGCATGAGCTTGCAATCGAAGATGTCCAGAACGGTCACCAGCACCCGAAAATCGAGGAGTACGGCGACTCGCTATTCGCGGTGCTGCACACGATCGAGATGGACGAGAACGACGAATTTGTGATCGGCGAAGTCGATATCTTTGCAGGCGAAAATTACGTGCTCTCCGTGCGCAACCGGACGCGTCACGGCTTCCAGGAAGTGCGTGCACGCTGCGAGCGGGAGCCGAGTCTGCTCAAGGAAGGCTCGGGTTTCGTGCTGTATGCGCTGATCGACACGGTCGTCGACCGCTATTTCCCGATTCTCGAAACGCTCTCCACGAAACTCGAAGAGATCGAAGACCGCATCTTCGAGAAACATACGCTCGCGCAGTCGCGCGCGATCATCGAGGATCTTTACTCGCTCAAGCGCAGGCTCGTGGCGCTGCAGCAGCGCGTCGCGCCGTTGCTCGAAAGTCTCAGCAAGCTGACGGGCGGCCGCATCCCGCGCATTTGTTCAGGCATGGCCGCGTACTTCCGCGACGTCTACGATCATCTCGAACGGATCGTGCGGACGGTCGAAGGCCGTCGTGAAATGACCGTGACTGCGGTGCAGGTGAATCTCGGCATGATCTCGCTTGCAGAAAACGAAGTGACCAAGCGTCTCGGCGCGTTTGCCGCGCTCTTTGCCGTGCCGACCATGATCGCCGGCATCTACGGGATGAACTTCCAGAACATTCCGGAACTGCATCTGCCGTTCGGCTATCAGATCTGCCTTGCGGCGATGCTGGTGATCGACCTGATCCTGTTCTGGAGATTCAAGGCCTCAGGCTGGCTGTGAGCACTCGCGCGCGCGGCTGAGCCCCTCGCTCACGCCGCGCGCGCGCCGCAACGGTTAATCGCAGCGGTCAGTCACAACGGTCAGTCGCTGGAGTCGTCGTCCGATTCGATCGGTTGCGCGGGCGCGCCGTACTTCTTCATCAGGGCAGCCCTGAAGCCCTTGAGCGCCGGTTGCCGGTCGGTCAAGCCGTAGAGTTCGGCGAGTTGCTTCGGCCAGTCGCGCAGCTCCACCGCGAAGATCTTCAGCCGCGCGACGGTATCCATCGCCCCCGCCATGTCGCCAGCGTACGCCTGCAGCGCCGCGTAACGGCGCAGCACCGTCTCGCCAGGCAGCAGCGAAATCGCACGCCGATGCGCGTAGAGCTTGGACGCGAGATTCGACGCATCCATCGGCAGCAGCGTGGCCATCCCGTAGTCGCCCCATCCGCGGAACAGGAACGACGGTGCTTCGCTGTACTCCTGCGCGGGATGCTCGCCGTAGTAGAGCACCTCGGAGCGGTTGTAGTCGCGCAGCACGGGATAGAGCGACACGATCCCGCCGACCACGACGATCGCGAACACGCCGAACGAAACGCCCGACGGCACGAAGCGCAGCGCCCGCGTTTCGAGCAGGCCGAACACGAACATCGCGGGCAGCAGGAAGAACATGTACTGCTGCGGATATTCGACGAGCGCATGCATGACGAGCGCGCCGATCAACATGAAGCCGAACACGCGCTCCGGCGTGTGGTTCGTGCTCAGCGCGCGCACGAACCAGGCCAGCAGGCCGAGCAGCACGATCGCGAGGCCGATCAGACCAGTCTTGGCGAGCAGATCGATGAAGATGTCATGCGCGTTGTTGGCGATCTCGACGCCGCCCAGCGCGCGCACCAGTTCGAACTGGCGCAGCGGGAACTCGCCCCAGCCGACGCCCAGCAACGGATGCGACTTGAACATCGTCAAACCGTAGCGCCACAGTGCGAGACGCGGCGCGATCTGTCCGGCGTCCTTGAAACGGTCAGCCGCGGACACGTCGAGCTGGAGGTTGTAGCGCACGTTGGCCCAGCGCACGTACGCGTTCACGCCGATGAAGATCAACAGCAGCACGACGGGCAGCAGCCAGTCGCGCAGCGTGCCGTGCCTGCCGAGCTCCGTCACGCCACGGCGCATGCCCGCAAACGCGATCCAGAATCCCCCGACGATGATCACCGCCATCTGCAGCCACGGGCCGCGCGATACGGTGAGCGCCAGACCGCCCGCAAAGATCGCGGAAAGCACTGCCCACAGCACGACATGCAGGCGGCGCGTCTGCACGAGGAAGAGGCACGCGGCCATCGCGAATGCGATATACGTCGCGAGGTGGTTGGCCTGCGCCATATTGCCGAACGGCCGGCGATCGGTCGCGATGTTGTACGCGACGACGAGCGGCGCGAACTTCGCTTCGAGGTGGAACAGTTGCACGACCTGGCTGAACACCGCGAAGAGTCCGCCGAGCAGCAGCGCAAAGGCGGCCCACACCAGCGCGGTTTGCGTCTGCCGCGCGCGCGCGATGCCGTAACCCGCCAGCGTTGCCATGAACGCGGCAAGCAGATAACCGGCGCCAAGCCAGTTCATCAACGGCTGCGTCACGGGCAGCGCGACGATCTGAACGATCAGGAACAGGCCGAACGCGAGAGGCACCAGCGCAACCGAGGGCGTTGCGAAACCGATCGCAGGCCGCGCCGAGCGCACGAGCAGCAACACGGCAGCGCCGACGAACAACCAGAGCGCCAGCGACGTGAATTCCGCGTAGAACGTCGGCATCGGGTAGGTGTGGTTGACGACGGCATACGGTAGGGTCAACGCAACAGCCAGCAAGAAGAACGTAAGAAACCGCGTGAAATTGGAAGGCATAAGTCCGCAGGGGCGTCAGCAACCGGCGCACTATACAAAACTTTTCCCGCTCTGTGCGGGCTCTCTCCTTGTTGCGAGCGAGCGCGCACGCTTTTTGCGGTTCACGGGCGCGAGCCTGGCGGCGCGACAGCCGGGTGCCTGCGCCGCCCTGCTCTTCACGATGCCGAGCCTCACCGCGTTTCCGCGACTGACCGCGCACGATTGGTTGCGTAAGCCCCTAAAGCGCACGGTGCACGTCGAAGCCGCGTCAAGCCTCTTCAGGCCCTGCAGTCTGGCGGCGCGAGATTCGGCGGCAGCGTCGCGGCGTCGGCCGGCGCTGGCCCGGCGCCTGGCGCGCCCAGCGACGACGCCGTCTTGCTGCCCGCGAAACACTCCCACGTGACGGTGCCGCCCTGCGAGCTGCCGCGTGCGAGCGCGACGCGGGCCGTAGGCGCCTCGGCGTTGTCCGGCACCGAGGGAACCAGCACGAGCGTATTGCTTCCCGCAGGCGCAACCCGAACCGTGAAGGTGACGGCGATCTGGCCGTTCGTGTCGTCGACCCGCACCGATTCGACGTTGCGCGTCGCGGGCGGCGACGAGAACCCGGCAGAAAACGCGTTGCCGCTCGCGGCGTTTTCCGCGACCGCGAGCCGTGCCGACGACGCGAGCGACAAACCCTCGCCGACGCGGCTGCGCGCCAGATAGTCCTGATACGCGGGAATGGCGTAGGCGGCGATCACGCCGACGATGGCAAGCACGATCATCAGTTCGATCAGCGTAAAACCACCGGGCGCGAGGCGGCCCACGTTCCGCACGATCGGCGCGAACCTGGCCGACGCGACGGCCTGAGCGCGCGAGCACGCGTGCAGCAAACGCCATCGCGACACGGCTGCGGGCGTTCGCGCGAGAAAAACAGTGACGGTCATCATCCGGGCTCCAGAAACAAGAAACGCCTGTCCACGAAAGGTGAACAGGCGTCTTGATCGTATCGGCCGGTCCAGCTGCGGGACAGCCAGCCGAACGGCGTAGGAACCGGCTTACGGCTTGTTTGCCCGCTGCTCCACCTGCGCCGCGCGCTCCACCGCGCGCCGCGCCTGGCGGCGCTTGAGCAGGTGACCGAGCCCCATGACGAACACCGCGCCCGCCGCGGCCATGCCGTACTCGGCGACCGGCGTATCGAGCAGCGGCCAGCGGTCGCCCGCCGGATCGTTCACGATGAGCCCGCCCGCGATCCAGCCGAGCAGCCCCGCGCCCAGCGTGACGATGACCGGAAAACGATCGAGCAGCCGCAGCACGATCTGGCTGCCCCACACGATCAGCGGAATGCTCACCATCAGCCCGAAGATGACCAGACCGGTGCGGTGCGCCGGATCGGCGGCCTCGGCGGCGCCCGCAATCGCCACGACGTTGTCGAGGCTCATCACCGCGTCGGCGACGATGATCGTCTTGATCGCGCCGAGCAGCTTTTCGGCAGGCTTCACGTCGGCGTGTTCGAGATGCGCCGGGGCGAGCAGCCGCACGCCGATCCACAGGAGCAGCATTCCGGCGGCGAACTTCAGCAGCGGCACGTTGAGCAGCAGGACGGCGAACGAGATCAGCACGACGCGCAGCGCAATCGCGCCCACCGTGCCCCACAGGATGCCGCGCAGACGTTGTTGCGCGGGCAGGTCGCGGCACGCGAGCGCGATGACGACGGCGTTGTCGCCGCCGAGCAGGATATCGATGACGATGATCTGAACGACAGCGCCCCAGTTGAGCGACGCGAGAAACTCAGTCATGAAAGCAGTGGCGAGAACGGTGAGCGGTCAGCGCAAAAGCGCAGTGAGAGACAACGCCAGAAGCAAGCCCGGCGGGCACGAGCCAGGCACAAACCAGACGGCCAATAAAAAAGCGAGGTAGCCATCACTGGCTCCCTCGCTTTTTGCCGGGACCCTTATGAAAGGATTCCGCAAGCATACCAAAAACGCCGGCTACCCGCGCGAGCAGGGCCGGCGATCGGCGGTATTACAGCACTGCCTTCAGCAGACGGCCCATCTCCGACGGATTGCGCGTCACCTTGATGCCGCAGCCGTCCATGATTTCCAGCTTCGCGTCGGCCGTGTCCGCACCGCCCGAGATCAGCGCGCCGGCGTGGCCCATGCGCTTGCCCGGAGGCGCCGTGACGCCCGCGATGAAGCCGACGACCGGCTTCTTCATGTTGTCCTTGATCCAGTAAGCGGCATTCGCTTCGTCCGGACCGCCGATCTCGCCGATCATGATCACGGCGTCCGTATCCGGATCGTCGTTGAACATCTTCATGACGTCGATGTGCTTCAGACCGTTGATCGGATCGCCGCCGATACCGACTGCCGACGACTGGCCGAGGCCGAGCGCGGTCAGCTGCGCGACGGCTTCATACGTCAGCGTGCCCGAACGCGACACGACGCCGATGCGGCCCTTCTTGTGGATGTGACCCGGCATGATGCCGATCTTCAGCTCGTCCGGCGTGATCGTGCCGGGGCAGTTCGGGCCGAGGAGCAGCGTCTTGCGGCCTTCGCGGCGCATGCGGTCCTTCACTGCGATCATGTCGCGAACCGGAATGCCTTCCGTGATGCAGATCGCGAGATCGAGGTCGGCCTCGACGGCTTCCCAGATCGCAGCAGCGGCGCCTGCGGGCGGCACGTAGATGACCGACACGTTCGCGCCGGTCGCTTCCTTCGCTTCGCGCACGTTAGCGTAGATGGGAATGCCCTCGAAGTCCTCGCCGGCCTTCTTCGGGTTCACGCCCGCGACGTATGCTTCGCGGCCGTTGGCGTACTCACGGCAGGCACGCGTGTGGAACTGACCGGTCTTGCCGGTGATGCCCTGCGTGATGACCTTGGTGTCTTTGTTGATCAGAATCGACATGTATTGACCTCTGTTCGCCTGGCGTTGCGTTGCGTCACGTCGGCTGCGGCCTTCGCGCCGTCGCCACGCCATTCGGTATGCGGTGAAAATTACTTGCCTTCGGCGGCCGCGACAACCTTCTGCGCGGCTTCTTCCATGCTGTCCGCCGAGATGATCGGCAGGCCCGAATCGGCCAGCATCTTCTTGCCGAGGTCCTCGTTCGTGCCCTTCATGCGCACGACGAGCGGCACCTTCAGGTCCACCGCCTTCGAAGCGGCGATCACGCCTTCGGCGATCACGTCGCAACGCATGATGCCGCCGAAGATGTTCACGAGGATCGCCTTCAGGCCCGGGTTCGTCAGCATCAGCTTGAACGCTTCGGTGACCTTTTCGGTCGTCGCGCCGCCGCCGACGTCGAGGAAGTTCGCCGGTTCGCCGCCGAACAGCTTGATGGTGTCCATCGTCGCCATCGCGAGGCCTGCGCCGTTCACGAGACAGCCGATGTCGCCGTCGAGCGAGATGTACGCGAGGTCGAATTTCGACGCTTCGATTTCAGCCGGATCTTCTTCGTCCAGGTCGCGGTACGCGACGATTTCCGGGTGGCGGAACAGCGCGTTCGAGTCGAAGTTGAACTTCGCGTCGAGTGCGATGACCTTGCCGTCGCCGGTCAGGATCAGCGGGTTGATTTCGGCGAGCGATGCGTCGGTTTCCCAGAACGCCTTGTAGAGACCCTGCAGGATCGCGCGGGCTTGCGGGACCGAAGCGTCGGGCACGCCGATTTTCTTCGCGAGGTCGTCGGCTTCTGCGTCCTGCAGACCCTTCGACGGATCCACGGCGATCTTGTGGATCGCTTCCGGCGTCTTGGCGGCCACCTCTTCGATGTCCATGCCGCCTTCGCTCGAACCCATCACGACGACCTTCTGCGAGACGCGGTCGATCACGAGGCCGACATACAGTTCCTTCTTGATGTCAGCGCCTTCTTCGATCAGCAGACGGTTGACCTTCTGGCCTTCCGGACCGGTCTGGTGCGTGACGAGCTGCATGCCGAGGATCTGGTTCGAATATTCGCGGACTTGCTCCAGCGACTTCGCAACCTTCACGCCGCCGCCCTTGCCGCGGCCGCCTGCGTGGATCTGCGCCTTGACGACCCACACCGGGCCGCCCAGCTCTTCGGCGGCCTTGACCGCGTCATCCACCGAAAACACCGGCTTGCCGCGCGGTACCGCGACCCCGAATTTCCGCAGGATTTCCTTACCCTGGTACTCGTGAATCTTCATGCGTGATTCCCTTCAGTCTGAGAGTTGGATTGGACTTCGTTTCCGCTGTTGTTATTCGTGCGTGACGGCATCGACCTTGCGCTCACGCGTCCGGGTCGACGTCCTCGCGCACGCCGGCTGTCTCCGCGCCGCGCTCCTCGGAGAGCGGCGCATGACCATACCAGCGCGGATAAAATTGTTCGACCGCCTCGCCGTCGAACCGCAGCGCATGGCAGCGGCCGAGCTGGAAAGGCGGCTTTTCGCCGGCGCTGGCAACCTTGCCGCTTTCCGGTCCTGACGCTTCACCCGGCGAGCCGCTCTGGGCATCCCAAACCTCTCCGGCGAACGCCTGCACCGCGGCGGTCGGCAGCACGCCGAGCATCTCGGTGAGATGCGTGCAGCCAGCCGTGCCGCCAAGACGGCGGCCCGCTTCGCGGCGGAAGTTCTGGAGCAGATTGAGCCCGATGAGGGCACGATAGGCGGGATTGGAATTCTGGCACAAACGACCGTAGGGCACCCAGTCGGACGACGCTTCGGCGTCGACGACGTTGAACCTGCGATCGATCGTGATACGCAGCCAGAGTTCATGGATCGGCAGACCATTGGGCCGAACGCCAGTGGCGAGGGGCACATCGCGTGGTTTGTGGTCGGTCAGGCAGGCGTCGATATCCCACAGGCCGTCTTCGCGCTCGTAGGCGACCGCCCGGATTGCACGCTGATGTCGCAACTGGCGGGGCACGGGCGGGGAAAGCGGCATGCGAAAGCTTGAGACCGGATTGGAAAACCGCCGAATTTTAACATACCGGGTATTTCCGACTGACAGGAACACCCTGGTAGATCAGGCCTTTACAAATGCCGTACGGCCTCAGTTTTCCGGCCAGGCTTCGTCGATGCCTTTGAGAATCTTGCCGATGATGCCCATCGAAAATCCGCGCGCAGCGAGAAACCGCGCCTGACGCGCGCGTTCGGCCGGTGTCGTGGGCAACTGGCCGTATTTCTTCTCCCAGACGGCGCGTGCGCGGGTGAGTTCGGTCTCGCGCAACTGCGCGTTCACTTCCTCGATGAGCGTGTCGTCCACCGCGTGGCGCCTGAGTTCGCTGACGATGCGCGTCGTGCCGAGCCGCGCGGCGCGGCGATGAATCACGCTCTCGGCGAAGCGCGCGTCGGAAAGCCAGCCTTCGCGGACGAGCGCGTCGAGCAGGGCTTCGAGCGCGTCGACGTCGTCGACGAACGGCATCAGCTTGCGCGAAAGCTCCGCGCGGCTGTATTCGCGGCGCGAGAGGTAGGCGAGCGCGCGACTCTTGAGCGAACGGACGGGGCGCCGCGATTCGGCGGTGGCAGCAGTACGCGCGGAAGCGGTCCGTGCCGCACGGGCGTCGGAGGTGCGCTGAAAGCGGTCGGCGCCCGCGTCGGCAACATCGCGCCCGGAATGACCAAAGCCGCGCTCGCCCTCGCGGGCGTCGCGGCTTTCCTGGCCGTCGCTCGGGCGGCCCGTATCATGTTGCGCCTTGGGCGCCGATGCGGACCTGCCCTTGCGAATCACGGGTGAATTACTCCTCTTCGTCCGCGATTTCGACTTCGCCGGCATTGTTGGCGTTCGCCGGCATCGCGCTCACGCCGAGCGATTCGCGGATGCGGTTCTCGATCTCGCGCGCGATTTCCGGGTTCTCGCGCAGGAATTCACGCGCGTTGTCCTTGCCCTGGCCAATGCGCTCGCCGCTATAGCTGTACCACGCACCCGCCTTGTCGACGATCTTGGCCTGCACGCCGAGGTCGATGATTTCGCCCTGACGCGAAATGCCCTCGCCGTACAGAATGTCGAACACCGCTTCGCGGAACGGCGGCGCGACCTTGTTCTTCACGACCTTCACGCGCGTTTCGCTGCCGATCACTTCGTCGTTCTTCTTGATCGAGCCGATACGGCGAATGTCCAGACGCACCGACGAGTAGAACTTGAGCGCGTTGCCGCCCGTGGTGGTTTCCGGGTTGCCGAACATCACGCCGATCTTCATGCGGATCTGGTTGATGAAGATGACGAGGCAGTTGGTGCGCTTGATCGTGCCGGTGAGCTTGCGCAGCGCCTGCGACATCAGACGTGCCTGCAGACCCGGCAGCGAATCGCCCATTTCGCCTTCGATTTCGGCCTTCGGCACGAGCGCCGCGACCGAGTCGATCACGATCATGTCGATCGAGCCCGAGCGAACCAGCGCGTCGGCGATTTCGAGCGCCTGTTCGCCCGTGTCCGGCTGCGAGATGAGCAGCTCGGGCACGTTCACGCCGAGCTTCGATGCATATTGAACGTCGAGCGCATGTTCCGCGTCGATGAAGGCCGCCGTGCCGCCGATCTTCTGCATTTCGGCGATCACCTGGAGCGTGAGCGTGGTCTTGCCCGACGATTCCGGACCGTAGATCTCGACCACGCGGCCGCGCGGCAGGCCGCCCACGCCAAGCGCGATGTCGAGGCCGAGCGAGCCGGTGGAAACCACCTGGATGTTTTCAACCGCTTCGCCGTCGCCGAGCCGCATGATCGAACCCTTGCCGAACTGCTTTTCGATCTGCGCGAGCGCGGCGGCAAGCGCCTTGCTCTTTTCAGCAGTCAGCCCAGCCGAGCCTTTCTTGCTATCTTCCATGAATCGTCCTTTGCTATGATGAACGGCATCTCGTGACGGCGCACGGGCTTGTTTAGCTCATTGCCCAGCTCATTGCCCCGGTTAATACCCGAGCTGATGCGCGCGAACGCAGATACTGTATAAAAAAACAGTGGTTTTAGCAAGCCCCAAGCTCACCAAAACCGCGAAATTTCGGGAGACCGCCGCGCGCCACGCAAGCCCGGTGCGGGCCTGGAGACGACGCGCACGCACCATGCGAATTCTCATTGCCGAAGACGACAGCATACTCGCGGACGGACTCGTCAGATCACTCCGCCAATCGGGCTATGCCGTCGATTACGTCAAGAATGGCGTCGACGCCGATACCGCGCTGTCGATGCAAAACTTCGACCTGCTGATCCTCGATCTGGGCCTGCCGAAAATGCCGGGCCTCGAAGTGCTGCGCCGCCTGCGCGGACGCAATTCCACGCTGCCTGTGCTGATCCTCACGGCCGCCGACAGCGTCGACGAGCGCGTGAAAGGCCTCGACCTCGGCGCCGACGACTACATGGCCAAACCCTTCGCGCTCAACGAACTCGAAGCGCGCGTGCGCGCGCTCACGCGGCGCGGCGCGGGCGGCGGGCCGACCATGGTGCGCCACGGCGCGCTGTCGTTCGACCAGGTCGGGCGTGTCGCGCGCATCAACGACCACGTGCTCGATCTCTCGGCGCGCGAGCTGGGCCTGCTCGAAGTGCTCATGCAGCGCCTCGGGCGCCTCGTCTCGAAGGAGCAGCTCGTCGATCACCTGTGCGAATGGGGCGAGGAAGTCAGCAACAACGCGATCGAGGTCTACGTCCACCGGCTGCGCAAGAAGCTCGAAGCGGGCGGCGGCGTGCGGATCGTGACCGTGCGCGGGCTCGGCTATTGCCTCGAAAAAGAACCGTCGGCGGGCACGAACGGAGCTGCGCAACCGGGCGCAGCACAACCGGACGCGGCGCAACCGGCTGAGCAACCAGGTGCACAACCGGCCGAGGCAACCGCCGCCAGCACGCCGCCCGCGATGCCGGCCAGCCACTATTACAAATAGCCAGGCTTGAAGATGGCCGAGCCCGCCCGCGCCTCGCCGCCGTCCGTCCCCGCGACCGATACGCTCGACGACGAAGCGCGCGACGCCCGTTACGCGAATCCGTTCGCCCCGCCGGACGAAACCGAAGCCGTCGCAGAGGCGCGCCCGCGCTCGCTCTTCGGCGAGATTCTCGACTGGATGCTCGCGCCGCTCCTGCTGCTCTGGCCGATGAGCATCGCGGTGACCTACCTCGTTGCGAAGTCGATTGCGAACGGTCCGTTCGACCGCGCGCTCGAAACCGACGCCTATGTGCTCGCGCGTCAGATCCACCCGGTCAACGGCGTCGCGGAACTCTCGCTGCCCGCCTCCGCGCGCGACTTCCTGCGCGCCGACAACGTCGACAACGTGTTCTTCCAGGTGCTCGGCAGCCGCGGCGAACTGGTCGGCGGCGACCGCGACATGCCGCTGCCGCGCGAGGACGATCGTCCTCCGCCGGGGCTCGTACAGTTTCGCGACGACATGCTTCACGGCATCGATATCCGCGTAGCCTACACGACCGTCGAGCTGCCGCAGATGCCCGGCGCGCAACCCGCGCTGGTCCAGGTGGCCGAGACGCTCGACAAGCGCCGCCAGCTCGCCAACGACATCATCAAAGGCGTGATCCTGCCGCAGTTCGTGATCCTGCCGCTCGCGATCCTGCTGGTGTGGTTCGGGCTTTCGCGCGGGCTCGCACCGCTGCACGCACTGCAATCGAACCTGCGCATGCGTCGCCCCGATGACCTCTCGCCGCTCGAAGCGCGGCGCGCGCCGCCCGAAATCGAGCCGCTCGTCACGTCGTTCAACGATCTGCTCACGCGCCTCGAACAGAACATCGAACTGCAAAAGCGCTTTATCGCCGACGCGGCGCATCAGATGAAAACGCCGCTCGCGGGGCTGCGGACCCAGGCCGAACTCGCGCTGCGCCAGGATGCGTCGCCCGAGGTGCATCGTTCGCTCGAACAGATCGCGACGAGTTCCGAACATGCGGCACGGCTCGTCACGCAACTGCTCGCGCTCGCGCGCGCCGAAAACCGCATGTCGGGCCAGGTCTTCACCCCGGTGGACGTCGCCGACGTTGCGCGCCTCGCCGTGCGCGACTGGGTTCAGCCCGCGCTCGCGAAGCAGATGGACCTCGGCTATGAAGGGCCGCTCGCGCACGACGACGGCGAACACGCCGCGCCTGTCGAAGTCGACGGCAATCCGGTGATGCTGCGCGAGATGCTCTCGAACCTGATCGACAATGCGATCCGCTACACGCCCGCGGGCGGACGGATCACTGTGCGCGTGCGCCCGCAACCGACGGCAGGCGTCGTGCACCTCGAAGTCGAGGATACCGGGCTGGGCATTCCGGCCGCCGAGCGCGGCCGCGTGATCGAGCGCTTCTACCGCATCCTCGGACGCGAAGGCGACGGCAGCGGCCTCGGCCTCGCGATCGTCCGCGAGATTGCGACGATGCATGGCGGCACGCTCGCCATCGAGGACAACGTCTATCAACAGTCGCCGCGGCTCGCGGGGACGCTCGTGCGCGTGACGTTGCGGCTGCGCGCGGCGGCGCCCGGTGCGTCGGGAAACCTCGCGCGAGGTTGACGCGGGCGCACCGTTAAAAACAGCGCTTACCAAACGGGACTTACCCTTAGGCCCACTGCGGGCCCGCTTCGGCAAGTCGGGAGCATAAAACATTCGATCGCAGACGAAGCGCGGCAATACACAAAAAATAGTGACGGTTTCAGCGAAATTAATTAATCACACTCCTATTTAATTACACCCACCCGACGCCCGGATTAATTTCGGAATTCCTCAGGTTTACGCTCCAATAATGACCAAGAGGGCCGCCCGCCAGGCGGACCCGACGTATAGCAATATTGGATTGGAGAGATCCATGGCAACGGTTGGCGGACAGGCTTCACACGCGCCGATGACGCACGACGAAAAGCGCGTGATAGTCGCGTCGTCGCTCGGCAACGTGTTCGAGTGGTATGACTTCTATCTGGCCGGCTCGCTCGCGGCCTACATCAGCAAGAGCTTCTTCTCCGGCGTCAACCCGACTGCCGCCTTCATCTTCACACTGCTCGGCTTCGCGGCGGGCTTCGCCGTGCGTCCGTTTGGCGCGATCGTATTCGGCCGGCTGGGCGACCTGGTCGGCCGCAAGCACACGTTCCTCGTGACGATCGTGATCATGGGCAGCTCGACCTTCCTGATGGGCTTCCTGCCGGGCTACGCGGCCATCGGCTTCGCCTCGCCCGTGATCTTCGTCGCCATGCGCCTGTTGCAGGGCCTCGCGCTCGGCGGCGAATACGGCGGCGCGGCGACCTATGTTGCCGAACACGCGCCGACCGGGCGCCGCGGCTTCTATACGTCGTGGATCCAGACGACCGCGACGCTCGGCCTCTTTCTCTCGCTGCTCGTGATCCTCGGCGTGCGCACGTCGATCGGCGAAGAGCAGTTCGCCGCCTGGGGCTGGCGCATCCCGTTCGTCGCGTCGATCCTGCTGCTCGCCGTGTCGGTCTGGATCCGTCTGCAGCTCGACGAATCGCCCGCGTTCCAGCGCATCAAGGCCGCGGGCAAGGTCTCGAAGGCGCCGCTCGCGGAAGCGTTCGGCCAGTGGAAAAAACCTGAAGATCGTGATCCTCGCGCTGCTCGGCCTGACCGCCGGACAGGCCGTCGTCTGGTACACGGGTCAGTTCTATACGCTCTTCTTTCTCACGCAGACGCTCAAGGTGGACGGCGCGAGCGCGAATATCCTGATTGCGCTCGCGCTCCTGATCGGCACGCCGTTCTTCCTGTTCTTCGGCGCGCTCTCGGACAAGATCGGCCGCAAGCCGATCATCATGGCCGGCTGCCTGATTGCGGCGCTCACCTACTTCCCGCTCTTCAAGGCGCTCACGCACTTCGCCAACCCGGCGCTCGAAGCCGCGACGCAGCGTGCGCCGATCGTCGTGATCGCGAACCCCGACGAGTGCTCGTTCCAGTTCAACCCGGTCGGCACCGCACGGTTCACCTCCTCGTGCGACATCGCGAAAGGTGCGCTGGCGCGGGACGGTTTGAACTACTCGAACGTGGCGGCGCCGGTGGGCACGATCGCGCAGATCAGGGTGGGCGACACGGTGATCGACGCATTCGACGGCAAGGCCGAAGGGGCCACGGAAAAGGGCGCGGCATTCGACAAGCTGCTGGCCGCGACGCTGCAGGCCGCCGGTTACCCGGTGAAGGCGGACCCGGCGCAGCTCAACTGGGCGATGACCGTGGTGATCCTGACGATCCTCGTGATCTTCGTGACGATGGTGTACGGGCCGATCGCGGCCATGCTCGTGGAGATGTTCCCGACGCGGATCCGCTACACGTCGATGTCGCTGCCGTATCACATCGGCAACGGCTGGTTTGGCGGGTTCCTGCCTGCTACCGCGTTTGCGATCGTGGCGGCGAATGGCGACATTTACTCGGGGCTCTGGTATCCGATTGTCATCGCGCTCATGACCTTCATGGTCGGGATGCTGTTCCTCAAGGAAACCAGCGACTCGGATATTTATGCGAGGGATTGAGGCCGGGCTTATGCAGGGTTGGCAGGATGTGCGGCGGGGCTGCTGGGTGGTCCTGCGAAAAAATCGTCAAGGTGGGGTTGACAGTCCAGGGCTGCCTCGGCATAATTCGCTTCTTCGGCGAATTAGCTCAGTCGGTTAGAGCGACGGAATCATAATCCGCAGGTCCGGGGTTCGAGTCCCTGATTCGCCACCAGTTGCAAGAAAAAGCCGCTGTTCTCACGAACAGCGGCTTTTTTGTTCTCAAAACTGGCATTACACCGAAAATTTTAGATTTCCCCGGTTTTGCCAGCGCGCTTGCTACACGGACTGTCACACTCAGCCATGGAGCAAGCCACATGAAACATCATCCTTTCGTCACCACCCGCCGCGGGTCCCCGAACCTGTACTTCCGCCGCAAGCTGCCCCTCGATGTCCAGGCCCTCCTCGGCCGGAAAGAAGTCTGGGCCAGCCTCGGCACCACGAGCTTTGCGCACGCAACAGAGGCTTACGCAGCTGCCCAGTCGGCGTACGAACGCACCGTCGCGGACGCGCGCCTGCTCGCGACGGCGGGCGGCGATGACACCTGCCAGTTGCGGCCGGGCTACGCCCCCGCGGGCACCAGCGACTACCATCCGCTGTTCCGCCCCGCCGGCTGCGCGCTGCTAGCCCATACGCAGGTCGCGCGCTTCGTACAGCGGTACCGGGCACACGTGCTTGCGAGCGACGCGGAAACGCGCAGCGGCATGTCCTACGCGGAGCTCGACGCACACGAGCAACTGCTTGAGGACGCGCGCCAGCAGACGCGGCGGGCGCGCGCCGCCAACGACCTGGCGTTCTTCAGCGATACCGCCGAACACATCCTCGAAAGCGAACGCGTCTGGCTGCCCGCCGGCAGCGGCGCCTTCACCCGTCTGCTCGAGCTGCTGGCGGGTGCCGAAATCGAGCTGCTCGACGAACAGTTGCGTCGCGTGCGCGGTGAGAATCCGGACCCGGTCGACCTGGTGCCGCTCATCGACCCGGATGACACATGGGAAGCGGCGGTGCGTCGCTGGACCGCCGAAAACGCGCCGCAACCCAAGACCGTCAACGAGGTCAGGCGCCAGGCCGAGCGTTTCCGGTCCGTCGTTGACCTGCCGCTCTCGGAACTCACGCCGGACCACGTCGAACAGTTCAAGCAGGTATGCCTCGACCGCGAGGGCCTTTCGCACAGCCGTGTGAATACGATTCTGTCACTGCTCTCGCCGGTCATCACGATTGCAATGCGCAGGAACCTCACCGGCCTCGAGCGCAACCCGTTCAGTGGCGCGAAATTCGGCGGAAAAGCCGTGCGTAGCAACACCGCCTGTTTCCGGGATGCCTTTACCATCGACGAACTGAACCTCCTTTACGCGTCGCCGGTGTACACGCAGGGCCTTCGGCCGCGCAAGGGCGGGGCCGATGCGGCGTACTGGCTGCCGCTGCTGGCACCGCACACGGGCGCGCGGGTCGAGGACCTGTGCCGCCTGCAGGGGGCGGACATCGTACAGCGCGATGGTCACTGGTGCTTTCATCTGCACGACACCAAGCGGGAAAAGCGCATGGCGTTACCGAAGGTGATGCGCTGGGTGCCGGTGCACCGCACGCTGCTGGAACTCGGCTGGCTGGACTATGTCGCGTCCCGCCGCGCGCTGGGCGCCACCGCATGGCTGTTTCCGGACCTGCACATCAACCAGTATGGCCAGCGCAGCGCGGTATTTTCGAACTGGTTTAACGAGTACCTCGACGGCATCCCCGGACTGGATGACCCGCGCCTCGTGTTCCACAGCTTCCGCCACACGCTCAAGGCCTTTGCCGAGGAGTCCGGTGTCCGCGACCGCGTCATCGAGGAGCTCATCGGGCACGCATCGGACAATGACTACGGCCGCAAGGAAGACGGCGAAAAGCGCTTGCCCCTGAACCAGCTTGTCGAGGCCATCGAGCGGCTGAGGTTTCCGGGGCTTAAGCTCGGCCACCTGAGTCCGTGGCGCGTTTCGCAAGGCTAGACCGCGCGGGTGCCGGGACCGACCCGGCATGGCCAGTGATTGGAGCCGGTTGCATAATGCGGCCGGCTCTTCATTGCATGTAGCAGGAAAAATATAAACCCCGCTCCCTAAAATCTTTAAAAAAGAGTTTTCCGAATCCCAAGGAGGTTCTTTAGAAACCCTGAAAAGGAGTCTCCTTAGGGCAGGAATCAGCCTTTGCTCATGCGACACGGAGCATGGGCCCGCAAGAGCGGGAGTCTGGCAGCGAATCCCACTCTTCAGTTGTGGTGGCAACCTCTTGCTCAAGGCTACTGAGCGAGGAGCTTCCTCAAGCCGCGCCGCAAGGTGCGTCCCGCGTGGCCTTGTAGCACCCGCTCGAAAACAGCTGCCACACGCATGGCAAGGAAACACCGCGACTGCGATGCTGCGAGGTCAGGTGTGGCCTCCGGGACGTTTCGCCCCATCGCCGGAAAGGTGGTCGTTAGCGAAGCGAGACATGCCCAGACGCTCCCCCTTGACGACGAACAACCTCCAGCGGCAAACGCCAAGTGGTCGAAACCCAGTTGCTAGAGAAACACCTTGAGGACTTCACGGCCGGGCCATCAAATATCACGCTTCGCACTGCCCTTCTTTGCGTGAGTGCCCCCCCTGACCGCAGGCGGTACATTAGAATTTATTGTCTGTTACGACAGAGCCGAAGGCCGCCTGTCGTGCCGAAACCAGAATCAGAAGAAGGGGTTGCCATGCTGACCAACATCCGGGGATTGGTAGACCGACTCGACCTGGCGCCATCGAAAGGGCTCATTCCGCTCTTCGAGGCAGTTTCCAACGCCATGGACGCCATCGAGGACAGATTTGGCGGTCCGTCAGGCGGCGCGATAACGATTCGACTGCTTGCGACCGACGACATCGCATCGCAAGGCGGTGACGAGACGCTGATTACTGACGGCTTCGAGGTCACGGATAATGGCGTGGGCTTCAACGACGCCAATATCGCCTCGTTTGGTGAGGCGTACACACTGTCGAAGGTCAAGCTTGGCGGCAAGGGCGTCGGCAGATTCACGTTCCTGAAAGTCTTCCGCCACTGCGACGTTCGCAGCGTCTATGAACATGGCGGCAAGCACTTCTCCCGCAACTTTACCTTCTCGATAACCGAGGAACTCAACGGCGCCCAGGCCGTTAGTCCAACCAGCGCGCCGACCGGTACGAGCCTTCGTGTATGCGGACTGGATGAGCGGTACCGCGCAGCGTGGCCCATTGACCCTGAGTTGCTCGCGCAACGTATCGTCGCTCACTTCCTCATCCGGTTTGCGGCACGCTCCTGCCCCGGCATGACCCTGGTCGCGCCAGGGCGCGAAGCCATAGACCTCCAGAAACTTTTTCAGGAAACAGTCCAGCCTCACATCGAAGAGCGCTTCTTTGATGTCCGCGGACACACGTTCGCACTTCAGGCGTTCCGCCATCGCGACGGCCGCGCGCGTCATGACTATCATCTTTGCGCCAATGGCCGGGATGTCATGACCTAGAAGCTGCGCGACTTGCTCCCCGAGCTTCCGGAGCGGCTCGTGGATGACGAGCAGAGCGCTTATACGCTCATCGTGCTCGTCACCGGGGAATATCTCGACGAACACGCAAACCAGGAGCGAACGAAAATCGCATTCCAGTCCGATGAAGAGCCTGAACTGGAGCAGACTCTCGTGTCCCGCCAAGCTCTCAATAAAGGTCTGGCTACCACGCTTCGCTCCGCCCTGGCCACCGACCTGAGAGTCACCAACGACGAGAAGATTGCCCAGATTGGCCGCTTTGTCGAACGAGCCCCTGAGTACAGGGTGCTCACCCAGGAGAAGTATCGTCCTCTTCTCGAGCAACGCGTTCAGCCCGGACTCCGGGATGAGCAACTCGACGAAGCCCTGCTCCATATCCGTCGCGATATCGAGGACGGCATTCGCGCCGAGGAGCGTCATGTCGCAGCGCTCATCGAAACGGAATCATTTGAGGCGTATCAGGAACGCATTAGAGGGCTCATGGAAGAGATGAACGACGTGGGCAAGGCGAAGCTCGCCGACTACGTTGCGCATCGACGCACCATTCTCGACCTCGTTGACCAGAGCCTCAAGCGCGTACAGAGCGACCAGAAATACCCTTTCGAGAAAGTCCTTCACAAGATGATTTTCCCGATGGGCGCGACCTCAAAGGACATCTTCCTTGACCAGCAAAACCTCTGGCTGATTGACGAGCGGCTTTGCTTTCACACCCTGCTGACGTCGGACAAGAAGCTGAATCAGGTTGCGGGACTGGAAGGGACCTCTGGCAAGGAACCGGACATCTTCGCGTTCTTCTACGACACCCCGATTGGCGTGGCAGAGCCCAACAACCTCCCGGGCGGTGGAGTGGTGATTATCGAATTCAAGCGCCCCGGGCGCGACAACTATGACAAGGACCCGGCTGACCAAATCATTCAGCGCTTTGTCGAAATCAATCAAGGTGGGGTGAAGGATATCGACGGACGCCCTATCAACCCGACGGGCATACGGTACACGGGCTATCTCATCGCCGACCTGACGCCAACACTGCACCGGCAGGTTGCCATGCGATATCACCGGACCGCCGACCACGAAGGCTACTTCTACACGCTACCTGGCGGTAATGGCTCAATCGAAATCATCTCGTACGACAAGCTGCTTCAGGATGCAAAGCGTAGAAATCGGGTGCTCTTTGACAAGCTTGGACTGCACAAGCATTGACGACTCGCGACTTCGTCGTTACGACAGTACATCGACGGCATCCATGCACCGTGGCCTGTGCCTAAGCGCCGCTATCTAGATTGCCGCCTCTTCGTCGACCATTTTGCGCGACAAGTGTCGAACGATACTTTACCGGCCGGCGAAAGAGAATGTTGGAGCCGACCTGAAAGCTCCCGACACCGAAGACCGTGAGTTCCAGCCTAAGGCTCGTTTCGTTTGTCATACGGTATCGTTCGTCGATTTGACATCGTTTTGGCCGCCACACCCGGCGATGTCAAAGGTAAGATTTGTCCTTTGCCGCTCAACCAACGCTTCCGATGTCCAATCCAGTCGCAGAACAACTCTACTCGACCTCGAATCGCCTCCAGTTTCATCCCCCGTATATGGACTCCGAGTTCGTGCCCGGTAACATTTACGACCCGTCGTCGCCGTGGGACCAGCTACGAGGTGGCGCGCTAATTCCAAGCGGCCGCTCATTGCTTGTAGCGGCGGGAAACGTGGAAAATCCGGCAGGCCCCGAGAGCGTTGTCGAGTGGCTCTCGGGACATAAAGGCAAGATTGCCTACAACCTGCTAACTGACGCTGAGGGTTGGAGGCACGCCGGCGTTGACGTATCAAAATACTTCATGGTCGTAAACGCCATCAACGCAATTTTGCGCGATGCGACTGGCTATAAAATGTCAATTCAGGAGCTTCTTGACGCCCTGAATGCTGACTCATCATTAGACAGGTACATCATCGAAGACGCAATTCGCATGTACGCGACGCTGGGGTATTTAAAGTTCGTCAAACAGGAAAAAGGCATTCAAGTTCTCTTCTCCGACGCAAAGCGATACGAGTACGAAAGGCGCTCTTACCTTAGAAGCTTCGCCGACGAACTAGTGTTGAAGAGCCGACGCATCGATTCCCTGATACGCCACTCCGGCACTATAGGCTCGTACCGCGAGGCTCTATTACGAAGTATGCTGAAGCGCTTGCTACCAGCGAGATATCACGTTGACACCGGTTTCATTGAGGACTGCCCACGGCAGCTCGATATCATCATCTGGGATGGCGGCAATTATCCAGCGCTTTTCCGCGAGGCCGATGTCGTCGTTGTATCTCGCGCTTCGGTGCGCGCTGTGATTGAGGTCAAAACGACCCTGAATTCCGGCACACTTCGAGAAGCGCTTGACATCATCTCGGGGACTTTTTCCGAGGACGGACGTGTGCTTCCGGTTTTCAAAGGGGTATTCGCATTCGAGACAAAATATGTAGACGACCGCGATGGCGCAAGAGTGTGGCTTCAAAGTCTCTACAACGAAACTAGTGAAACCGGGAGCTACAAATATCCCCTCAAGTCGTTCTATTCCAGCGTAACCGCGGTGTGTGTGCCGAATCGGACGTGCATCCTTCACGGTTACAAAGACTCAGAGAACGAGCATATTCATCCTCAACCTTGCCTGATTCAGCCAGCGACCGTGGAACCTGGAGACTGGCAAACCGCTAGGTTCCTGCAAACGTTGCTGGAACATTTGATTTTGGACCGGGACGCGAAGAAGGCAGCGGTCAAAGAATTCAGCCGAACATCGACAGATGTCGCGTATCGCGACCACGTCACCATATTCGGCGATATTTGGCACCCTTCGATGCTAGTACATGACCTCCCGCAGACGATGTATCCACCTACATCCAAGCAATATGTTCACGCGCTTGAGCTTTTCTTTGAAGGCGCATTGGACGAGCGGGACGTTATCGATAGGACCAGGAATTGGAAGCCCACGAACCAAGCCGCTCCAAAAAGTGACGCCAGAGCCGACAAATCCCTGTAGACGTTACGCCGGGAATGCGGATTGGCACTCTCCCAAGCCCGGCATAGTGCCTCGCTCCGCTTCGTCTGCCACCAAGCAGTCTTCGCGCGCCTTAAAAGCGTGATTCAGACTTGCATTCGCCACGCTTGACGGAAGGTCACGGATGCACATCACAAGTCGCCGGCCCTCGAACAGATGGTGGCCAACTTAAGTCTTCGCAGCCGTGGTAGGGGGCAGCCAACCGGAAGGCATCAGTACCCGAAGAAGCATACCTGCGTATAGCTGACTACTACTCGCGGATGCCCCCAACGATGGATTCCGCCGGAAGCATCGCAACCTATCTGGACTGGTTCACACCGGCGCCGTGAGACCACAGGTCGCTCGTCTGAGTGCGTGACCCGGGAAATCCGGGACACGCACGTCAGGCTACGCCCTACCGGTTTATAAAAAAAGTCAGAGCACCAAGGGAGTCACTGGAACACCGGCGTCAACAGCGACGAACAGCAAGCGCGGGCCTGTAGCTAGACTAGGCAGAACTTTAGCCTCTGCTCCAAAGCTTCAATGCACGCCCCAACAATTCACGTCCACGCACTTCAATTGTTGACTCGTCCCAGCTATTAAAGCGATTTAGAACGCCGTTGATTGGCGACACTGAGTGCGTAAGAATCTCATCGCGCTTAATCTCCCACGCAGCGTTTTTCATAGAGCTGTTCAGGCTTCCGGTGATGAGCGTCAGGTTGCCGAACGTTTGAATCAGTGCGTTGCGCCGACGACTCTCGGCCACACCTGGCGCTTCCTCGTTGGCAAACCACGCGTGCTCAACACCCGCTGAACCATCTTGGAGAGGCCAGTGGGCCACCCAGCCTTGCGGCATGATGTGTTCGACCGTGAGCGGTGCGGTGGTGTTGACGTTCTCTGATTTCGACGACCGATACGTTTCGCTGATGCGCCACAGGACGTGCGTCAATCTCAGATTGTTGAGCGAGTGGTATGCGCTGTTACCCATCCATGCCGAAGACACAGTGTCGTCGCTCGGCCATTCGTCAGTCGCACTTTTGAGTGACGTCAGGTATTCACGGACGACCTCGGCAGTCGCTGCCTTGTTGCGAATGGCCCGCGTGAGGCCCATGAATATTCTGTTGTACGCCTTCGCTTCGCCGCCACAAATCGCACGACGCACAAAGTAGCTCTCAAGCATTCCAGCAGTTTCGGACATGTCGGTATCCGTAGCGCCCATGTCAAGCAATGCTAGAAGAGGTGGGTAGGCCGTGCTGACGTCGAAGAGGTTCAGAAAGTGGGCCAATCCGCCAAGTAGTGGAGACTCGTGAGAAACCGAAAGCATCCGGAAATGGTCGCGCTGTCGGGCAAGCGCTGACAGCTCTTCCTCAACACTTGAGAAAGGCTTCTCGCGTTCAACCCAGTGCTTGTACTCGACAAAAAGATGCTTGATTGGAATATCCCGAGCCTGCTTACTGGCAAGGTAGTGTTGGATGAAAAGGTCACTTCGGGGTCGACGAAGTCGGCCTTGCGTCACCTCTTCACGCCAGAACGGCTCGTCGAATGTGGACCAATACTGCTCGTAGAGCTGTTCCTGTTTTTCCCCGAGTCGAGCGGCTCGCAAGAATATGTAGTTTCGGAGGAGGTCTGCCGGGAGGAGTGGTTCGCCCCTCGCATTGAGCGTTTCGAAAATGACCTGGGCGTCGTCGCCATCGCCCAAATCAATCGCCACAACCTTCAGCGCGGTCTTGAGTGCCTCGAAGCATGCTTCAATGCGTTGCTCCATCGCGATGTCATCGCCGACCGGAGGTTCGTCGGGCGCACCCTTGAAAAAGGCGGATATCTGCTCGTGGAAGAACAGGTATGCCTCCACCATGCGTGGCCGCGGATTGAATTTTCTCGCGTATGGTCGACGGGTTAGGGGGTGAATCTTCTCCAGGGAAGACTTTGAGCCAGCCGTGAGGACGTCCATAAACTGGGGACGGTCAGAAAGCGTAGGCCAAACTTTGAATTTTTCAACTTCGGGTTCCGCCATTCTTCCCGAATTGAGCGTGTACTTCTCACACTCCTCAGCGAATTCATCTAGATTTTCCTCGCGGCAAAAATCCCGGAATGCGGCGAGGAATATCTGCAGTGTTGTCAGACGTTGTTGGCCGTCGATGACGCTTCGCCGTTCGACTCGGCCGACGTGTGTCTGCTTCTGGTCAAGAACCATTGCGCCCAAGAAATGCACAGGGGCATCTCGACGGTCGTCAATAAATTCCGTGAATTTCCGCGATATGTCTTCCCAGAGAGGCTCCCATTGATGTTCACGTCCCCATACATACTGTCTTTGGAACATCGGGATTTCGAGTCGCATCTTTCGTTCGAAGATGTCTAGTAATGCAATTGCATTTGCATCCATCTGATGGTCTCTCAGGTTTCGTTTGTTTTGGCGAATGGACTTGGCCGAACGTGATAATAACCAAGAACAAAGAACCGCCGATAGCTACGTCACCAAAAACCTTCAACGCGGCAATTGCCGATTACGAAACGTCTCGGGGAGGATGGAAACTACCGCTTCTTCGCATACCTTTACACATTGCGCAAACGTCGGGAGACGGTAAAGTTCTCGCGTTCTGTCGCACGAGGCTACAACCCCACCTTTGCTACCACCGCATGCGTCCAGCAACGTGCCGGTCGATGAACTGACTGTAATCGTCAACGTTCGTCAGTTGGTGCTTGTAGTTTGCGGCCAATCCCATGCACGACTTGCGAAAGGAATTGCCACCAAATCCGTCGTATCCTGACTCGCGCTGTGCGCCGTTTGCGAGCAGTTCGCACCACCGTTTCACGGTGGTGACCATTGCGAGCAGTTCCTCCCGGTCCAGGGAGAGCCCCGTCAGCTGACCATGGAAGACCTTGTTTCTGACGTCGTACGCAGCTTTCAGAGCGACACGCAATCGTGCGTACTCGTCGCCCACCAGGTCGCTAACCGAAAAGCCAGCAAGAGCGTCAATGCCAGAGATGAACCCCGTGAAGTACGCGTTGCGGCACCTCTCCAAAGTTGCTATCAGGTCGGGGACGCTGTGCTCGTTGAAGGCCTCGCACTGAAACACCAGATAGGTGAAGAGCCGACGGACCTGGCGCTCCATTTTCACTATGGAGAGAGTGAACGCATCGACTCCACGCGTCTCGGCTTCAGACAGCTTGATGATGTCCACAACCGCGAATTCCTGCTCAAAGCTCATGCTCACTCCGCACATGAAAAACGGCATCTTGGCACCGGCGTCGAGTTGCTGTTGTCATCAGTTGTCGAAGAGTCGATGCCCCTGACAAGCGAAGTGGGCGCTCACTGAAACGCAAAACGCCATGCTGTCGGTGTAGTAGGTTGTGCAGCGGTGCGCGCGATTCATGAGTGGCCTGCGACACTGCCGCACAGTGTAAGAATTACGCAGAAATCGAGTGGTACGCAATCGGGCGTTCGGTGGCGAGCAACCGTTACGCGTTATCGGAAGGCGTGGCACCAACTTCCCTAGTGTCGGAAGGTTCAACACTCGAAGAGCGGCGAGCGTGCTGGCAAGGCAGCGTTGCGATGGAAGTACCGTCAACGGGAGCGATGCGGTTAGCGGCACTGCCCAACATTTAGACGGCACGCAATGGGAGGAATCGCGCCGAGTAGATAGTCCTCGACGCATCATTCAATTAGAAATATTTAACCTTGTGTGCAATCTTTTGCAACAATCGCACGCTATTGGCGCCAGCTGAAGAGGCACGCTGACGCTTGAACTGACTGAGGCAAAGGACGTTTGCGGTCGGCCGTTGTGCGGCTGCCGGCTCTGACGACAAGAGGCCTTGGAGCACCGTACGGGCTTCGTGAGCTTCCGGCTCAAAACACAGCGAGAGCTGCTCTTCTCTAACCATGTCATCCTCTCTGGGTCATTTTGCGTCGCCTGCATCTGCCTCAGATGCTTGGCGTCCTTTCACGGATGACGCATCGCCATCCAGTCCCGTGGATTGTAGTTCACGGACCGCCAGCGCTTCAAGGGTTGGAATGGCCTCCAGGGTTATTGCGGTGACCGGGTAGGCGGGACGCACCTTCATTGCGCCAGAACTGCTGTCTTTCCGACCGTTTTCGTGAGACGAGAAGAACTTCAAGAATCGTGATGGCGCTACGCCGTCGAATGGCATGATGCGAACCTTATTCTTGTCCGTCTCTCGGTCCGTAATGGCATCCGAGTGTAGTTTAGTTGCAAGGCTCTTTCGATACGGCTCAAGGAAGTACACCTCCTCGATGCCTGCGGCGACGATATGCCTCGCGCATGAGTGGCATGGGTAAGTCGTCACAAAGAGTTTGCCGCCTTTCACCTCAGACCCGTGGATTGCGCCTGCGCTCAACAGGGCATGCATCTCCGCATGCACGGCGCGCGAGAATTCAATCAAGCTCCGGAGCTGACTATCATGGCGCATCAGCTTGTAAGCTTCTTCGCGCTTGTCTGCTGCGATAATCTCTTTGTCGACCATCTTTGCGACGACGGCATCCGCGATGGCAGACTTCTCAATGTCGTTGAAGCAGCGGCCACCTTCAACGTTCCAGCATCGATGGTCGCTGTCAAATGACTCGCCAGCATCCGTTGTTTCGTAAAGACCGCCAAATGGACGCGGCACATCATTCCACCCGACTGAAATGACGCTACCAGCCTTGTTCGTGAGGGCCGCGCCGACCTGCCGTGAGAGACACGCCGAATTGCGCGCTGCGGAGAAGGCTGCGTACATTGCGCGCTCGTTGATAGTCGGTGTCGCGATGCGCGTGCCAAGCATCAAATCCAGGAAACGCTTAACTCGGGCCTTTAATTGGGAATCTGTGCCCTTATCTGCACGCAAGAAGAAGTCGGACAACGGGAATGTATCCTGGACGCGCTGACCATAATCGAGCTCCTCACCCGAGTCGCGGTCGATGAGCCTGTAGACATCGTCGCCGCGCGAAGCGCGATTGGCTAATCGGTCCACTCGCAGTTCGATGGGCGTGTACACACCGACAACGTGAAGCATGTCACCATACACGGACCGCAACAGACGCAGCTCGTCGATGTGCTTAATTGAGTCGATGATGTGGCACCGCCGCTCGGAAACGGTCGGCCGAATAACATCGCGGTCGAGTTCATTATCTGGAAACAATAGCGGCTGGTGAGATTGCTCATCCTTGCGCTTGTTTTCATTGAGCCTCTCGCGCTCCAGTGTGATTTACTGGATAGCTATTCGGGCGAGTACAGCGTTGCCGTGGTCATGCCTCAGCTTGTTGCCTGCTTCAATCAGCTCGTGCGTGGAGCACTTAGTCTCCTCAAGACCAGACAAATGGCGAATCACATCGCTTAGCCGGATGATGTCGACCTTGCTATAGGAATAGTCTGTTTCATGAAGCAAGGATTTGAACATCTGCGCGACTTCGTGCAGTGGGGTCCCCATCGGCCCACAAAGAGCAATCACTACCTCTGGTGTTCGCGACTTGTCTATGGTCGTTTGGTCATCAAGACGTTCGCGCTTCCCTCGTCCGGATGACGTTGCGACAACTGCAAGATTGCTCTTCATGGCAATACTCCTCGAAGGTGGCCGAACTGTGACCTGCCACCAATTTTGAGTCTCATCAGTTCACCGTTCAAGCCGGGCAAGCCCACCGTCGACGTGTCGGAGACGCCCATCCGTTTGCGCTCCGTCAATCGGCGCGGACGTTGCCAGTGTCAGCGATTTGCTGAAGCACCGTCTTCTGGGCCGCATACCATCTCACCAGGCATTCGCGGTCGTGGCAGGTTTGCTCACGATAGTTCCACTCCGCCCGCGTTCGCTCCCTGAAAGCCGCCTGGTCGGTAGCTGCCGCCTTCGCCTTCGCATAGATTGCTGCCAGCGCCACGTCGTCCGCCGCGAGCCCAGCGTCGGAGCAAATCAGGTGTTCGGCGTCCGAGCGCGCCTTGCTGCAGTCAAAGCTGGTCTGTAGAACCGATTCCACGGGAATGGTTGCGGCTGACGCAGTGTCGGCGCCGGAAACTGACAGCGCTTCGTTTGCTTTCAGCCAGTCCTGCAGCGGCGTCGATTCCAATGGAAGGTCCTTCCAAGTGACTCGCTTGGCGACGGATTTTCCAGCAGAGGCATCGACTGTTTCTCTGAACACAATGTCGCCCTTGCCCGTAGCCTCGTTGATTGCGAAGGCGGCGTTGTCCGACGCGCACGCTTGCGCCTTGCAGCCTTCCCCCACGATGAAGCCGTCTTTCTCGTAAATGCCGCCGGAGCTGGTAACGGTGATGCGGTCCACAAACTTCCTCCAGTCGGCGCGCGAAATGGGATAGAACGCTGTCCGGAAGCGCTTGTCCGTCACTACGTCAGAGGGGTATTTGCCAACGAGCCACCTGAAGTCAGAACGCTGCGAGTCCCCTTGTCCATCAGCGGCTACGTTTACCGCTGAGGCAACAGCGGCATCATTTACAGACGCCGCTGTTGCGTCTTGCTGGTCACGATGGGTTTGCTGGTAGATAGCGAACACAGCAATCCCAATAGCAAGTGCGCCAAAGACTGCTGCTTTCATCTCCATCAACTCATTGGTTTCAGCAAGAGCCGGGCGCGGCGAAATTTCGGCCTCTAGTAATGAATCGAAGCGCGCGTTAGCCGCCTCGAGCGCCTCGATTACCGCCGTCCTTTTCTTGTTGAACTTCGAGATACTGAACCAGCCATACCAGAATGCAACGGCGAGAAAAACGAGGCCGATAGAGATACTGCCCAAGAAGATGAAGAACGAGCCCAAAAGTCCGACAAGAAACGGGGCAATGGAGTTCGGCGCCTTCGGCCACGAGAGTACGGTATTTGCCAGTGACACCGCTTCGTTAGCAAGCGGTCCTCGCTGCCCGAGGCCGGCTTCACATTTCCGTTCAATTTCATAGACGGCCAGCATCGCTTTCTCTTTTTCTGCTAGCGATATCGAGCCGATGTCGACCGCAAGCCTGATGGCCTTTGTGGTCGCTTCAAACTCCCGAGTGAGAGTCTCCAGAAAACCCTGATGCTCTTCGAGCGTTACTGCCTCGGGAAGGTCATCGCGTCGTACGTAGACCCCATGCGAGAAGAAGTATTGCAGGAGTGCATCGCCGGTGCGCGCCTGAACCTGGGCGACGAAATCACGCGCAGCCTGTTCCCTCTTCGACAGCCGCTCGGTGCTCGCTATATCAATGCGGCTACTGCCGGCAACGACAGACCGAACTGGACTCGCCGTTCGCCTCGCATTGAGGTTATGCGTATAGCGGATGCCAGTCCCTGGAATGCCGGCAGTGACCCGGCCACGTGTGTTGTACGTTAGCCCTTTACCCCCTATCGATGTACTGATGCCGCTCTTGCTCACATTCACCCGAATGCCGGGTGCAATCTTAATGCTCCTTCTGAAGCCCCATCCCATTTGTGCTCCCCTTGTACTCTCGATTCTTCGTATTTGCCCATCGGGTGTCGGCCCATGGTTCGAAAAGGCAAGCGCTCATCGCGCGGCCCGACCCCAACGGCAAAAGCATCAGGTATACCTACGGTAACGCTCCGAAAACTCTCGATAGTCCGGCAGACTTTTCATGTGAGCATGCATCAGCTCCTCCGCGTGGCAGCCGATGCATAGAACCTTCAAGTTTCCATCGGTGTTGTCGTGCTTCTGCCCGTTCTGATGATGCACATGCAGAAACTTGGCCTCGACTCCAGGCAAAACGATGTCACACTTCTCGCACTTATAACCGCGGCGGCTACGCGTTCTGGCCGAAACGTCGGGCCAATCGTCGGTATACGTGTTAATCGAAGCAGTGGCCGACGAATGCTTGGGCGTAACTGACAGCAGGTCTTTCGGGTATTTGTCGAAAAATTCCGTGAGTCGGAACTGGTCGACGATGGAAAGGCGGCGCGGACGAGCCATCTGCATATCAAAGCCCTTCCAGCGGATATGGGCGAGACAATTCTGGCAAACATCCAACTTCATCGGCTCGGACTTTATGCCACTGTCCAGGACGTTTACGTGAAACAGACCCGAATCCGAAATCGCTACAACATACCGCTCAGCCCGATGATTCCTGTACATGGTCTCGAGCGTACGGCAGTGCGCGAAATGGTACTTGGGCATACTTCCGCGATTACCGATGGTCGGGACGTCTCGGATATAGACCAAGACGCGGTAGCCCTTATACGCAAGCGTACCGTCGTCTAGTACCTGAATCTGGTCAGCAGTTACATCAATGCCCGCGCCTTGTAGCCTGTCAATCACCGGCAACTCAATTACGGTGACTACGTGCTGCACGCCAAATCGCTCAACCAAGGGCGCACCCATTTTGCTCCGCAGGCCGTTCAACGTCGACCAAGTCAGGAAGTCCGGTAATTTGATGGTCATTTCTGTAACTTCTGAGCAATGAGGTCCATCTTATCGCTCGCATTGGTCACAATGCGGAACTCGACGCGCTGATTGGCTAGTTGCGCTGCAGCCGAATGCTCATCGGACGTTAGCGGATGTGACGACGAGAGGCCATTCGCCGTCACATGCTGAATCAGCCACTTCTCCTTTGGCTGCACCTTCTGAAGTGACAACAGGTATTCGAGGGTGCTGCGAGTGCGTGCCTGTGAGAGTGCCATGTTATTGAAGTACGCAGTACGCTCGTCCGTTGTCCCAGCCCATGCGGCACTCGTATGACCCTCGATGCGGACTTCCTTGACGGCATCCTTAAACTTCGGGGACGTCAGCAGTGCCACGTAGCGTGGGAAGAACTGCCCCAGTACCTCCTTGAACCGCGGGCGAAGCTCCGAAGAACCCGTTGCGAACAACACTGTCGGTTCATTGAACCTGATGGTCATGTCGCCAAGGATTTCGGCGTTCCATTGCTTGAGGTCCTTCTCGAACTCCTTCTGCAGTGCAAGCTGCATATCCTTCTTCGTTGTCTCATACTCTTTCACAACCAACGTGGTCGTTTTCTCGACGCGAAGCATGAACGCTGCCGTCAAAAGCATAAAGACCAGCATTAGGCCGGTCATCAAGTCGGCCATCGGTATCCAGTGCGACTGATTGCTTTCCGAATCCACTCGTCACCTCACGCCGTGCCAGCAATGCGAACGACCTCGCGAAGGCGGTCGGTAAGCGGCGTATAGTCCGCCACGAACTTTTCGGACAACGATGCCAATTGACGACCAAGCGACTCGAGACTCTTATTGAGCTCTTCCTGCAAGCCCTTGTCGAGGGCGACGACGCTTTGACGCACTGCCTCCATCGAACGATTCAGGCCGTCGTTCACCTCAGTCTGCGACTTCCGCACAGTGTCCGTGAGCAGTTGCTTCATTTCCGAGGACGATGACTGCATCTGGGTTCCAAGGTTCTTGACGACATCTGATACGTCGGCTTGTACCTTCGCCACCCCTTGCTTCATGGACTCAGTCATCTCATCGACCTTCTTGGCGAACTGCGGGGTAACATCCTTCATCTGGAGCAATACCTCAGCCATCGAGCGCTGTGACTGGTCAATCAACTGATGTTGATGCGCGAGACCGCGCAACGTGCTTTCAAGCGCCTGAGCAGTGGCCGCGAATCCGCCCGCACGTTCGATAAAGACACCGAGCCCTGCCGATGCGTTGCGCAAGTCCTCCGCCGAATCCTTCTGGAGTGCTTGCAGATTATCGAGCTCCTCCTTGTACTGTTGTTGCCAAACGACCAGCTTCTCGACGGCAGCGTTGAGATGGCGGAAGTTCTCACCGAACTGCTCACTAATCTTCGCGTTGAAGTCCCTGATTACCTCTTTCAGCGCCTCGATGAGCGCCTTCGAGCCATCTTCGGACATGCGTTGCGCGAACGTATCGAAAGATAAGCGGAGCGAGCGCAGTTCATCACCTTGCTCTTGCCGCATCAATTTGAGCTGCGTGAGAAGGCTACCTTCCTCTGTGCCGGACAAGCTGCGCTGGAGAGCTTGCGTCGCGGCGACGACATCATCGAGTGTGGCCGACTTCGGCGCGCCTTCAGTTTGAGGAATCGGGTCCTTGTGGGTGTAGTGCCGATATCGAAGAACAAGTGAGCCTAGCACTCCGCTAACCGATGCCCAAAAGGCCGTTTTCACGCCCTCGAGGAGATGCGGCACGCTGTCCGAGACATTGGTCGCATCGAAATTCAGCAGCGCCAATGCGATGCTGAAGAAGCAACCCAGGATACCCACGGTCGTCAAGACTTCCGGACCATGCGAAACAGAGAAGCGGTTAAATTTGTGAAAACCGAAATACCAAGTCAGGACGGCGTTCGCCCCGATAAAGAACAGCGTCGGGCCATCGGTCAAGATTGCAGAGGCCGATTCACTCGCATAGGCGCACGGTGCCAGCAGGATGCCCAGAAGGCAAATTGCGATTCTCAACTTCATTATTGATTGGTCTCAGTGTGGTTTCGTTGTATGCAAATTGCATACAACAGAGGCCTTACATCCGCTGTGCTTTGACAGTGATGCAGTTCTCAATTTTTGTTACTTAGGGTTAGATTCTCGCAGAACTTGAGGGGATTGGGCCACAGGACATACCGGACTCAAGGTCTGGCAGTTCACCGGCAGCGAATGCAGCAGCGAGGCCGTTTAAGTGCGTCCCAGTCGCCACCGCTCCCTAACTCGGCTCGACAGGACAGATTCCCTCTAGTCACCTGTCATAATTTGAGGTGGTAAAACGGTGCGCGTCAAAAGCGAACGGGAGAAAGAGCCATGCGGGATAGCACACCAACGATTCTCATCTACAAAAGAACGCATAAAGGTGTCGGCTCCAGCTATGCGTGGTCCGCCCAGGTTGATGCCCTGCTTTGCATCGCGGACGAAGACCCGGTGGCCGGAATCGAGTTGGATTCAGCGCATTACGACACCGACGATTCCGCTGAGCGCGACGAAATGAAGCACTTGCTGTTCAATCTTTCGGGGGCTATTCTTAATACGCATCCACGCTGGTGACGAGAAAGTCGTTCGCGCCGAGGACGTCTACGACCCACTGATGCGTGAATCGAAAACGCTCGACGCTATTCGGCCGCGTAAGCCCCACCTGCGCCGAACGCACGACTTTTTGGTGCCGGCCGGAGTTCATGCGCCGACGGCGAGCATTCTGTAATGGAACAGGCATCCCCGACTGCTGGCAGTCACCTGTGCGTCGTTCGGCAACGCAGCGCACTACCGCTTGGCGAACGCGCTCAACATTCGGAGGAACATGTTTGTCTCCGGCGCTTTCGATTGCTGAGGCTGATGTGTGGCAACTCCATATGCTTTCAACATTGGAACGATGATGTCCGCGCAGTACTGAATCGCACGAATTTCGCGCTGGTCAAGCTGCGCCGCCCAACCATCATCGTGCTGGATTAACTTCATCCTCTGCGGTGCAATGTACTCCTTGGACCACACATCGGTCGGCATCGGAAGCTGCAATTCTTGATAGAGGGCCACCCGATTCTTCCCTTCGTTAGCGAGATACAAGCCAAGGGGTTCGATATGCATGCATCGAGGGTGGGGGTCTAGACCTCGCGTTCCACCGACCTTAGATGACCATTCCCCAGTCTCGATGAATCGGGCAACTTGTCGCTCACAGCACTCGAGTGCCTGCTTACGCTCCGGACCATTGAGCGCCGCGGCCCGCCATCTCCCACTTTCCCCGACTACCACGGAAGGTTCCAACCATAAGACGCCTCTTTCTTTCCCTTTGCCACTGCATTCCTCTTCGGCAACGTCGAAAAAAGGGAGGACGGCGCGGATGAACGTCCACGGGGAGATGGTCTCCCAGGTCGGAACCCACCCACGGGGGAAGGATGACACGAACTCCCCAACGTCATCCGACTTACCTGACTTGGAAAGCCATGCGTCTAGTGCGTACTTCCTCCGCACGAGTTGTTGGGACCAAGGCGCCAGACGTGAGTGCGGTTCTGTTTTGACGTGACTGAGATGCGGATTGATGTAGCGAATGCTCATTTTGCTCGGGTGTCATAGTCGACTTACTTCTTGAGGACCGTTCGCGAGGTGCCGACGAAACAGTACTGATATCGCCCGCGGTCGAACTGTCATTCCGGCTTGGTAAAGAGGAACGGACGTCAAGCTATGTACAATCGCCGCCGCCAATTTCTAACGGCTAATGGAGCGACGAGAATGGACCGGGCCCCTAGCGGAATAATTCAAGCCTGGTCGCCTGCCCCGCCCTAACGCGCGGGTTGCCTCGATGACCTATTGGCGGTCATGAGTTTTCCTCAGCGGGGCCGATTCCAAGTATGGCGTGAACTTTTAATAATGCTTCGCCTGTTTCAATTTTTCGCTGGCCAAATTCTGTGGCCAACATCGTCGAAACCTGTGCGAGGCTCTCGACGACGATTCCCAGCGGTCGAGCGATTGCCTCCAATTGCAACCTTAGCCAAGTTCGGGAAGTAGGGTTAACCATCGCGATACACAACACTGCCAACACACTGAGCCAGACCTCGCGTGGGATGTTCGCCGACGCTCTTTTTCCCGCAGAGTAGACAAACTTCGCTGCGCCCGACAATGCATTCAAGCCCAGTCCGCCAAGGGCATAGCCCCCCACCTGAAAGGTCACCTGAACGGCCGCCGCGCGTGAATAGGCACGCAAAGTCGCCATAACGGCGATAGGTGCGACCCTTCCGCCCATGGCGGCAATGTCCTTGTCGGCAGTAACAATGGTCGCACTGATAGTTCGTTGCAGCAGAATATAGGGAACATCCTTGGGGTCTCGATATTCCCCCCCATCACTCGGGACGTCGCCGACGTCTACAAAATTGATTAACGCTCGCAAACGCAGCCAGTGAGCACCCACGTCTTCATGCTTAGCTCCCTTCTCGATGATGAAAGGAATGTACTTTTCGACTTCGCTTTTGAGGAATGTGGGCGCCCATGCAATCACCGTTTCGACCTCGAGAACTTCAAGGAGTTCGGAACGCCCAAGGGGGTTCTTCCGCTTGGTTGTCGCCCAAATGAGTTCCCTGATGACCACATTGGCATCGAGAATCAGATTAACTTGAAAGAGTGACGCGAGTAGCGCGAGCGGTGTCCCGTCATCGTAGAGCTTTCTGTAATCTTTCAGCATATCGGAGCGAATGTTGCTATCACGCATGGTTCCCTCGTTTGTCTCCCTTTAGGTGTCAGGCCATCTCGACGCCATGAGAATCTAGCGCACTCGGCAGGCACACTCACCGAAAAAGGGAAAACGCCTCTCTGCCCGCAATATCGGCCGAGCCAAAAGCGCCAATGAGCGTGCAATCAGCAGCAACGCATTCAAAGGTGCTGTCCTGAAATGTGAGCACGAAGTGTTGACGAGGGTGATGGGCGGACACTTGCGGCCAGTGCATCGCGACTAGACGCGAGACCATAACCTCGTGTAGCGAATACCATTTTAGCCCCCGCCGAGCAAGCGGATGCCCGCGAAGCCTGCGCCATATAGCGACTATTACTGTACAAAATCCAAAACGTACAGTAAATCCGGGGCCAGTTCGCTTGAGGCAGGCGCAGCCCCGATTGGCTCGGTCCTCTATTACTGCTCCAACCGCTGGTACCGTACGCGATTCAGGAAGACGCACAGGTCAAACGGCATGGCCGGCAGACTCCACTCTCCGCCTACCTCCAATACGTCCTGCTACTGCGTGACACGCTCTTCCTGCTCACTATGAGTGGGTTCCATGTCCATCTGCTCAGCATACACCGGCAGGTCGTAGGCTCAGCGCTGCGTCTTAAGAGTCGTTTGTTCGGTACAAATTCTTGCTTTCGACTTTGTACCGAAAATCTCTATGATTCAGCACGTTACGCCCCGTGTTGTGCCGTCAAGTTGCAACATTTGCATAGGTTTGCTTAGCACTTTAAGTGGGCGAAATGCACTGGCGCACCAGGAGAGCGCCTATAGGACTGTGTTTTCGACTAATACCAAGCAGGAAGTGGTGGATGTGATGACGGGCCTGGAACGTCGGCGACGCTGGACGGCGGAGCAGAAGCTGGCGATGGTGCGTGAGAGCTTCCAGCCGGGAAAATCCGTTTCGTTGGTAGCGCGCCAGGAGATGAGCGAAACGGCGAGCGCGTGTATCTGCTCGTTGGCCGGCTTCCGATACCCGAAGAAGGGCCACTCAATGATGGAAAATGTACAGAAATCGCTGGGCCGAATTCGACTGAGTTTGTGACAAGAGCTACAGAGAGTTGGCTCCATCAGGTGGAATTGGTGGTGAATACCAAAAATCCAGCTTCGTCACACGCTCATTTGTTGCCTCCCTTAGGCAGTTTAGTTCCCGCACGGAACGCCACCAGTTCAGCGAAGTCAGATTTGAAATTAGTGTCATCAAGAAGCTGCATGCCCAGCAAGCGCTGACGCTCTACCACGTTCAGTGATTTCGTTTTTACGCTCCAATTTCGCCTAAAATCAGCCAGCTGTTGTTCAATGTCCTTGTCCAGCTGCTTGAAGATGCGCCGGTCCGTGCAAAACGAGAAAGCTGCACCCCACGCGCGCACGGTATTGGAGATGCGCCAAAGCGTGCTCAGCATCGTCGGGTCCGAAGCGAAAGTCATCGGCATAGGCGTACCTGTCTTCAGATGGCGTTGACTCGCGAGCGCCGCTATACAGAGCGCGTCGACTTTTGCCAGCAGAGAGTTACGCGCGCGCTTACCTGGCGAGATAGCCTCTGGCGAGACGTCACACCCGAGAAACGAGAACCCCTTCTTCGTCTCGCCCGTCGCGGCCTTTGACGAGTCGGATTCTTTACCTCGCGTCGGTGGGTCGTAAGCATCGAGCTTGAACTCGCCGAGCGCTTGTTTGAGCTCCTTCAGCCTCTTGAAGGCCTGACTTCGGTTGGGTGCAAAGATGATGAGGTCGTCGATGTAGCGCACTGACATGCAGTCGCCGCTGTTGAGATGGACGTCGATGTCATGCAATAGCAGGTTGCACAACAAGGGCGACAGGCAAGAGCCCTGTGCCACACCGCGCGACGAAAGCGGGAAAAGCTCTTTGTAATCCTTCAGTTCCGCGATGTTGGCAAGCTCCACCTGAATGGCAGTCTTCAGAAGCTCGTCGAACTGTGGGTCATCGGTGTGTTTCGTTACGATTGCAAGCAACGCATCTTTCGGAACCTGAGTAAAGAAGTCCTTGATATCGGTGCGAATGTAGTACGGGTAATGCACCGCACCTCGGTACGTTCGTTCGATGGCCTTTGCAACCCCGCCATCCTCTACACCACCGAAGTTGAACCACTTCTTCTGGACGCCCTTTACGAACTTCAAGTTACTCAGCACGTCGAGAATGGCCCGTTGTACGACGCGAGATTTGATGGGTGCAATGACGATAGGCCGACGTGTCGTCTTGTTTGCCTTCTTGGCCGCAACGCCGTGAGCCGGAGGGAATTTGAAGGTGCCTGCAACCAGCTCTTTGCGGAGCGCTGATAGATGCTTGTCGAGTGAAAGCTGGAAATTCTTCGCTTCGTCGCGGGTACTTTCAGATGTTGATTTCTGGGCGTTCGTGAGAACAGCGCGTGCCGCTTTGCGGAGATTCGGGGTGCGGCAAACCTTTTTATAGAGCGTGCCCATTCTTCCGGTTCTTGTTGGGTACGGGGCCGCATTGGTTCGCTTGCCCCTAGGAGTGCGTCGGATTTGAGGTGAGGCGTGAGTCCAGGCACCAGGTGATAACTGGGTTCGCGC